>JBGSNR010000090.1:0-32818 GCA_041739545.1 Pirellulaceae bacterium | reverse complement strand
ATCGCTGGGCCGCAACTCATCCCCAGCACATCTTGCAACCCCGCCAACAAGAATCTTTAGAGGCCCTGGAACGTCGCCGTCAACACCGCGCCCTGCGGCGACTCCAAGCCGCCGAATGATGGTGTTGCTTTAACGGATACCGCTTTGAGGAAATGCCCAACAACCGCATTCAATTCGTTGGGGAACCTATCGCTCAGCTCCGACACACTGCAAGCAGTCAGCACCAATCGGTGGCTACTGGGCACAACTGCAACCGTCTGCCCTTCCTTTGATGCAGCACTTGTGAAATTTGAAGTGCCTCCGAAAAGGCCGCGCAGTTGCTTTCCGTTCATCGCTGCCAAGCCAGCAGCTGGCGTGCATGGCAAGCCCAGCATCCGCAACACGGCAAGATCTTCGTCAGTGAACGTCACGAGGACGGATTTCATCTCGCCGCTGAATGACTTCGTTAGGTAGTCACGACTACAACCGAACGCAGGAGGATCGTCGGTTGTTAACGAGCCGCTCATATTTACGATATCGAATGGCAATTCATCTTTGGCTCGGCGTAAAAACAGTCCCAGCGGATACTCTCCGGTTAAAATCGGATTCAATTCAAGCCGATTGTCGCTCCCGCGAATCAGCACCCGCGCCGCTTCGAGTTTTTCCAGCGGAAATTCCTCGGTCAACTGATCCAAGCTGCCTTCGGACAAAGACAGCTTGCGTAAGCTATTAACGGGTTTCAGGAAGCCCCACATGCCCGGAGCCACAGTACCACATGAGAGCTCCGCGATTCGCTGCAATATCTGTCCTGACATGATATTTCGATTCCTTTCGCCTAACTGCCGCGGAACCCATACTTCACTTGAGCAGGGACCGCCTGTATCCTTCAGTTGCCCTGTGCATAGGCTTCGTCGACTGTCAATTTCCCGATAAAGAGCAGTCGATTCATTTGATCACTTATATGGTATATTACGTTTTACAACCGGGGCTGTCAAGGTTTTCGGTGAATTGCTTGTTAGGAGATCGGTGAATTGCTTGTTAGGAGATAAGTTTATGGCTAAGGAAATTGAAGATTTGTCGGTCGAGGCGATCGCCACACAGCGATTTCAGGACTTTTTTAGGCCGTTGCTGGAGCAAGGATTGACCCAAGTTCAAATCGCGACTCAAGCCGGAATTCCACCTCAATATTTTTCCGATATTAAGCGCGGCGAACGGCCGGTGACCGAACTGGTTGCGCGACGGCTTGCCGAAGAATTCAACTTCAATTACATGTGGCTCTTAGGAACCAGCAATACGATGGAAGTCCCAGCGTCCCCATCAATCACGACAAATTTCGAGGACACTCTCTGGCTTCCTGTCCTTCCTTTTCCCATTGAAGGGGAACCTCGCCAAAATGCCAAATGGAACGGCGCTAGGGTCGAAATCTCCGGGGCCGCAGCAGGTAAAATCGGACTGGCGAAATATCCGTATGTGCTGCAGTTCGGCCATGACGACATTAAAGGTCGTCTCAAGCAAGGTGATCTGATCTTGATTTCACAGGAGCCAAACGCTAACGCCGAGATTCACGTCGTCAGATACCGGAAGAGGTCGTTTCTGGCGCGCGCAATCCAGGATGGCAGCTGGAGCCGGGTGGCCAATGGCGACAAATTGCCAGGAGGTTGCCCAGCGACGGGGCATTGCATCGGGATAGTCTGGTCGGCGCTCGTCTGATTGTGCGCTGTCGCTATGTAAAACGCAGGCGGGCGCATGCATTGGGCGCAAGGCATGTGGCTTCAATATCTTTCCACCATTCAGGCCTTTTTTGCATCGGATCAGTTTTTTTACTTTACGGGCATTATTACATACAATTTTACGAACGAAACAGAAAAGAATGCGATTGTTTCACTTTTTCCAGCCACACTTCCATATAGTTCAGAAACAGAGTGGTTTATAGATTCTTTGACCGTATGGTCAAATAATTCAGCCTAACCGTAAGTACTTGTGGGCATGATGGTTGTGAGTTTGCGAAGCAGGTATCTTCGGCCCATTGACGAGTCCATTCCCTCAGGCAAACTTGGTGTCTTGCTCCCAATTGCAACTGGCACTGACCAAAAAAACCACAACCATGTCATTTGTCTTCCAACCGTGGCACTTGTTTGTGATGATTCTGGCAGGCTGGATCCGCCACCAACAGCAGGAGGCGATGGACTATCTCAGGACAGAGAATCAGGTGCTGAAGGAGAAACTGGGCAAGAAGCGAATCCTGCTCAACGATGATCAGCGCCGTCGTTTGGCAGTGAAAGGCAAAGTCCTAGGTCGCAAGCGTCTGGAAGAAGTTGGATCACTGTTCACCCCCAACACTATTCTGCGTTGGCATCGCCAGCTGGTCGCTAAGAAATGGGACTATAGTGAACTACGACAGGCGATTGGTCGACCATGCGTCGAACAAACAGTCGTCGATCTCGTTCTTCGTTTTGCCAACGAGAATTCGTCGTGGGGATATGACCGGATTCAAGGTGCCTTGGCCAACCTTGGTCATCAGGTATCCGATCAAACAGTAGGGAACATTCTTAAAACCCACGGCATCGAACCGGCACCTGACCGCAAACGAACCACCAGTTGGTCAACTTTTATCAAAGCTCACTGGGACACACTGGCCGCGATTGATTTCACCACCGTAGAAGTCTGGACCAAGGGAGGGTTGATCACCTTTTATCTGCTCTTCGTGATGGAATTGCGATCCCGGCGCGTTCACTTTGCTGCTTGCACGCCTACCTTGGGAGACGACTTCATGAAGCAAATCGCCAGGAATCTGACCGACGCTGAAGATGGATTCTTGAAAGGCAAGTCACATGTTTTGATGGATCGAGACACGAACTTCAGCGCCGCCTTCCGTCAGTTACTGGAAGAGTTTAGCGTGACGCCAGTGAGACTCCCTGCCAAGAGCCCGAACCTAAACGCACATCTGGAGCGTTTTCATCGATCCATCAAAGAAGAGTGTCTCCACAGGATGATCTTTTTTGGAGAATTCTCGCTACGAAAGGCCGTGCAGGAGTTTCTCGTTCATTACCACAACGAACGAAATCATCAGGGACTGGAAAACCAAATTATCGAACCAAGAAGGGAAGTCGGCAGCAGAGCAGTTAACGTCGAATGTCGCGAACGACTTGGCGGAATGCTGCGGTACTACCATCGAACTGCAGCCTAGCGACCGAAGACGTTGAGTAATTGCACTGAAGCTCTCCGGGGTCATAATGCGCCAGCAACTCATTGAATGAATGGAATCTCCAGATTCGACAAGCTCCTGGAAAATACCAAGCGTTAACTCGACCGAAAGATCGTCAGTGACACCTCATTGCAACCAAGTTTTCAAAGAGCGAAACGGTCGTTTTTGTTTTTTGACCCTACGGGATTTTGAGGGACGCGATATCCGTCAGTGAGCGCAATCGTAGGATCCCCTGGTTCTTCAACCAGGCGAGATCCTCGCGAATTCCTCTGCTGTATGCAATCGCACTGAGAGCGAGGCGGCTGTGATTGGGAGCAAAACTATGTCGAAATTCGATGGCCGTAAGATCGATTCCGTGTGATTCGTCGTAACCTCCCAAGAATGCTTCTTCCACGGACTGCGGTTGGTAGTCGCAAAAAATCGCGCCACCCGCTCGGTGAAATTCACGCCCCAACGACTCTCCGGTCCAATCCGAAAGTAGGTTGCTAATGGAGCGGTTCGCAACTTTGACAAGCAAGCTTTTGCGATGGATATCAAGGGCGAAGACTATCGGAGAATAATCAAATTGAAGTCGGAATCCAGACGAGTAATCCGAGCGGACAGCTGGCGGATAGTGCCGATGCAACACGAAGATCGATACACCTACTTGCAATTCGCTACTCCCGAAAAACTCGTAGTTTTCTCCCGTCTTAGTTTATTAAGCGAGATAACTAGGGTGTTAATCGCTGTCTGCAAAGTTTTGGCTGAGTCCGGTTGTAGCGCCGACGATGTCTCAAATTCAAACAAAGTCGGTAGCCGCCGCCATGCGTAGCGGTAGTGAATCGACTCAAGCGATGCAGGATTTGCTCGAAAAATTGTGATCAGTTTGGTTAATGGTTTAGGCGTCTCAGTGACACCCCTGGAAAGGTGTTCGATATCGGTCTGCATTGCTCCGCCTCTCAACTTTGCAGAATTGTCGTCAAAGAATTCGACGAGCGCTGTCACACGAGGGCGAAGGAACGTTGCTAAGTAAATCAATTCTTTACGGGCGTCCGAGTCGAACAAGCGCTGGGCGAGCCGCTGCGGCGAATCAGTGTCGATTTGGAATTCAACGCCGGCAAGTTCCGAGAGATAAAGTAAATTGGCACGTCCCAGTTTTTCTAACTGGGCGAGCGCTTTCTTCTCGTACTCACCCTTTGTAGGTGGCCGGGTAATAGGCTCGGGAAATACTTGGAGCCGCCGCCAAAAATCGTCATTCTGCACTGGAAGCCACGCGGCAGATACAGCTTGTCCTGTTATTGAACGCTTTTTACCCATGTAAAACTCACATGCGGATCATTAGGAGAACCTTCAGTTCGGCAACTATGACCAGTGTAACGAAACCTCCTCTGAAAGCATGGGCTTGATTTCCTGATTCTACCTTTTGAGTTTCTGACACCCGCGACCTGTCGCGCCGGGTGAGCCGTCCTTACGAACTCGGTATTTCGGTCGCGATGCGGGCCACTACTCGCGTTGCGATTTCGCTTTCGATGGCAGCGTAGAGGTCCACCTTCGTGTCATCGGTGGAAATGCTGACAATTAATGAGTACGCCGCTGACTTCTGCACTACTTCGGGGTCACGGCGGTACCGCCACCAGCCGGTGACCGGGTAGACGGCGATCAGATTGGATGATGCCAGTTGAGCGGCGGTTCCTGTCCAGGCATCGGAATGGATCGAACCGCGAACCGAAACCTTCTCCGGCCCCAGTTCCCATCCCCGTTCATCGGCAGCGGAGTCCGTCGGGCGTTTTCGCTTGCCGTCCTCTTGGACACCCCAGAAATCGCGTGACAACCTGGCCAACATTCGTTCGCGCGTCTCTTGCGGCCGACGCACGGCGAATCGCAAACCGTGTGAGGCATATTGGTACTTGGAAACGTATCCACGGCGCGGCGGATTCGGCTCGATGAAATACGACAGCGTCACGCGCATGCGAACGGGCATACTGCCTAGCTCTTCCAGCACTTCCTTGGGCAATGGCAGATCATGCACGTGCATCTCGTGAGTCGAGTTGTCCGCTCCTTCGATACGAAAGGGCTGCAAGCGGTCTTGAATCACCATCGTCGCAAAGCCCTTCGCCGAACGCTGTGCTCTCACATGATTGGGCACGCCCAGTCCGTAAACTCGCAAGCGGTTGCGGCGTTCACGATAGGGAAACTCCGCCAGCATTTGGGGAGTCCATTCAGCCGAATGTACGATGAGGCCCCGAATGGTTTCCGGCCAGTAATTCGGATACTCGGCTTGGAGCATGGCTGCCAACCGCGCCGCCTGCGCAGTAGCGGCGCTGGTGTCTCGAATCGTCCCCAGCAGTGCTTGCGTATCGTTCGCCGACTGCGTAGTTAAAATCTCCAGGTCTTCGGCGCTCGTGACGAAGCCACTCTTGTCAGCCGCGTAGTTACCGCCTTCAAACACCACGTCCGGCTTGTAGGGCCAAGGCTCGTCACCCCAGCACAGTGACGTTCGACTGGCTGGAGAGAGCGTTCCCGGCTTGGCAATTGGCGTATATCCTTCCAAGCCTTGTTCAGCGATCCAAGCCAGATTGGTATAGGCCCCTATCGTTAGAGCGTTCCAGGATTGAGCTGGATCTTCAACGCTGGAAACGTGATTCTCCGTCGGGTAATTCTTGCCGACGTCCTCTCGGAGATTACCCGCCGAGACCAGCACCAGTCTTCGGTATCCGTCCAGGGCACCCGCACACGCCTGATCGAGCGCGGCCGACCATAACGTCGGTCGCCAATGATCATCCCCTTCGGCGGTCACAGCCAGGCAGAACACCCGTTGTTGTTTCGGTGCGGCGGACTCCGCCAGTGCCATCGCCCCGACGGTAATCGGACCATAGTCCGGCGGTTCATTCCGACCGTCGCGTGGAAGGATCTTGACCGACTCCAGACGATGTCGCAATTCCACCGGATGGTTGCCGTACAAAGGCTCGCCGAGTGGTCCAAAAAGACAGACTCCAGCCAATTGCGTGCCGTGCCCCCGATGGTCATCGCTCCCCCACTCGCTCCGCCAACTCTGAAGGACACCGGTGGAGAGTGCGTGCTCCAGCAGTGGATGGCCGCGATCGACACCTGTGTCCAGAATGCAGACGCGGACAGCTTCGTCAGGTGCGAAGCGAGTCCGAGCTAACAATTGCTCGATGTACTCCGCCTGCCCGGCAGGATTCAACCGTGCATACTCGCCCGCCACGATGTTGGCTCGACGGAACTCGGCAAGACGTTGAAGCAAGCCGGGAAACGCTTGCCATTGAGCGAGTGCGGCATAAGCCAGCACTACCAGTCGCTCCGGGAATCGGACTCGCTCTGGGCTCAGCGTGATTTTCTGCTGTTGTGCCGTCCGACGAAACCAGTCTTCCACGTCATCGCCGGCACGACTCTCTAGCCAAATTTCCCACCACAAGCACTCCTGGACGGGAGGCAGGGTCTCATCGGCTTCCGTCCAATAGTCGGAGAGTTCCGCCGCATCGATCGCAGAAATGCCGGAAGCCAGCGGTTCATTCTTCGGCTTTCCCTTTTTCGTATCCTCGTCGCGATACGCTCGAAACTTCTCGGCGAGTTTGCTCACCTGATCGTCTGGTACCGCGACGACATACTCCGTCTTTCCACCTTTCTCACGAGCACTAACGATACGGATGCCCTGCCGCTCGCTTTCCAATCGCTTCAGTTCCAAATCGAACTCAGAACCTTCGGCGAAACGCATCGGGATGAATTGGAGGCCCTCGCGAATCGGTTCAGTCTGCTGGCGAGAATGCGCAACCTTCTCGGCGCGCGAGAGGTCCGCCAGCAGCTTGTCGCCATGCGTCTTCCGCTCGGGACGAGGCGGACTGTGGTGGGCACGTCCGCCCGAAGACGTGCTGGTGTACTCCTCCGCCGTGCGAGACTCGCTCAAGGTAAAATGTCGAAAGTCTGCCATCGTTCCGCATTCTATTTCGGTGTGCGCTTGCGATCTTGACGGAGTTGTATCGCTCGCTGTAGGTCGGGAAACTCGATCGTGCGACGGTCGTTCAACACGGCTAACTTCGCGGCTTCATCGCACGCTCGGCAAATCTCAGCATGACTCAAGCCGACAGCCAAGACAGCGATCTGCTTTCGTTCGCAGTCTCCCAGCTTGAACGCCGCTAGCCGATTCGCAATGAGATCACGCAACTCTTCTTCACTCGGCAGGCGATAGCGAATCACATCGTCGAAGCGACGAAATAGAGCATCGTCGAGCATGTCTTCGAGATTCGTCGCCGCCACGATCAGGCTCTCGGAATCATCCTGTTCCAGAAATTGCAGGAACGAATTGAGCACCCGCCGGATCTCTCCCACGTCGTTACTGCCGGCCCGCATTGAGCCGATGGCGTCGAATTCATCGAACAGATACACCCCGCGCGTGTGCCGCATCGATTCGAACACCGCGAACAGTTTGGCCGCCGTCTCGCCCATGTACTTCGTAATCAAGGAATGCAATTGCACGGTGAAATGCGGCAGCTTCAGTTCGCCGGCCAGCGCCCAAGAGGTCATCGTTTTGCCGACACCGGGCGGGCCGACGAGCAGCAACTTACGACGAGCGGTCAAGCCATGATCCCGCAACTTCGCTTGTTGGCGATACTCATGGATCACGAGTTCCAGTGAGTCACGTTGTTCCGCACCCAATACCATTTCCGATAATCGGGTATGGGGGTAGGTCGCCGAAAGCAGCGTCGCCAATTCGCCCGTGGGACGAGCGATCGGTACGGAACCACCGACCTTGGCTTGTCGCTGCTTACCTTTGATCTCATCGACCAATCGCTTGATCTCAGCGGCGAACTTACCTCTGCCGGTGCGTGCTTCATGCGCGGCAATTTGCAGAGCTACCGAAACGAACATTTCACCGTCCGCTTCACCATAGCTCTGCAATAAGGCTTTGAGTTGTTGTGCTGTGGCCATCTTGGCCCTCCATTTTTAGTGCTCGACCAAGTTCGCCAATAGCCGCTCTGCCGCATCCTCGACAAGCAGTGCCGCCACTTGCATCGGACTCACTCGGCGATCCTCCGTACTCAACGACTCGGCCAGGCGTTCCAGCGCCGTCAGCGTCTCGGGATTCATCGAGAGTTTCCGTTGTACCGTCCAGCTTGGATCACTGGGTCGACCGGGGCGTTCTCCCTGTCCGGGAGCCAGACGACCGCGCAATCGCTCGCCGAAAACCAAGAGTCCGTCCAACTCCCACGTAGCCTGGCTCGTTGCCGTTGTCATCGATCCATTCCTTCCGCTAGTTCGCAGGGTTCAACCTGATTATCGGACTTTCGGCACCGAAAGTGAAGCGGTAGCGGAAAGGTTTGAATTGCAAACCCGCAAACCCGTCCTTTGGCATTCTCAACCGGACCGCCGACCTGGGTACTAGCAGTACGAACGAAGTGCCCCGCAACGACCGGGGTCGGTTCCTTACCGAGGGCAAACAATGCTGGACAAAAGACGTTATCCGGCGCTATAGATGGCGTACCGAAAAACTCACCGGGTCACTGGATTCCGGCTGTTGCCGACTGTGCAATGCGGCATTGCGGTGTACCGGGCATTTTCCCGGTGGACCGACGGATTGGTCGGCGGTTTGGAGAAACACGCGAGCGGGCAGCCGGACGCAGGGATTCCTGAATGCTGGGGGCGCATGTCGCAATGGCTGGCCACCCACCCGGCGTTTCGACAATTTCGAGTATTGCTTCTGTTTCGACATCGTGGTAGAATGACCTTGTAACTGCTGCAAGGAGACCTGCCATGTCCATATTGATTCCTGAGAATTTTGAGATGGTTACGCCGAGCGAGGCCGATGCGGTCCTCGCCCGTGAATCAAGCCGCCTTCTCGCCTCGCACAATGTAGGTACACACACAAGCATCCGCTTGCAATTGCTTGATGATGGCGAGCCGGCGGAAACTATGACCGTGCCGGCCTCGGCTTTTCGGCTCTTCGTGCATCTGCTGATGGAAATGTCGCAGGGAAATGCCGTGACGCTAATCCCCACCCAGGCGGAACTGACCACCCAGCAAGCGGCTGATCTGCTGAACGTCTCGCGGCCCTACGTGGTCAAGTTGCTCGATGAAGGCAAAATCCCATCCCGGACCGTTGGGAAATACCGCCGCGTCCGTTTCGACGACCTGATGGCGTACAAAAGGAAGGATGACGAGGCCAGAGATAAGGTGCTCGACAAACTGTCCGCTGACGCCCAGGAACTCAAGATGGGTTACTGATGGATCACCCTGTTACTGCCGTCTACGACGCCAACATCCTGTACCCGGCTCCACTTCGCGACCTGTTTATCCGGTTGGCGCAGGCAGGACTGGTACAGGCCAAATGGACCGACGCCATCCATGATGAGTGGATGCGAAACGTTCTGAAGGACAGGCCCGATCTGTCGCCAGAACGGCTGGCGAGAACAAAGGCACTGATGGATGGCGCCGTTCGGGACTGCCTCGTCAGCGGCCATGAGGCCTTGATTAGTACGCTGGCCCTGCCTGATCCGGATGATCGTCATGTCCTTGCGGCGGCCGTTCATGCTGGGGCCGGTGTCATAATCACCTACAATCTGAAAGATTTCCCCGCCAACATCTTATCGCGATATGACATCGAGGTGTTGCACCCGGATGATTTCTTGAGCGACCTGATTGACTCGGCCACGGCTTCGGTGGCGGCGACCGTAAAGCGGCAGCGGGAGAGTCTTCGCAACCCGACCAAAACGGCAGAAGAACTGTTGGACACATTCGAGAATCAAGGGCTCACCCAATTCGTCGCACGGCTGCGTCCCTTTGCCGAACTGATATGATGCAAAGCGATGTCCGCGTAAATGCAAAAAAAGGAGGACGAATCCCCCTGATCGCCAGAGCAGCCTGCGTTGCCACCACCTCGATGCGACGCGTGCCGGAGCAACCAGCTTGCTCCCCACACACTGAAGGATGACGCCTTCAGGCGGATAACCAACCCCTTGCGAAGTGATGCAAGAAGAACGCTATCGTGCATTTCAAACGTGAATGCGCCCCGCCCTATTGTATATATATATTTGTCATCATTTACACAGCTAAATTTAAGCGTTTTATGCGTCATATTTACTTGATAGGGACGCATTAACTATCAAGTCCGGCCGCTCCAATCGAATCGCTTTCGCTTTGCGTAGAGCAAATTCCACCCGCCGCGACACGACCAATTGCGACGGATCTCTGTCTGTTCACTTGTTCAACTCTTACGCTCACAACCGCACGTTGCAGCGTGCCCTCACTTAAAGAAAGGGAACATGAATGCCCAAAAATCGAGCCCCAATCACGCAGGTCGAGAATTCCTCGCATGCCGTTGCCGCTAGTCGCGCGAGCTGGATTGGCGAGGTGCAACACCAGGACTTCAATGTACCTGTCAAAGCGTATTCTTGCATTGCTTCTCCTGAATCCCATTTACATTTGATTCACGCGGCTGGATGTGGTCGACGCGTTACGCTAAGTAAGGTCTGCCCTGAACATGGCATCCTCGAGGCGAGCGAGATTCGAAAAGCATTTGCGTACTCATCGGATTTGCTGGTCGAGTTATCAGAAGATGAACTCGCGCAATTGAATCCCATTGACGACAAGAAGATCGTTATCGATCGTTTCGTTTCGCCGGAACGTCTCGATCTTGCGCTCCTATCTGGTCGAACCTTGTTCCTCGTGCCTGCAAGTCCAGCCGCCCACCATTCGTTCCACCTCTTCAAGGAAGCTCTTGAGCAGAAACAAATATGGGCGCTAGGCCGAACCGTATTCTCGCAAAAACGACAGCTAGTTGTCATCCGCTCGAACGATGAAAAGGTGTTCCTTCACACGCTTCACGATCCGGCGCTACGTCGACTACCAGTGCCTTATCGACCATGCGGAGACGGACCGTCCCGCAGTGAAATCCAACAGCTATCGCGTGCCATGAGTGACAACGGCGATCCTATCCCATGGACGGAATACAGTGATGACTATCAAGAGCAACTCGCCAACTTGGTTGCGACCAAAGTCCGAGCAAACAGTGACGAACGGAGCGAAAAAGTCGAGAAAGCCAAGACGACCAAACTCAAACGCCGACGGCGCGGTGAAGCTGTCACGAAAGCAGCGTAAAGGTTCGTTTGCAGGAGATTTCTGTCCATGAATCCAACGCATCTTTCAACATTCTCATTGCGACGTCGAACGCCTGGTTCTTTCGTACTTGTTCCTTGTCCCCGAATTGGCCGAGCATTGCGTTGCCAGGGGCAGTTGGAGCGGGCTGCTGCCATCGTGCTTGCGGCCTGCCCCCAAGTCACGAACATTCAGGAACAACCGCTGGAAGTTTGGTATTCCTGGCGTGACTCGAACTGCGGCCTCCACGTTCAATTACTGGACGAGCGCCCCAAGACCCGCGACCACGTCCGTTACATTGTCCCGGATTTCCTCGTCTCCATGCAAGAAAACATGGTGCGCCTCATCGAAGTCAAGCCGGCCCGGAAACTCGGTGACGAGACTGTTCAGCGCAAGCTCTGCGTTGCGAGGCTCTATGCCCTCACATCCGGCTGGACATTTCATGTTCTTACGGAACGCGAGCTACTGGGGGGTTCACTTCCTCGGAACCTTTCGCTCATTGCACGCTTTCGGGTCATTCCACCGGACCCGGGGCTGTGCAGCGATATTTGCAATTGTGTTCCGCTGACCGGGATTCGAATTGGCGAATTGATTGATCGCTCCGTTGCCAATTCAAGCAAGACCCGAGCCCAAATCTACCATCTGTTAGCAGTTGAAGAATTAACCTTTGACCCCAGGGCCGGTGCCCTGGATCGCGACACCATTGTTTATCCGAAAGGCGTCATTTCATGGGACCCGTTCGAATCAGTGTGGGCGTCGAATTCTTACTCGACGGGCGGGCCTATCGAGTGGTCCGCCAACTCGCCCATGACCGCTTTATTTGCCAAGACGCGAAGTTCCACGTAGAGGAGGAGTTTCCTGAAACTCATTTACTCTCGCTATATTCCCAAGGCCGGCTGCAGTTTGCGACCAAGACGGACTCCGGCAACGATCAATCGCGTCTCACAAAACCACAGAGTCTGCGAGATTTGGATGAAGCGGAGCGCGAAGTAATCGACTTTCGCTGGGATGCCATCGAACCACTTACCAAACTGGCACACCCTCCAACAAAAGCTGACTTTCAGGATCGTGCGCAACAACTCGTTGCCGCCGGCAAGCAGTGTTCGTCCCGCTCACTGCGGCGATATTTCAAGGTCTGGCGCAAGTCCGGCAGCGATCGGTTGAGCTTGCTCCCTGCAGCTTCGCGTCGTGGAGGCCGGGGTCGTTCTCGACGGCACAGCATGCTTCAAACAAATCCTGTTTTGCAGCGCATTTTTGCTGATGCAATCCAGTCAGTATTTCTGACAACCGCCCGACGACCAGTCTCTGCGGTGGTGAGGCGTATTCTTGAGGACCTGCAACGACATAATTCACGTGTCCCGGCAGCTCAGGCTATTCCCGTTCCGCGCCCCAAGTCCCTGTGGCAGGCGGTTTCGCGACGTATCGCCCAACTCGATCCGTGGGAAGTTGACCGCGCTCGGTGGGGCTGTCGCATTGCCGACCGACGCCATTCACCGACTTCTCGACAATGTCTGGCTCGGCGGATTCTGGAGCGCGTAGAGATCGACCACTCACCTTTGAAGCTGGTGGTGGGGACCAAAGCGGGCCCGATCGGTCAGCCCTGGCTGACCGTGTTGATCGATTATTACTCACGGATGATTGTCGGCTTCTGTGTCGGTTTTGAGCCGCCGTCATACGCAGTGATTATGGAAGCTCTACGTCAGGCGATCCTCCCGAAGTCATACGTGGCGGATAGATTCCCCCGAGTCAAAGGGGCGTGGCCGTGCTTCGGTATACCAGAGAAGCTCGTTTGCGACCGCGGATCAGACCTGACCAGTAAGGATCTGGAGCAAGCAGCCTTTCAACTGAACATGGAACTGGATTTTAATCCACCTCGAACGCCGCACTTCAAGGGCACAGTCGAGTCGTTTTTTGATTCGCTCAACGACCACCTAATCGCCTCCCTACCTGGCCGCACCTTTCGCAGCTGGGAAAAACGGGCCGATTACAACGCCGATGAAGGCCCACTGATTCCGTACGAAACATTGGTCGAAGTAATCCATCTTTACTTGATCGATGTCTATTCCATAAGTAAACATCCGACTTCTGCTGGTACGCGGCTGGAAATGTGGGAACAAGGCGCTGCCGAAAACCCACCTTGCCTCCCGGCTTCACCGGACGACCTGGTTGTGTTGTTGGCGAAACGGGTCGAACGCACGCTTTCTTCGCGTGGCATCGAACTGAACGGAATGTTTTACAACGCCGACGAGTTGATGGCCCTGCGTGCTGACTTGGCGGCCCAAAACAAAGTGGTTGATTGTTTTCAAGTGCGCTATAACCCCTGGGATCTTGGCCAAGCCTGGGTGCTAAACCCACTTAATCAGCGATACGTCAAAGCTTCGGCCAGTGATCAAGTGATGCTCGGGATGACAGAGTATCAATGGAAGGTTTTGCGGCGCGCCGTACGCGAGCGGTTCGATGATCCCGAGCACATTCTGAATTTGGCTGCTAGCCGCAACGTCATACGCGACGTTGTGGAAGCGGCCGTCAAAAAACCTTCGAAACGACGACGTAGTCGCGCTGCCCGCTATCTCGGCACAACGAAGGTCGATCAGCCCGTAAAAGGGAACGGCGAAGCTGCGTCGGCGGAATTCGCCGGTGCAACCCCTGATGATTGTTCGTCCCTCTCAAACAAAGAACAATCGCCAACTTTTGCCGATTTATCTGGGCCACCGCACGAAGAAATGGAAGATTCGATCGATCCCAACGACCTCGATCTCGACGACTGGGAGGTGGCGTAACGTAACTTCAGCTCATAAAGGAACTAACAACATGGCCCAAATCGCAACCGCGACCCAAGGTCTCAACCGATCTCGATGGCGTCAAACACCGATTCAGGAGCGGATTGTCCTGGCCAACAAATTGCTCGTGCTGCATCCGCGATTTCGGGAGGCCGTCAATGTTCTCAAGCGTTGTCATGACAGTAAATCGGGGGGTGGCGAACCGCTTTGTGGCGCGATCTTGGGAGCTTCCGGAACTGGAAAGACCAGCGTCGTCGATCACTACATTCGTCAACATCCCCGGGAATTAACTGAGACCGCAACCCGGCAGCCAGTGCTCAAGGTCACACTGCAACCAGACGCTCGTCCAAAGGGGATTGCGGCTGACATTCTGTTGGCACTTGAGGATCCAGCTTGGAGCAGTGGCACCGTTCAAACACTGACGAATCGTGCCGTGAAGCTGCTCAAACGCTGCGGCGTTGAACTCATCGTGCTCGATGAATTCCATCACCTGTTCGATATGGATCGGTTGAAGGTGATGACCAAGGCTTCGCAATGGGTGAAGGTTTTGATCGTCAATACAGGGATACCTGTGGTCGTCTGTGGCATGCCTGAATCGGAGCATGTCCTGCGCGCCGAACATACAGAACGGCGGTTTAAGGAGCGGCAAACTTTGCATTGCTTCATTTGGCACTCTGTAGCTGGTCGTCGCGAGTTCTGCGGCATGCTTAAAAAGCTTGACGATTCGCTTCCTCTGGCTCTCGATTCTGGCCTTGCCGAAGCAGAACTCGCTGGCCGATTTTATCTCGCGTGTAGGGGTGTGCCTGACTACCTCATGACGCTTGTGCGGGGAGCCTTAGCCGAAGCTCTCCAGCGTGGGAGCGAGCAGATAGAAATGTCCGATCTCGCGCGTGTCTACGAGAAACAACTTTCACTGCAGCGCGTGTTATTGCAACAACAAAACCCGTTTGTCGGCCCTCCGAATACTACGGAACTGGATTGTGTGCAGCCTGCGGACGCCTATCGCAGCGCCGGCGTCGGACTTTCGCCTCGCAGCGCCCGCAAACGCCGACGCGCTGCCACGGCCAGCGACTATCTGGGAGGCCGCTAATGGAAATCGCAACCCCACTACCCGTCCGAGAACCACTGCTGCCAGGTGAATCTTTGACCAGTTTGATCCGCCGCACAGCCAACGCGATGGGATTCGAAAAACCTGGTCAAATTCGGTCCCTATTCGAGGGAACTGCTGGCATCTCTGCGCAATGGAACCAGTTACTTCCAGGACCAATCGGGCAGCGACTGGAATCTCTGTTGCGCCATTCGACGTCCTCGCTTCTCAGCGCCACGGTCCACCAATTCGCGAATCGATTGGTGCTCGTCGCGAGTACCGCCGTGCCGGCAGTCGCCTGTGACTCCAAGACGATCCTCAAGTACTTTCAATCAGCCAATCCACCAATTTGTCCAGTGTGCCTAATTGAGGACACACACCCCTACGAGAGGTTGGCCTGGTCACTGCGCGCGCTCCCAGTATGCCTGCGACATCTTTGCTATTTGTCGAACATGTGCCCGAAATGTCGACGGAAGCTGCGTCCTGATCGCAATGACGTGCATGCATGCCACTGTGGGTTCAACTTTCGAGAAATCCAACCACCAGCCATCTCAGAATCTGCAATATGGCGGTTTCGGCGAATCGATCAGTGGTTCCGTGGTGAGGCATTGCCACTGACTGGGATGCGAGCTTGCGCAGCGCTATGGTGGTTGGAGCGCCTGACAGCGGCAGTCGAAAAGCTGCCGGAATGGAAGCGGCGTGTAACCGATGAAATGTCCATCGATTCGTCTGCACCTGCGGCTCTAGCTGCGTGGCTTGCCGCGGCCAATTTGCTCGACGAATGGCCGCAGCAGCTATTTGCATTTCTGGATGACTTTCAACGTATCGCAAAACACCAGAAGACGGTTACGGGAGTGACGAGGTCGTTTGGACTACTCCTACGTGAAGCCAAACAGCTAGAAGACTTGGGTTATCCGCTCCCTGCCGATGCTTTGCGGCAATACTTGACGACGCATTACACGGCTGGACATGTGACTACGAAGGTCTGCCTATTCTCCACATCCAAGCATGCGAAGCTGCTCGAAGTTCGGCCGTGGATGTCCCTCACCGAGGCGGATGAAAAACTGCGTATCCGAAACGGAGGAAGTGCAGATCTCTTAGAACGAGGGATTCTCGTAGGTGTCGTTCACCCTGCCGCATCGGGCCGCCGCACGGTTGGCTTGGTTACCCGAGAATCGGTCGGCGAAGTGGAACGCAACCTGAAAACGGCGTTATCCGTCAATGACGCCGGAAAGATGCTGGGTCTGGGGCGCAGCCGCGTATTGGAACTCGTCAAAACCGATCTCCTACCTCGTGCAATCTGGACCAAAGGAGGGTGGCGTGTACCACGCACATCGATTAGCCAACTGCTCGACCTGGTTAGCCAGTCTCCTGTTTGCGACAAGCCGATTGACCAGGACTGGGTTAGTCTACGGCAGGCGACAAGGCAATTTGGTCCGTCTGGACTCAACCTCGTTCGACTTCTGCGATTGATCCAAGCGGGCCGGGCACGCCTGTTGAGATCCGCCCGAACCGCAGATTTCAAGAGTGTGCTGGTGTGCGTGTCAGATCTGAAGAAGGCGCGCCCCGAGCTTCATCGCATGCGGGATGAAGCCGAGGGATTCCCACTTTGTCGGCTGGCAAAGCAGCTCTTTCCCGACCGCCCTCTCAAAGAGCCTGTGTTGAAGAAGTGGATTGCTGTGGGACTGCTTCAGGCGTCTCGTCACGGTCGAGCGTGGATCATCTCAGCGGACGAGGTCAAGCGCTTTCGCAGTAAATACTGCTTGCTCCATGAAGCTTCACAGTTACTAAAGATGCACAGCAAGACTCTCTTACGCTGGATTCGCGAGGACGAACTTACAACAGTGTACGGCCCACGCTCAGCGACCGGCGGAGGATTCCACCTTCTCTGTCGATCAGACGTCATTCGGATTCAAGGAGCGATCACCCGACACCGTCGAAAATTTCGGACGCACATGTCGGACGAGTAGACTGTTCAAGTCGTGAAAACACGACTGAAGTGTGGCTCTACGGAGAAATCGGCGCATTCCACTTGCGACAGTTAGTCCGCTCCGAAAGTAATACCGATTGCCGTCTTCTGACCCTGGGGCTACCGCCGAGCGGGCAACCATCCGAGTTTACTAAACCATAATTCGATTCAACCTTGGAGAAGTTCTTTATGTCACACATCGTTGAGATCAAAACTGAGATTCGCGATGCAACTGCCCTGCAGGCCGCCTGCCAGCGACTCAACCTTGCCGAACCGGCATTCGGTACCTTCAAACTCTTCAGTCGCGAAATGACTGGTTGGGGAATCGATCTTCCCAACTGGCGATATCCAGTGGTATGCGATCTGGCGGAAGCAAAAATTTCCTTCGACAACTTTGGAGGTCGCTGGGGTCAGCAGCCAGAATTGGATAGGCTGCTTCAAGCATACGCCTGCGAAAAAGCCAAACTGGAGGCGCGGCGGCAGGGGCACTCGGTTACCGAGCAATCCGTTCCCGATGGATCGATCAAACTCGTCATTCACGTAGGAGATAGCAGTGCAAACCATTGAAATCACCATCCAGCCCAACGGTCAGACACGGGTCGAAACAAAAGGTTTCGTTGGCCCCAGTTGCCAAGCCGCCAGTCAATTTCTGGAGAAAGCGATTGGGGCGACGACTGCCGAGGCACTGACGCCCAGCTTTCACCAAACACACAACCTTAACTCTACGCATACTGAACAGGAGGCATCATTTCAAAACCACTCTTGAATCAACGCCCTGCGCCATGTTCGGATTCGGTTCGCGTGCTGGCGGTCGTGGAAGGAATTCATGACATCGAGTTTTTGCGACGCATCTCTTGGGTACTCTATCTGGACAATCCCCAACTTCCAAATGTTGCGGAACTGGAGCGGCAGGGGGAGTTAGTGTTCATTCCGTTCGGCGGCGGCCCTGTCGCAGCGTGGGCAGATAGATTAGCCCCCCTGGAGAAACCAGAGTTTCACCTTATCGATCGTGAGCAGCCGCCAGAAATAGAGTTTCGACGGGCGGTGGTTGCGAGCATCAATCAGCGCAAGAATTGCCGAGCATTCTTGACCCACAAACGGAGCCTAGAAAACTATCTCCATCCGGCAGCCATCCTGGAAGTTGCCAACGTCGAGGTAGAAATCGGTGATAGTGACGACGTAGCCGAATTGGTATCCCACAGACTGTTCTTGCGGAAAGGCTGCCAAGAAGCTTGGGAATCTCTTAGTCGTCGTCCTCGCCGGCGATTGGCCAATCGGGCCAAGCGTTGGCTCAACACGCTAGCCGTCGATCAGATGACGCTCGAACTGCTCTGCGAGCGTGATCCCAATGACGAAGTGCGCGGCTGGTTCCAGGCCATCGCCGAATTGGCCGAGGCGCATTCGGTTTGCCGCCGTTGAACAGCTTTCATTCCGTATCCAACCAACTACAAGGAACCAAACATGACGCTTTCCGAGCGTTTAATGGAAAATGTGCGCGCGTGCTTCAGTGGTATCTGGATTCAAAGCCACGAGCATGAAGACGCCTTGCAGGAAATCGCACGCCTGTGCCACGATCAGCAATGGCGACTCGCAACCTGGAATATTGACCAAGGTCTGCAACTTGCCGGGCAAGCTGGCCCAGCCGAGGCGGGAATCAGTGCCATCGATCCCTTGGCTGCCGTGCGCGCCCTGACCGCTCTGGCAGCCGACGAAAGTCCCGCCTTGCTAGTGCTTGGGAATTTTCATCGCTTCTTAAACTCGGCCGAGATTGTTCAAGCCGTCGCCAGGCAGATCGTTCAAGGCAAAAACCAACGAACGTTCATTGTTGTTTTATCCCCAGTGATCCAGATTCCCACAGAACTGGAAAAACTCTTCATTTGCATCGAACATGAACTTCCTGGTCGCGAGCAACTGGCTGAAATCGCCCGCGGGATTGCCACCGAAGAAGGTGAATTGCCCTCGGGAACGGATCTGGATCGAGTTCTCGACGCTGCCAGCGGATTGACGCGCTATGAGGCGGAGGGAGCGTATAGCCTGGCTCTAGTTCGTCATGGTCGGATCGAACCACAGTCGATTTGGGAACTCAAATCTCAATTGGTAACTAAAAGCGGCCTGTTGTCTTTGCATCGAGGAAACGAAACGTTTACGGAACTAGGTGGTCTCGATTCCTTGAAAGCATTCTGCTTGCGGGCCATGCGTCGGCAGGCCACTTCCTCGAAGAATTGTCGCGCCCGAGGTGTACTCTTGCTGGGTGTTCCCGGAACCGGGAAAAGTGCCTTCTGCAAGGCATTGGGAAATGAAACCGGCCGACCGACCCTCACCTTGGATGTGGGCGCTCTCATGGGTTCCCTGGTGGGCCAATCGGAGGAGCGAACTCGCCGCGCGTTGCAAATTGTGGACGCGATGCAACCTGCCGTACTGTTCATCGACGAAGTCGAAAAGGCACTGGGGGGCGTCGCCGGTTCCGGACAATCCGACAGCGGCGTTTCTTCGCGGATGTTTGGCGCGCTGCTGTCCTGGTTGAATGACCATTCTTCTGATGTTTTTGTGGTTTGCACGGCCAATGATGTCACGAAATTGCCTCCTGAGTTTTGTCGTGCCGAGAGGTTTGATGGATTATTCTTTCTCGACTTACCTGGTCCCAAACAAAAGCAAGCCATCTGGAGAATGTACCTCGAGGTTTTTGCCCTCGATGCTCAACAGCGGTTGCCTCCCGATGCGCATTGGACAGGTGCGGAGATCCGAGCTTGTTGTCGCTTAGCCGCGCTCTTGGATGTGCCATTGGTCCAAGCCGCCCAGAACATTGTTCCTGTCGCAGTCACTTCCGCCGAAGCAGTAGAGCGGTTGCGAACGTGGGCTAGCAGCCGCTGTCTAAATGCAGATCTGCCAGGGATCTATTCCCTCAAAAGCAATGATCGCCCCAAGTCGCGCCGCAATATTCCACGCGACCCGAGTTCCAATTAATCGTTCCTCCCATTCAACATGAGGTATTCCATGACAACTACCATCCCGAGAAGCAGACATAGAAGCATCCCCCCTGCCGAACACTTGCGAGCTGCGATGTGCGCAACGCGCGTCAGTTTCGTTTGGTTCGGAACTCGCAAATCTCTGTCTCCCGCGCAGAAGGCCGAGGCCGCCGAATCGTTTGGGGCAGAAGAGGAGTTTCTTAGCGCAAGGAAGAAACTCCTCGACACGAAGCATCCACGCTTCAAAGCCGTCACCGCCGTTCGCGGTAATGCGCGTTCCTATTGGGCCTCGATCAGTCTGCCGTATCCTGAGCCGGGCATTCGCCTGGTTAAGCAAGATGCTGTGACGCAATTTCAGGAACAGATGCAGCAGTTTCAGACAGAACTTGGCACGGCGGTGCAGCAATTGAACGAGCAATACGCCTCCCTTCGTACTGCCGCACGCGATCGTTTGGGACGACTCTACAATGACGCGGATTATCCCCCGTCGCTGGCTGGATTGTTTGAGATTTCTTGGGATTTTCCCAGCGTCGAGCCTCCTTCGTATCTGCAACAACTTAATCCCGAGCTGTACGAGCAAGAGTGCCAACGCGTGCAGGCTCGATTTGAAGAAGCCGTGCAACTCGCGGAGCAGGCCTTCCAGGATGAGCTTGCACATCTGGTCTCCCATTTAACGGAACGTCTCAGCGGTCACGAGGATGGACGTCCTAAAATCTTCCGGGACACCGCCGTCGGAAATCTGCGCGAGTTCTTCGATCGCTTCCGGTTACTAAATGTTCGCTCCAACGTCCAGCTTGATTCCCTGGTTGCTCAGTGCCAGCAAATCGTACAAGGAGTGGAACCGCAGAAATTGCGCGAGAACGGCACGCTCCGGCAACAGATCGCAACGCAGTTGGCCGGAGTGGAAGCCACGCTCGATGGGCTGCTGGTCGACCGTCCGCGGCGACGAATCTTGCGGTCGGCAAAGTGAAGGAGACCCTATGCAACTGCTGATCAAACCTACAGGGACCATCCGCTGCCTTTACGGCGAGATTATCGATCTGGCCGAACTTGGGCAGCTATCTATCGAGCGCGGTTCCCTAGTGGAGCCCGATGCTTGCGGTCAATGGATTGCTGATTTGGCCCCAGTCCAGGGACCCAGGTTAGGTCCGTTTGGCAAGCGGAGTGAGGCCTTAGCGGCCGAAGCCGATTGGCTGCACCAACATTGGTTGACAAGGTCGACAACCTGATCGACCTAAGAAATTCAATATCCAAATTCCCGCCCCGGTGCGTCTGGCTTGTGCCTTTCGTATCGGGGCTTTTTCGTTGTTTCTTTCTAACAGGAGTGGTTTCCATGAAACAGGTTGACTTAGAACGAGCGATCGCGCGCGCCACAGGGGAATCGGTTTCCGCAATTCGACGATTTGGCTTTTCGTTGGAAGAACCGGCCAGTTCTTTCGAGCGGGAAGCGAATGAGGCAGAACCACAATTCATCGACTGGGATGTCCTCGATGCCCAACGCTACGAAGAAAACGCTCGGAGGCCTTGGCATGCACCGACCGCTGCTTGACCGGACAATCACCTCGGTCACGAAACCCACGGCCTGGACCACCAGTGTCGCTGGAAATCAGCCAGTCTCTTGGCAGGCGTTACGCGGCGGGCAATATCGAGGTTCGCGCGAACTTCGCCCCCGGCGGCGGTATCGCAAGGATCGCCAATCCATTCCCAGTTCAGCGGTACTCAGCCGCTAACAGGATTCTCAACGAACTCTTTTGAAAGGAAACAACCTATGAAGGTACTTGTCATTAACAATGATGGCGGCGGCTTTGCCGACTATGTGGAAGTCGCTCCTGGAACAACCGTTGCGCAGCTTTTTGAGCGACAAGTCGGCGCGACCAAACCGGATCGCTATCTGATTCGGGTCAATCGTCAACCATGTCCGACGGATCAGGTGCTGCAGGAAGGAGACCGCATTTCCTTCACACCGACCAAGATCGAAGGAGCATGCCGGTAGTTCTGCACTGTCCCCGCCGCCGAGCACTTTTGCTCGGCGGCGGGGAGGGCAAAATCCACCGGAGAAACAACCATGACGTTTAATCAAAATTTACTCTTGCGAAGTGCCATTGCCATTCAGGACCAACTTCATCCGCTAACGCTGGTGAAATCGAGGCTGGAACTACCCACCGCCACTTGGGATCGCTGCCAATCGCTCTTGGCGCAACTGCGACGGGCAATTGACCTTAGCTGGCTGCATTCTGCTGCCGTGATGCGACATGACCTGGAGCAAATGCTCCAGCAGTTGCAGGGTGAAATATCAATCTTCAACGGCCGACTTGAACCACTGACCCATGAGTCGCCCCGAGCCTCGGTCAGGGACATTTATGCCGACTTGGTGGCTTTGTACGACGAGTTTACCGAAGTTAAGATCAATCGCAAGGAACGGTCCATTTCGGTAACAACCGAACCGATTGTCCTGGAGGGCATCTATCTGGGGCCGTTCGAGATTCTCTTGAACTGGCGTGATCTGGGGCCGGGGAGTTCGGGTAGTTATCGCGTAATCGCCCTAGACGCGTATCCTGCCGCGACGAACGACAGCGTGACGCACCCTCATGTACAGGATGAAGGCTTGTGCGAAGGGGAAGGACGCAAGCCAATCCGCAAAGCGCTCGAACAGGGTCGGGTCTTGGACTTCTTTCTGATCGTGGCCAATCTGCTACGGACCTACAACTCCGGCAGTCCCTATGTCTCTCTTTCCGACTGGAATGGGAGTTCCTGCGCGGACTGCGGAACAACTGTCAACAGCGATGACATCTATTCCTGTGAGAAATGTAACACACAAACGTGTAACGACTGCTATGTCAGCTGTTCGCGCTGCGATGGCATCTACTGCGGCGAATGTACTTCCCGCTGCGAGGGCTGTGGCGAACGCAGTTGCCAATCGTGTTTCGATGTCTGCCAAGGGTGTTTGGCTGAACTCTGTAGAAACTGTCTCGATGAAAACGAAAGGTGCCCTGATTGCCATGAAAAACAAGAAGCAGCAATCCAATCAACGGAAGCCGAAGCAGAGTTCGAAACTTGCCCTTCGATTCAGTCCGACAGCCTGGGCCAAACTCCTGTTCCTGCGTGATTATGGCGATACGGAAGTAGGAGGATTTGGAATCGCCGCTGCCGATGATCTGCTCTATCTGGAAGACATTCGGCTGGTGAAACAGGTTTGCACCTGGGCTCATGTCGCTTTCAATGACGAGTCGGTGGCGGACCTGTTTGACGAACAAGTGGATGCCGGGCGGCAACCTGAACAGTTTGCCCGCATTTGGATCCATACCCATCCAGGAAACTGTCCACGGCCCAGTTCCACGGATGAAAAGACGTTTGGCCGGGTGTTTGGTAGTGCGCAATGGGCAGTGATGTTCATCCTGGCCCAGGAAGGGCAATCCTATGCCCGTCTGCGTTTCAACGTGGGGCCAACTGGTGACTTCGCGCTTCGGGTTGATGTTGATTATGAACGGCCTTTTGCGGGCTGTGACTCGGACGCTTGGGCTGAAGAATATTTAGACTGCGTGCAACCTCATCTGCCAGAGAAAAGGGTGTCCCAAGCCGCAAAACAGGCTCCTGCCTCGCCTTTCCAGGGTGAGACGACGGAAGAGTGGCAACGAAGCTGGTTTGACTACATTACCGACGAGGAAAGGCAAGGAACTGAACTATGACGACAGCAAATCAAGTTTTACAAGATCGATTTACCAGGCAACGTGACTTGGTGCCCGGCGAACGCATCTCGGCAATCACAACCACCGTTATCGGCGTAGGGGCTATTGGACGACAGGTGGCATTGCAGTTGGCGGCCATTGGCGTTCCTCATATTCAGCTGGTTGATTTTGACGATGTTGATCTGGGCAATGTCACCACGCAGGGTTATGGTTCCGCTGATATTGGCCGATCAAAGGTCGAGGCCACTGCCGTAGCAATTCGTCATTTGGATCCGTCGTTGCGAGTGAGCGCCATCCAGGACCGCTACCGCGCGAAGCTGGAAACAGGACAAGCCATTTTCTGCTGCGTCGATTCCATCGCTGCTCGTGCCGCGATCTGGCGATCTTGTGCCAACCGCTGTCAATTCTGGACAGACGGTCGCATGATGGGAGAAGTGATTCGCGTGCTGGTTGCATCCAGCAACGAAGATATTGCCCATTACACGTCGACTCTCTTTTCTCAAGCCGAAGCCCAGGCTGGCACTTGCACTTCTCGCAGCACAATCTACGCCGCCAGCATTGCAGCGGGGATGATGGTGCATCAATTCACCCGCTGGCTACGCGACATTTCTGTGGACCAGGACACCACGCTAAATCTATTGGCGGGGGAATGGAACTCGATTTGAACAGAGACGGCCCTTACGCCTTCAGTACACTTGCCTTTAGACTTCTTAAGGAATCTAAAACATGCTAACCAAGCGACATCTCGCGACCATCCGTGCCGCGCTGTTGTTCTGGAAGGAAGAGATTGCGGTTCACAATGCACGGATCGCTACCCCCTATCTTGAGGATGACACCATTCTTCCTCTCGAATTCAATGAGGTCGAACAACTTCGCCGCTGCTTTCAACGGGTGCGGTACGTTGCCTACGATCCGCAAACAGACACTTTATTGAGCCAAGAATTCTTGCACGACGCGCCGGAACAAGACCTTCGTAAGCGAGGACATGAAATCGCCACTTTGATTCTGCCAGCATGAGGTGAATTCAGTTCCTTTGCTGTATCAACGGGAAGCATGTCGCTGTACGAATGAAACGAAACAGACTGTTCCAGCTTCATAACTCCAAGCCCCAGTTGTTAACCGTTTGGTCTCTTGATCGTCATGGTTGAGGTCCAAGGGTCACGTATAGCAGGAGTGAGGTTATGGACAGTCTATGGGGTTTGATCATATTGGGAATGGTTGGCTGGTTGTTCTACAAAACCGGAAAGAGCATCGGCAGCCGCAAGGGGTTTAACGTGGGTCGTGGGCGCGGCAGACGACGACCGCGTTAGCCAAACTCCTCCAGCAATTTGGCAAGCTGAGGCGCCCTAAAAGGGCGTCTCAGCTTGTCCATTAAACGCATCGAGTAAAGTCTGAAATAGCCTTCGACTTGGAGTGGGTGATTCTCACCAGACAGCCAGGCGGTCCCTGATATCAGGTGCATCTTGCGAACTCTGGCGATTGATGCAGTCTGCTCAACATGGATCACGGCATTCAGGACCACTCGGGGCCTTCGTCCAACAATTTCCCTAGCAAAAGTTCTGTGGTCTGGCGAAGCCGTCGACAACGACGCATCAGGTGTTGTCAGCGAATGAACAATATGCTCGTGGAAAGCAACTCTGCCGGGTTGCTGGTGAGTTGTATCCGTCGTTGTAAGAGGTGCTATCGATTTCGCGCAGAGGCCGCCCTTCGGGGCGGCAAGCTTGACCATTTCTTTAGCTATCAGGAAAACTGGCGGTTCGTGCGATTCGGCAGCTCATTTGCCAGGCTGCGTTCTCGCCGAGTCAAATTTCACTACACCTGACAAAACCATTCACACCAATACCGTCAGAAAAAATAGGAAGCCGTCGAAATGAAAAAGGGCATAAGTGATGCTCAACCTTAATGAACCCTCCCAAGAAGCACCTCAAGCGTGTCAGTCGGTCGATGGTCATATCGATCATATGGGCGGACGTCAGCTACGCTCCACAATTCGATCTTCATCAGAGCGCACTCCAAGCACGAAGCGTTGTGCTGGTGGCTCCGAGATGCGGAGTGCGGCTTGGGAAACCCAGGCGGCGGACAGCGGTCCAGAATGCCGGCTGTCACTGAACTCAGTTATAGTGGAATGACATGGTATGGAACATGAAAAACAGCATTGTCCGAACACACGGAATCTCTTTGGGGAGCGAACAGAGACGCAACAGGCAAATGTTACTGCAGGTTATCGAAACGGATTTGGGTATCGGTTCGTGCGTTGTTCGTTCACATAAATGAAGGCTTCTGGTTCGAATTTGAAGAATCGTACAAGCTGCGAGGTGATAGTGCCCAGTCGTTGCGTACACTGCCGATCAACGCATTCAAGGGATTGATTCCGGTTACTGGAAGGGAATCTCGATAGAACATTCAACTGGTTAACGGCTTGCAGCCGATGCAACCTCGTCCGCGGCGAGTTCGCGCTGATGGGGGGTTAGTGCAAGACCCGGGAGTGATGTTAGAACGACGCAAATGGTTTCGCTCGCTGGGTCAGCCCAGCAAAGCGTTCCAGTTGAACCTGTGTGCCCAAAAGTCTGCTCGGAACATCCACGACTGCCAGACGCTTTCCCAACACTAAATCCCAACCCTCGCGCTGTCAGTCCTGACGAATTGTGATTTTTAATCATTAACTGCGCGGTTTCTGGTCGAACTGCTTGGCCGTGTGCACCAAGGAACTCATCCAAAAATTCCCGATGTCCGGTGCTGAAGCGTGCGTTCCTCCCCAATGGCCGCCCCAGCGTTCATCTGATTTGCACGCCCTGAATTGCCAACGAAGACTTTGCAGCCGTGCTGCTGCGCAATATCTACCGTTTGGTCTGTGCTTCCCGCGTCGACGACGATCATTTCCAGATCATCGCTAGGTTCGCCGACGGAGTCGAGCGCACGCTGCAGATTCATTTCTTCGTTGAGCGCTGGAATGATGACGGAGAGCCTGCCTGCTTCAGTCTGGAACGGAAGCAGATGACAATCTGTGTCTCGGCGCAGCGGCAACAAGTCTTCCGGATAGTCGACATGCGGCAACATTCGTAACTGATGAACGCGTAGGTTCAACTCCCTCGTGTTGTTCAACGTTTGCTCCAAGACTTGCGATGTGCTCCAGTCGATATCGGCAAACAGCGAGGCACATTCAGCATTGAGCCCAATCAAGTAGTAGCCGCCATCCTGTGCCGGCCCGATGACAATGTCATGCTCTTCGAGTTGATCGAAAGCGGAAATCAAATCACTTGAGGTTAGACTGGGGCAGTCAGTTCCGACCACAACGACTCGTTTGGCTCCAGCCTCAAATGCCGATTTGGTTGCAAGATGCAATCGCTCGCCCAACCACTGTCCAACCTGTTCGCGATACGCCAGATCATCACCAAATGCGGTTCGGACTTCGCAGGCCGATCCACCAGTGTAGAAAACGGTTGCTTGGCAGGCCCGTTCGATTGTAAGTTGTCGTGCTTGGCTCAGGGTTCGGTCAACCAATTGACGATACACTAGCGTCGCATTCTCGGCTCCGATCGCAGGGATCAACCTCGTCTTGTTGGCTCCTGCCTTTGGCAGTCTGGCAAAGACGATCAATTGTTCTGCCGCATTCCGTGAGGCATCCGTGCTGTGTCTTTCGACAGCAACTGGTACGCATACTCTGCTTAATTGTCCCGACAAATCATTCATGGTTTCGAGATTTGTACGATTTGCAAGTCACAGTCGTTGCGCGCGGTGACGGCATCTCGTTCCAAAAGATCTGGCGCATGCTTGGTGAAGAACTCGTCACACCAAAGGCAATGATTACCCAGTGCCCGCGACCGTTCGGAGCCATAGGCTTCACTGATACCCAAATACTCTCCCATCGCCTCAGGACGGCCCTCATTCAGTGCACGATAGACAGGATGTTGACTACATCGCTCCAGGATCGAGATCAATTCTTCATTCTCCAAATTGCCGATCGGTCGACATGTCATGGGACAACACGGATAGACGTCTGAGAGTTGAATGTTTACTTCGCAGCCCGCTTCGTGATAGTCCAAGAACCCTTTCGCTCCGCTCCAATTGCTGCAAAAGCGATCGTCGGCAGTCGACTTCGATAGCCCTTTTTGGTTGGCGCGGCCTCGGGGCCACAGTGGGCCAATCCATTCGTCTTCGGTTGCACCCCAGAACGCAAACTCGATTCGCTCGCCACCGGCTGAGCCATGCATTTCATCCGATTTAGGATCGGCGGGTACAATGCCGAACGCGTCAAACAAGTCTTCCAAATAACCTCGCCGCTGGGCCGTCGATTTCATGTGGTACTTGTCCATGCTCGAAATGTCGATGCGTTTCACATGGGCATCGAGCAACCGCTGCAGCATTTGTTCGTCCAGCAGGTCGCCGTTGGTTTGCACCCATACCGCCACGGATTCACCAAACCGATGGTGCAATTCGTTCAAAGCATGAAAAAGTAGATCCGGCCAGACAAGGACTTCACCACCGGACAAAATAATGCGCGCGACGGAGACTGCGCGAGGGTCTGGCAAATTGGCAACGCATTGCGTGACCTCGTCCAACGTCAAACCTGGAGCGCCGGGCTCGGAGTCGTTGTAGCAGTGCGGGCAACGCTGGTTGCAATCGCGTGACAGTACCCAATAAATCGATTCCATATTTCTTATCCTTAACCTTATCTTTCAGTCGCGTTCGGATGAATCAAGCCAACATCGGATGAACGTCGATCCGGTGCCGTGACCGAAACGATTGCGCCGGTTGCAAAAATCAAGGGCGATCCATAGATGGCCCAGTACCACGTGTACCCGCCCGCATCGCCCCAATAAGTGAAACAAAACACACCCCATATCAGCCCGACAATGACGCTGGCCCACGCACCGGTAGTGCTCGTCGGCTTCCAATGAAAGCCGCCGATCAGGGCAAACGATAAAGCTGCGATGGGAATGTTCGCGAGGATCAGTCGGTTGAGGATGTCGTCGACCAAAAGATTTGCGCCCAGCCAACTGCCGACGGCCAAGAGCATCGTCAATCCACGCTGAGCCCCAATGCTTTCGGACCACCTGCTGCCAAAGTCGGTGACCAACATCCCGACCATCGCACTCCAAACTCCCGCCAAAGTCGTCGTTGCGACCGCAAACAAGACAGCATACGCAAGCCCACGCACTCCAATCGGCAGCCACTGATCGAGCATCGTTGGGACAGCGACTTGAGCATCGGCGAGTTCCGCCACCGTACCTGGCAATAGACTTGCGGCGAGTTGCACGCTGGCGTAAAGAAGAAACACGATTACCGATGCGGTTCCTACGGCCATTACAGCGACGCGCTCGGTGCGAGCGGCAAAGATTTTCTGGCCGTACCACGGCGAGCAGATGTAGGTCAGGCAAGTCAACACGACCAATGACAACACGAAGTGCCAGGGAAGTTGCGGATTGTTCCATCGCAGCCAATAGTCTGCCGTGAACGGTTCGCCTTGAAAGTGCTCCGTCCAGGCGAGTGCTCCATCGTGACGAACAATGCCAATGACAAACAACGCCGGAAACAACAGACAAGCGAGAGCGAAACCGATCATGTCCAGACGGATCACCGAGGCTAAACCGCCTGACATTGTGACAAACGCCAAAGCCAAACAAAGCATCGCGCTGAGCGTCCACGGTTCCGGGTCACCCAGCATGGGTGCTACGATCAACGTCAACGATTTGACATACGTTGCACTGAAACCCAGCATTGCGAGCAACAGCATGACAGCGGCGAAGCGACCTAAGCCGACTCCGTAACGCTTCGAAAACCATCCGGCGACCGAGACACCGTTGAACTGTTTCCATTTGCGCGCCACCGCGATCGTGTACCAAGCTAGACCGACAAGAAAGACTGCGGACAATCCGATTGCCCGCGGTCCCACCACGTAACCGACCGCAGAAAATGCCAACAGGGTTGCCGTATTGAACTCGGTCATAACCAGCGTCGCCACCAGAGGCAGAAACCCCACGGCTCGATCGGCGACGAGAAACGTTTCGCCTCGTTTCGCACCGCGCAGGCTCACGCCCAACATGATGGCGGCGACGATCAAGAACACAGCGATATCGATCATGGTCCTGTCGAATCAGCTCCCGAGTCATCCAGCCCCGTTGTTTCGCCGCTTATCACCGCGTTCGCAGTGACTTGCTCAAGCCATCCCACCGAAAATTCCTTTTCCGCAGCGGGGCTTAGTAAACTGCCGAAGAGTTTTTCGTCGACTTGATGTGCCAGTGTATGCACGGAGCCATCAGCAAAGAGAAACGATACGCCATCGGAATACGGCGAACCCCAGTTGTCGGCCGCGTCTTCGTGGATCGGTCCATCGACGAACAACTTGGTCCCTTTGCGCCCGGTTCCACCGTTGCCACCCAAGATAAAGGGCTCGTCCCAATACCATCCGCCCTTGCCAGCGGCACGTGAATCCATCACTTTCTCACCGACCAGGATTGCGGTGCTGAGACCGTCGTTTTGCGACAGATCATTGATCCGTTTCAGGCGAGCAAATCCGTTGGAGATGATGCGGTCGTTGGCCGCATAGTCCGTTTTACCCCAAGGGTTGATGCCGTCCACCATCGACGACCAACCTTCGTAGATCGGGTCAATCTCAAGAGCGGCTTCTGCGATCGCTGGACGACGCGCAGGTATGTTGTAGATCTCTACCACGGCGGCTTGATTCCGCCGCTGAAAATCCTCTTCATGTCCGATGTATGGAAGAATTGCAAACGCCCACGATCCCGGCTGCAAGCGACCGGCGCGACGTGGATCGCCGTAACCCCATTTGTACGGCGAATCGTTCGGGTTAATGGTGCGAATATCCGGCGTCGTGACAAATTCGGCCGAGTTGCCGCCGTTGCCTGGCAAGAAACCGAACGTGTCAGCATGTGCCAGCAAGCCTTCTCCAATCTGACGCAGATGATCGACGGACGCATTCTTGCGTGCGAGCTCTCGTGCTGCGAATACGGCCGGGGCGATGATCGCGCTGAGTACGACTGCGATGGCAATCAGTGCCAAAACGTCCAGATGCGTCGCTCCGTGGCGGCGGTTTCTTTCAATTGATTTCTTCATTTTCAACTCCTGTTGGAAGTAATGGTTGCGTTGGCGGTGGTGGCCGGCGTGCAATTACTTGCGTTCGGCTTCCTCGCGAGTCAGCAGTCCGTCGTTGTTGGCATCAAGGTCGCGGAATTTCTCATCGCCGGCAAGAAATTCGTTCATCGAGATGACTCCATCGAGGTTGTGGTCCGTTGCACCGAACCATTCCAGTGTTTCCAAATGCCGACAACCCGCTCCACTGTTTACGGGCAACAACGCGATGGATACTGGCCGTCGCCGCCCCTTACCAAACCAAATCGCGACAGAACTCTCGAATGGCCGAGTCGAAGTTAGAACAGTCTGATCTACGTCAGATTTCGCGCCGGCTCTCAACTCCACGCGACTCAACTTGCTGTCGCCGTCAATGTCGAGCCGCTCGAACACACCACTTCGAGCGGGACGCACATCGATGTTTAGCGATTCGATCAATGGTTGCTCTACGGACAAATCGACCGTCAAGTCGTTTTTGATCAAGAGGTAACGGGATGTTCCCGACAGACGATTGAATTTCATTATTTGAACTGATGAGCCGTCTGAGGAGTGGACGTCGACACCTTCGCGATCAGCACTTGCCGACTCGATGACTGCATCCACGGAGTCAAGAGAGATCATGACCGGTTGACCAAGTCGTTCGAGTACCCGACGAAGTGACTCGATGCCTTGAGCGTCATCCTTCGAACGAACCAGCACTGACGCAATCTTCGGGCTCGCCGTCATCGGGCTGCGGGTGGTCAAAAGGTCATTCACGAGTTCGAGAGGCGCAAGACATTCATCCTCGTCGTAATCAAATCGCTCCAACAATGATTCTGCTTCTGATAACTCGCTGACGTTAAGAACTCCGTCTTGATTGGAATCGAGTAGCTTCACCAAAGCCGCTTCGAGCTTTGCCGACTTCGAGTCGGTGTGCGTCGTAGACCGGAACTTCGGCTCCGAACTCTCAGGAATCTTGAATTGAATCGACAGCGTTGTCTTTTCACTCACCACAAAGAAATAAGGCTCCTCCGCGTCAGTCGTCAGCGTGACGCAAAACGTCAGCGCGAACCAACCGGATATCCAACGCAGTGTCGACGGTTTCAACCCTCTGATGTTGTTCATGAAAGCACCTGCCTGATTGGAGTTGCATCCTTGTCGACGATCCGAATTGGTCGCCCAACGTTGGACGGAAGCTGCTTGAGCGGATCGATTCCTATCGCCTTACAGACCGTAGCTAACAAGTCAGGGACTCCCACCGGATCGTCCTCGACTTCGGTTCCGTCAGGGCTGGTGCTTCCGAAGACCTGACCACCTTGGATTCCGCCGCCGGCCAAAACGGTTGACCATGCATTTGGAAAATGGTCTCGACCCGCTTGAGGGTTAATAGTGGGCGTCCTTCCGAACTCGCCCATCCAGACGATCAGCGTCGAATCGAGCAGGCCGCGATCCTGCAGGTCGGCCAGCAGCGCGCTCCAGGCCGGATCGAGCACTTCGCAGAGCGCCTTGTTGGCGGGAAAATTCTGCGCGTGGGTGTCCCAGCCGAAGACCTGCCGGTTGGCCGCGCCGTTGAGCGAGACCTCGATGAACGGCACGCCCTGCTCGACCAGTCGCCGCGCCAGCAGACAGCCCTGGCCGAAAGGATTGCGGCCGTACTTGTCGCGCAGTTCGGCGGGTTCGTTGTCGAGTTGGAAGGCTTCGACGGCCTGGCTGCGCATCATGCGCACCGCCTGCTTGTACGCGCTGCGATGGCTCTCGGCCGTGTGTCCGCCGCGCGTGGCGAGAAAATCGTCCTCGAGGAAGTCGAGCAGCCCCAGCCGCGCGTCGGCCTGTTCGGTCGTCACGCCGGTGGGCAGATCGAGATTCCGCACGCGCAGCGCGGCGTCGTTGTAGTCGCCCGCCTGAACGCCGGGGTTGCCCTCTCCCACGACCAGCGGCGCATAGGTCGGACCGAGGAAGCCCGCGCCGTACGCGGCGGGGCTGAGGAAGC
>JBGSNR010000088.1:0-62329 GCA_041739545.1 Pirellulaceae bacterium | reverse complement strand
TCAACGTCCATTCAGCCCCTCACCCCCCGACCCCCTCTCCCCGCGGCGGGGCGAGGGGCTGGGGGTGAGGGGTTAGCGTGGAGTAAGTTTTTCCATGCTTTCGCTACGCCCAGGCTTCCTCGAAACGAATGTGGCTCGTGCCATTCAACGTCCATTCAGCCCCTCACCCCCCGACCCCCTCTCCCCGCGGCGGGGCGAGGGGGAGAAGCGATTTGCTGTTTCGAGCCGATGCAACCAGATGGAAAGTCGGCACTGCTGGACAAGCCAGCAGTGGCACCGGTTCATTTCAAGCCTTCACTTCATCCCATCACTTGCTTTCCAGCAAGCTCGCGCCGATGGCCACCATCGTTGTCAGGTTCAATCCAAAATGGACCACCAGCGAAGGGGTGATGCGGTGGGTTTGACGATAGAGATAACCCAGGCCAAGCGAGAGCACAAAGAGGGGGACAAAATCGGGTCCGTGGCTGACATGCACCAGGGCAAAGATCGCGGCACTTGCCACGATGGGCCACCAAGGAAGCTGCGCGGCGGGAACGGCTTCCCCGGCGCGGGAAGTTGTGGCGAAAGGGTCGCTGGGGGAAAGATAGGGATTGTCTCGCAGTCTCTCTGAGGAACGGGGCGTGGCGGCGGAATCTGAATTGTCTTCTTCCAGCGGCTCAACAAGCGCTGCCTCGTGCGATGCTGAGCCGCCGAGCAGCAATTGTTCCCAACTGAATTGCCGCGAAGCGACTTTCTCCAGCCAGCCTTGCAGCAGCACGCGAAAGGACCATTCCTCCGCAATCGGTGCCATGATAACCGCGGCGATGAAACTGGCAGCAAACAGCGACAGGGAGGGTGCTTCTTTCAGACTCTCGATGAGAGGATGCTTGGAAGGCCACTGAAAAACCAAGACCAGCGTCGCTTGAATGGCAAACACAATCGGAATGAGAACGCAGAAGGCCCGTGCTCCCAAAACGACATCTTCGCGCAGCTGCGACCAATCGATCCCCCAGTCCTTGGCCGTGGTGCCGGTGCGCCAGGAGATCAAAGGAATGATCGCGAGCATCACAGCCAACTTCAGGAGCGAATCGGCGACTGTCATGGCCAGGATGACCGACTGCGGCGGGGCGACATTCGCTCCTTCGACCGGCAACTCAGGCTGCTGAGCCAGTTCGGCCGGGAATGCGGCACGCAGAGAGAGCCCCAGGATCACCGCACCGGTCGCCAGCGCGAGAAACGCGATGCAGAAATCGAGCAAGCCCCAGGGGACTTCCCTGCGCGGCACTGCGGGCACGATCTCTTCGCCGCGCTGGAGCCGTTGTACGATCTGGTAGGCGGTTTGCAGACCGCAGGCCGCGATGCCGAAAAAGGCGGCCAGGAGCAGGGTGTTGAGCAGGAGCATGATCACGCTTCAAGCATAACCCACGCCGCGAAAAATGGGGGGCGATGGGCCAGCGCTTACTGCCCGCGGTTCAAGGTGAGCGAGTATAAAATCATCACTGCCCCGGTCGAAAGCATCGTCCAGGGAGCCCATTCGGCCGGAATGATATCACGGCTTGGTTCCGGCTGCGGTTGGAAGGCGTACATTCCCGCTTGCTGCGCGGGTTGCTCGCCGGCCAGGACGTAACGATCGAGGACAAGGCACTGTCCCCCTAAGACGACCACAAAGATTCCGACTGCCAGGAAGAAGGCTCGCCACATAATTGCCTCACGGTCCGCGCTGTTGATCCGCCGGGCGGATGGGGAGTGGATGCATCAATTTTTGCCGCGGAGCTTCCTTGCCTTGGTTCCAAAAAGGGGAACCAGCGGTGCGAGGTCCGCCTGTCGGACCTGTTTTCCCTCGTCGTCATTCATCGGCAAAACTGCCAGCTGGTCCCGCATCGTTTGACCGATTCCCCACGAACCGTTACGTTCCTCACATCTGTTCCTTTTTCCTTGGCTCTGACTCATGCCCGTTGTTTCCGCTGCTACCTTTCGAACCTGGGCTGCCGGGCGAACCGGCGGGGCTATCGGTGCGCTGTTGCGAGTCCTTGCCGAATGTGCGGAAGTTCCGGTGAAGTGGTACGTTCGCCGCCGCAACGACGCTTACGATTCGGGCCGATCGAAGATCACGCGGGTTGCAGCGCCGGTGATCAGCCTGGGAAATCTGACGGTCGGCGGGACCGGCAAAACGCCGTTCGTCGCCTGGCTGGCGCAGTGGTTTCTCGAACGGAAGGTGCCGGTCACGCTGATCAGTCGGGGCTACGGCAGTCGCAGCGGCCCCAACGATGAAGCCCGCGAATTGGCGCTGCGCCTGCCCGATGTTCCTCATTTGCAGAATCCCGATCGTGTGGCAGCGGCACAGACTGCCCTGCAGGCGAATGCCAGGCAAGTGCTGCTGCTCGACGATGCGTTTCAACATCGCCGGATCGCCCGCGATTTGGATATCGTCTTGCTGGATGCGCTCGATCCGTTTGGCTGCGGACATTTACTCCCCCGCGGCTTGTTGCGGGAACTTCCGGCAAGTCTTCGGCGGGCGCAAGTGGTGGCCCTGTCGCGTGCCGATGCGATCTCCCGTGCCGAACGAATCTCCATTCGGACCGAAGTGGAGCGACTCGCTCCGCAGGCGGATTGGCTGGAGGTCGTTCATCGGCCGACGCAACTGCGATCCGCAAATGGGGCGGCAGCAGGGATCGAGCAATTGCGCGAAGGAGCGGTCGCTGCGTTTTGTGGCCTGGGAAATCCTGACGGCTTTCGGCACACGTTGGAGCAGTTGCAGGTGACCCTTGCCGGTTGGAAAGTCTTTCCCGATCACTGCCCCTATCATCCGCAGCAAGTGCTGGCGCTTGAAGCGTGGCTGCAGGGAATCGCTGCCGAGCGCGTGGTCTGCACGATGAAGGACCTGGTGAAACTGCCGTTCGAGCAACTCGCGGGGAAACCTCTGTGGGGGCTGGCCGTGGAACTGGAAGTGATTGAGGGAAAAGAACTGCTGGAACGCCGCTTGGAAAAGATCGCCGGGCAGTTTAGTTAGCACGCCTGCAACCAGGCCCTCACAATCGGTACATTCCGCACGAACCTTTCGCGGGTGCAGCGCTTCCTGCTTCTTCAGCAGTGGACAACTTCGGGCCATCACCTAGGTTTGCCTGAAGGTCTCGTCCCTGCGCGATGCTGCGCGCGAGTCCTACCCCCAGCCGGTGATTTGCCATGCTCCCCGACATCAACCACTTTCCTTCCACTCCCGCCGCCATCCGCCGGGCTCTGATTCGGCATTCCGGAGCAGGCCTGGCTGCATTCGTGGCGATCGTTGCCTTGGCTGCGGTCGGCGCGCTGGTGATGCCGCGGACGTTCGTTTCGGAAGCCAAGTTGTTTGTTCGTTTCGGCCGGGAGAATCTCGCCGTTGATCCAAGCGCGACGACGGGGCAGGTTCTTTCGATTTATGAGTCGCGCGAAAATGAAATTAATTCGCTGCTGGAAGTGATGCGCAGCCGGGCTTTGCTCGACGCCGTCGCCCAGCGGATCGGGCCGCAAAATATTCTGGCGGGGCATGTACCGGACAATGTTTTGCCGCCAACGGTGGAAGGGGCTGCTGAAGACGCTGCTTTGGCCGATGCCGCGGCAGGGTTGCTGGCGGCTGAACCCGCTGCGGTACAGCGATCGCTGACCGGTTCGACCGTCGCTCCCGATCGCATCCAGCCCCCCGATCAAACGCACATGCGGGCCGTGCAGTGGCTCGAAAAGAATGTCTTTATCGAAGCACCACGAAAGTCGAGCGTGGTTTCGATCTCTGCCAAAGCCAATTCACCGGCACTCGCACAACGGGTGGTTGCCGAACTGACGGATTTGTATCTGCGCGAGCACACACTCGTGCACAGCAATGCCGATTCGTATCAGTTCTTCTTGGCGGAGACGAAAAGCCTGCTTAATGAATGGGAACGAGCCAGCCAGGAACTGCAATCGGCCAAGGATCGCTGCGGTATTATCACCATCGAAGGACGCCGCAAGTATCTGGAATCGCACCTGGAAGATTTGCAGACGCGACAGACCGCCAATCAAACTGCCCTGGCACAAAGCCGGGCGCGGATCGATTCGCTGACACGTCAATTGTCCGAATTGCCAGCCTTGAAAGTGGCCTCCTCGGCCGAGGTTCCCAACGCCGCCGCCGATCAGATGCGGAACACCTACTTCCAGGTGCAGTTGCAGGCGATGGACCTCGCCTCGCGGATGGAGGAATCGCATCCGCTGGTGCAAGCCGCCCGCGAACGAGTGAAAGATGGTGCCGACGCTTTGGCTGCCGTGGAGACGAGCCGGGAAAGCAAAACGACCGAGACTCATCCCGCCCGCAAGGTGCTGGAACTTTCGCTGCTGGAAGAATTGGCCCATCGAGAGTCGCAGCAGTCGCTCGAAAATCAACTTCGAAAAATGGTCGACCACGCCCACAGCGAATTGAAGTTGTGGGGAGAGCAAGAAATTCAAATTTCGAGATTGCAACGGACGACGGAACTCGCTGAGCGAAACTACCAGAGCGCTGCCGAGAAATTGGAACAAGCGCGCTTGAGCCGGGAGCTCGATCAGCAACACATCACCAACCTGCGACTAGTGCAGCCGGCCTCGTTCAGCGACAAGCCGATCGGCATGGGGAAGAAGGTGGTCGTTGCCCTGGGGGGATTCGTGGCGCTGATCGGCGGACTCGGCTTGCCGCTGTGTCTGGCCTGGCTGCAGTCCCCCGAAGTCCACAGTTTGACCTCGCGGCTGCAGGAAGTTTCCAGGTCTGCTGCTCCTGTGCCCTTGGAGGGGACAAGTGCTCCCCTGACAACACCCGCGCCGCTTGCGAAGCCCGCGCCGCTGACAACACCCGTGCCACAGCCCGCGCCAGCCGAAGATTCGTCCGCCCTGCGCGATCTTCCCACCATCGCCCGAGTAACGCGTCCCACTCGCCCGGATCTGGCGAGTCTCAAAGCGTCGAAGACAGAGCCTCAGCCAACACACGTTTCGGTGTAGTGCTAGGCGGCGGCGGTATTCGTTCGTCGCCAGCGTGGTGGGGCGAAAACCCAGGTCGCCAGCACGCTCAAGCCAAAGAGGGTGTAGCCAATCATAAAGACCCACGGCGGCGCGTCATAAAAGAGCCAGTCGTGAACCAGGTTCGCGACAAACGCTCCTTGGTACGTCTCTTGCCCGGACGCGGCCCGCAGTTGTTGCTCCCAGGTGGTGAGTGGGCAGGTGATGCCCAGCCACGCTTCCACAACAACGATCAGGATCATCGTCAGGTGCAGGGCGCGAAACCAAAGGTTGCGAATCCATTGCCACTTCAAGAGTGTGCCGAGGACGGTCAGCACGAAGCCGAGGATGACGAACAGCACATACGACATGTGCGCGACAACCATCGCATCGGCAGCCAGGCGATAAAAGAGAGACGGCATACTGCACCCGGCGAGCGAGATTCCAATCGGGAAATACTTCCGTCATCCTAGAGCAGGGGAACTCCCGAGTGCAAGTTCCATCACTCTAGCTGTCGGGACCGCTGCCCAAGTATATTGGCGAGTATGGCTGAACCTTCGAACCCGATTTCTGACGCTGCCGATCGCTGGACCGCGGGCACGGTCAGCATGGGTCCGGAAATCTTGGACCGTATGGAGCGCGCCGTGTTCAAAGTACGCGAACGGTTGCTGCGTGCGACAGCAGCCTTGAATCAAGCTGGCATTCCTTACGCGGTCGTGGAGGGGAATGCGATTGCCTCATGGGTCGCCACTGTGGATGCCGGCGCGGTACGCAACACGCGCGATGTGGATCTGCTGGTGCGCCGGGAAGACTTGCCCGCGATCGAGGCGACACTGGTGCAGGCGGGCTTCGTGCCGGGGAAGCTGCTGGATGTGGTGATGTTTCGCGACGGCGAAGAGGGATTGCCGAGCGAAGCGATTCATTTGCTGTTTGCCGGTGAACGGACTCGCCCCGATCATCTGCTGCCGGCCCCCGAGATTGAGACCGTCGACGATGCCGCTAACTTTCGGGTGTTGCGACTGGAATCAATTGTTTTGATGAAATTGATGTCAAATCGTCGCAAGGACCTGGTTCATGTCGATGATTTAATCAACTTAGGACTCATCGACGCCTCCTGGCTTGCTAAACTTCCTGCCGAACTCGCCCCGCGCTTGCAGCATTTGCTCGATACGCCCGACGGCTAGTGCCATAGTCGTTTACTTTGGAGTCCATCATGTCCGCCGAATCCTCTCCCCTCGATTCGCAGCCTGATCCTGGTTCTCCCGCACTGGGGAGGCGACAGATGCTCGCCTATGCTGCCTTTGGCAGTGCCGCCGCGATAGCGGCCGGGGTATCGCAGTCGGCAACTGCTGCTGAAGAGAAGCTGCAACCGGTTGCTGCTCCTCCGCGGCGCAAGTTCGCGATGAAGAAGTCAATCAACCTGTGGGCGTTTCCCTATCCGCAGAAGATGACTCTGACGCAGTGCCTGCAACTGGCTAAAGATGCTGGCTTCGATGGGATCGAGCTGAACTACGATCTCGATAGCGATCTGTCTCCTAAGTCGGGGACCAAAGAATTCGCCGCCATCCGTCGTACCGCAGAAAAAATCGGCATCGCGATCAGCGGCGTCTGCTCGTTTCTCTTCTGGCCTTATCCTCTCACCAGCAACGATCCTGCCGAGCGCGCTCGAGGCTTGGAACTGGCGGGGCTGATGACGCAGGCCGCACATGATTTGGGGACAGAGAACTTGCTCGTCGTGCCGGGCGCAGTCTGCATGCCTTGGCGACCCGATCACGACCCGACTCCCAACGATGTCTGCGAGCAGCGCGCCCGCGAATCGATTCGCAAGCTGCTCCCCAACGCGGAGAAACTAAAAGTCTCGCTGAACATGGAGAACATTTTCTTCAACGGCTTTCTGTTATCTCCGATGGAGATGGTGGCGTTCGTCGATAGTTTCGCCAGCGAATACGTGCAGGCCCATTTCGATACCGGCAACATCATGCAGTATCAGTACCCCGAGCACTGGATTCCTATTCTGGGGAAGCGGATCAAGAACGTCCATTTGAAGGAATTCACGAAGAAAGGAACCGACCACTCGCTGGAAGCGTTCCGCCCTCTTCTCGATGGCACGACGAATTGGCCGGCCGTGCTGCAAGCGTTTGCGGATGTGGGATACGACCAATACCTGACGTTTGAATACTTTCATCCCTACCAGCACTATCCCGAAGCGCTGATTTATCAGACGGCCGATTCACTCGATCGCATGTTGGGGATCAAGTAGCAATCTGAATCTCGCGCTGCACGGCTGCTACTTCGCCAAAAGATTGTCAATCGGCAATTCGCTTAGGTCTTCCGTGTTCCGGAAAAGCTGCCAGCTCTCGGTCGGCAACTGACGGAAGGCACGGGCATAGCGCTTCGCAGTGCTCTTCGGCCCACCCAGGTCACGGATGTAGATCTTCCGCACTTGCTCGGGAAAACGCCGGGCGATGGCACCATAAATCTCTGGGTCGGATTCGCCCGAATCGCCTACCAGCACGAACTGCCGGCGGGGGAACATCCGCAACAGCGAACTGATGACGGTTCCTTTGCCGGCACGCCGAAGCATCAGAAAGCGGCGAAAGAAATGATCGCGCAAGCGAAACGACCGCAGATGGTACGAGCCATCCGGAAAATTGGCGAGCGCAAGGAAGTTGGCCAGATGTTGGTACAAATGCCAGGGACTCGACGACACATAATGAAAGGCCGCCCCGTGCGACGCCCAACGGCGATAAACGTCCGCCATGCCCTCGATGACTTCGAATTCCTTCAAGAAGGTTTTCTGCAACAGTGTTCGGCGGCAAGCCACGTACGAATGCTTCACCGTGTCATCGATGTCGGAGATGACGGAGATTCCCTCCGGGTTCAGCAAAAACACTTCCCCCGCGACCTTCCGCCCATCGCCGGCAGGAAATTCAACCTCGACCTTGCCACGAAGAGGTTCGACACCAGGCTCAGGGCCGGCCTCGAAGACCTGGTCCGGCACGCGGACCATGCCAGAGAAATGCCCTGTCGGTCCACTCTTGTCGGGAACGGGGAAAACCTCGTTGCCGATGCGGACGGAGATCGTTTTCCCCCGCTCGTCCCGGGCCAAGAACCGGCCGATCCGTTGCTGGAAGATCTCACCTTGGATCATTTCATCGCTGGCACGCAGCAGGCGCTGCAGAAAGCGTAGCAGGAGCCGCTTCGTCAGTCCGACATGTCCGCTGGTGTAGATGTCCCCTTGGACCAGCACCTTCCAGCCCGCTTCTGGGTCGCGGGCCGCGACGGTCGGAAACAGGGAGACGGCGTTCTCGGAACTGATCGCGGACAACGCAGAAATCCATCGGAAAAAGGGGAGTCGGTTCCAGCCAGAACCCAATACGGTTCTACTGGCGCGAAGCCCATACTGCAAGAATAGGGAGGTTGAAGTGATCATACTCCCTTAAGCGCAAGGGGGCAGAAAATGTTTCAAAGCCCGCGAAAAACGAATGCTGGCACCTCCCTTTCCGCCCCGAAGCAACGCCGCCCGATTCAACTATAATGAAACCTCCTTCCCTCCTAGGAGTTCCAGCATGGTGTCCCCTTTTCGTTGCTCCCCCCGCTTGGTGCTCGCGATCGCTGCAGCTTGCTGTGCCATCTTTTCCTCTCCCGTGCTGGCAGACGATCTGTTTCCAGACAAGGCCCTGGAAGCGGCCGTGCGGCAACAAGTGTTTGCCAAGCGGAACAACGATCAACCCCTGACAGAAGAAGATGTGCAGAACGTCTCGCAGGTGGTGGGGAAGAACAAAGGCATTAAAAGCCTCGCCGGTTTGGAGAAATGCAAAGCCATCGCGCTGCTCGATCTGTCCGGTAATGAGATCACCGACCTCGCGCCGCTGGCAGGGCTGACGCAGTTGCAATCGATCACGCTGAAGCAAAACAAGATCAAGGATCTGGGGCCGCTGACGGAGCTCGTCGGGGTGCAGTACTTGGACCTCGCGCAGAACGAAGTCGAAAACGTCGGGGCTCTCACCAAAATGTCGAACCTGCGGTTCTTGGAATTGACCCAGAACCAAATCAAAGACATTACGCCGCTGACGAACTGCACCAAAGTTCACGCGCTGTATCTGGATCGCAATCCAGTCGCCGATTTTGCGCCGCTGGCCAAAATGACGAACCTGGAACGAATCGGCCTGCGTGGAACAGGGATCGCCGATCTAGCCCCGCTCGCGGAACTCGCCCGGCTTAAGTTTGTGTTCCTCGAAGAGAACAAGCTGACCGATTTGAAGGTCCTGGTCGAGATGTCTCAAAAGGGGGCCGAGGGAGCGAATCCGTTTGCCCGCTTCTGGCAGATTTACCTCCGCGGCAATCCTTTAGACAAGCAGACTGCCGAACAAGCGGAGAAGATTCGCCAGGTCGGTGGTAAGGTGGTGTTGGAATAGCGTAAGTTTAGAACGCACCGTCTGGTGGGGCTGCCTTTTGTACGATGGCCCTCCGAGGCCGTCGCAAAGTGCGATCCATCTTGCGAAGTCGTTGCGGGTTGAGGGAACTGTTCCTAGTGGGCCGGCGCCGCTGCGCGACTGATCCCACCCTGCAAGCGAAGCAAGTTAGTTCTTCTCCGCATCTCCACCCACGCGGCGCACCAGATTGCTCCGCAGATAAACGGCCCGCTCGATATTCCGGCCGGCCATATCCATTTCCACGCCACGAATTTTCTGCAAGTGGGCGGGCTGGGTGTGAATGAAGAGCTTATTGATCGTGGGAAGTTCCAGGTCTTGAATCAGCCCCATGTTGATCCCCAGCCGCACGCTCGATAGCAAGTGCAACGTCTCTTCTGTGCTGATCGTTTGAGCCGTCGACAAAATGCCGAACGCACGGCTCACCCGATCATGCAAGTCTTTGCGGCTTTCCTTCACCAGGAACGCGCGAGCCTGTCGTTCGTAGTCAATCAAAACCGGCACGATCTCGCTGACCTGACGCACGATATCGATTTCGCTTTTGCCGAGCGTGAGCTGGTTGCTGATTTGGTAAAAGTCCCCCATCGCCTGCGAGCCTTCGCCATAGAGGCCGCGCACGGCGAGCCCCATTTTCTGCAAGCTGCGGAAGACTTTATCGATCTGCTGCGTGATGACCAAGGCCGGCAAGTGCATCATCACACTGACGCGCAAGCCCGTGCCGACATTCGTGGGGCATGCGGTCAGGTAGCCGAGTTGATCGTGGAACGCGTAATTGACCCGCGTTTCGAGCACGTCGTCGAGCCGATTGATTTGCTGCCAGGCAGTATCCAGATCAAGCCCGCTTTTCATCACCTGCATGCGGAGATGATCTTCTTCGTTAACCATCAGGCTGTATGTTTCCTGGCGATCAATGGCGGCCGCACGGGAGCCGTCCCCTTCAGCCAATTCGTTGCTAATGAGTTGTCGTTCGACGAGTAATTGGCGATCGAGTGCCGTCAGTTGGTCGACATGCACGTAGCTGACATCGGCCAGTTCCGACGATTCCAGGATCGCGCGGTGAAAGATTTCCTCAATCGCGCCTCGGTCGCGATCGGTACAGCGGCGGATGAACGGAAAATCGGCCAGGTTACGCGCCAGGCGCACGCGACTGCTGATCACGATATCGGACTGTGGGCCCGATCCGCGCAGCCATTCACCACACCGCGCTGCCATTTCATTAAAATCCACAACCTGCCTCCTCACTGCCGGGCGTCCTTGCCGGGAAGCCACACGCTAGGGTGAAGCTTCACGGGCCATTTGTCGCGGGGGAACTACTCTGCCGCTGGTTCGCCCCCCGCCTCGCGACGGCGAACCTGTTGCTGTTCCCTCTCTCGAATCTTATCACGCAGTTGCGACGCCTGCTCGTAGTCTTCCCGTTCGATCGCTTCTTTCATCTCCCGCCGCATCCGAATCAGCTCGGTTCGGTCGTCAGTTCCTTGGCCGCTGGAGGGACGTTTTCCCGTATGGACGGTCTCGCCATGAATATTGGCGATGAGGGGCAGAAGTTCTTTTTCAAAAAAGACGTAGTCGTGCGGACAGCCCAGCCGTCCCTGATTACGGAATTCCAGAAAGCTGATGCCGCACTGGGGACAAGTACGCTTGTCGAGTTTTGCCAGTTCTTCGGCTGCCTGATTCAGCTTGAATTGCTTTGCCAGCACGCCGCCGATCGTCGGGGCAGGAGTCGCCTGACCATCTTCCTGCGTGAGATATGCCTGCGCACACGTTTCGCACAGGTGGCGTTCGAGCGGCTCCTCGCCGGTGAGTTCCGTGATATGGAACGTGGCCGGCTTTTCGCATTTTTGGCACTTCATCGCTGGTTCTCCGCAGTTCCTACATGCTCTCGATGGATTCTAAGAGTGCAGGGTCAAAAAGCAAGGGAAGGGGGAGGAAGGTAGGGGGCAGGGATCGGAGGTCAGGGGTCGGAGGTCAGGGGTCGGAGAGGGGCAGGTAGGACGGCAACGCCCAAATGACAAATGACAAATGACAAATGATCGGGATCAGGCCGAACTTTCTTTTCCGTTTGCATTCTTGGTCTTCCCTGATCCCTGACCTCTGATCCACGACCCCCGTTTTCACCCACACGCCAGAATTTCCACTTCCATCGTTTCCAGGTCGACAATCGCCACGGTGTGCGGCGACGCTCGATACAGAGCGCCGGGATTCAAAACGACCGTCTTTCCCACCCGTTCTTCTTTCGCGATGTGCGTGTGACCGTAACAGACGAGATCGAACTTGTTGCTGCGGGCCATTTCGAGAAAGCGCCAGCGGTCGTCGCTGTGGATGATCGCAATCTGCCGGCCACCGAGTTCGAACTCTCCCATTCGCTCGTGACAGACGTGACCGTCGATAGCCGCGATTGCGTCGCGCAGGCCTGCTTCGTCGTAATCGCAATTTCCGAAGACGTAGTGCGTGGGCCAGCGACGAAACAGGAGCGGAATTTCTGGCGTGCCGATGTCGCCGCAATGCAGGATGGCATCCAGATCGAACTCTTCGAGGAGGCGAATCCCCGCCAACGCGAGCGAGACATGACCATGCGTATCACTGACAACACCGATCCGCATGGGAGTCTCCCCAATGTCGACCAACTACTCGTCCTGTACGTTCACATACACCTTCAGCGCGTTCTTCTCTTCGACCAGCAGGCGCATCATTTCTTTGTAGTTGTCCAGGCCATCCACCGGGTTGGTCAAAATCTTCTGGCAAACCCCAGGGAAAAGAACTTCTGCCAAAGCAAAGTCCTTGATGCCGTATTCAAAGTACTCGCGATTCGCATTCACAGAACCGAGCAGCAACTTGTTCCCCAGCACCCACTCGATGTTGATCTTGTCGGAAGGAACGGTCGTTTTCTTGCTTCCCCCGGTGACGCTCGTCCAGACGAGCACACCGTTCAGATTCAGGAATTCCATGCCGCGGAACGAAATTTCGCTGTTGCCGGTCGCGTCGAAGATGATATCAGGCTTGCCGGTGCGGGCGACAAGTTGTTCGACCGGTTCCTGAGTCGTGCTGATGTATTCACATTCCATCCCTTTCACGATCTCGCTCGATAGAGTTCCCGGCAGCGAGCGAGCCAAGGTGTAGACCTCCAGCCCTTTCAACTTCAGCACCAGCGTGGCGAGCAAACCAATTTGCCCGGCACCCAGCACCCACGCCACCTTCGGCCGCCAAACCTTCAGGCGGCGTTGGGCTTCGTACGCTTGCAGCACGCCTTTGGCCGCGCAACTCATCGGCTCCATCAGCACGTGGAGGTGCTTTAGCCCGGCTGGCACACGGACGATGTACTCCGGATGATCGACGAAGTATTCGGTCAGAAAGCCGTGACGCAGGTTAATGCCCCGCTCGTAATACGTTTCCTCGCTCGTCATGTCGTACGTGCCGATCGTGTCATAGATCGAACCGCCGGGACGACGCACAGTGGCGGTGACATAATCCCCGGGCTTCAAGTTGCGAACGTTGGGGCCGACTTCCTTCACGATGCCGAACGATTCGTGCCCGAGCACCAGGTAGTCAAACCCAGGCGGAGCATTGCCATAGAGTGCATCGTTAATTTCGCGATCGGTCGCATCAACACCGACCTTCAACACCTTGACCAAGACCCCCATCCCATCGGCAATATCAGTCACTTTGGGCATTGGGATCTCTTCCAAATGCACGCTGTCTTTTTGGCGCGGAGTAACGGCAATCGCTTTCATGGGAAATCTTCGTAGTGGGACGTGTGAATGGGTGGAAAGCGTAATGGTAGGGGGAAAGGGGCGGAGGGGCAAAGGGGCGAGGGGGCAAAGTGCCGAAGGACGAATTCCGAATCACGAATCGGAATAATGGTTATAAGTCCTTGGTCATTCGGATTCTGCTTCCTGCCTTTTTCCGACCCCTGACCCCTGATTCCCTCCCGCTCCTTTCCCTTGCCTCCCCTTGCCAGCATTGCTATCCTAGGCATGACAGCAAACGGGGATTTTTCCCCATTCAATTCCCAGGGAAAGGGGGTGCATGATGCTGGTGCTCAGCCGCAAGGCAGGGGAAAGGATTCTAATTGGCCCCGATATTGAGATTACGATTGTCCGCCTGCAGGGGAACACCGTTCGGATCGGCGTGGAAGCCCCTCCGGAAATGGCCGTCGTCCGCGAGGAATTGAAGGGGCGAATCGAGGCAGAAGCGGCGGATGCTGCGGCCGGTAAGTTAAGCCGGCCGTTGCCGAACGGCTTGGAGCCTTAGTTCCGACAAGTCTTCTCCCCTTAGCCGACCATTCAGTTCGGCTGGGGGATTTACTTCTGCAGTTCCAACATCGCCTCGCCGAAGGCTTTCCCCATCCGGGTCATGATTTTTCCGCTCCCCAGGTAGTGATAACCCCGGTCGGAGGCGACGTTGTAGTACTTCGGCCAATCGGCACTCTTCCAGACGTCTTTGTTGGCCATCGCTTCGACTTCTGGTTCCCAGAAGTCACGCGTCGGCACGAAGCGGACATGATTCAAACCCGGCAGTTTTGCCACCGCGGCCTGAGCGGCTTGAAAATCCCCGCGCTCGGCAGCACCCAGTTCGCCGATCACGACGGGCAATTCGGGGGCATTCCACTCCTTGCGCACGTCTTGAATCAACTGCCCGAGGCGGGTTGTGTAGTTCGCATACTTCTCGCCACGCTGTTCGCCGTCGACAAAATCATTCCAGCCTTGAAACCAAACGAAGCCTGCCAGTTCGTAGCCACGCTCTGCCTTATAGTCTGGAAAGTGTTCCGGCAAATGGTCGAGAACTTCCTTCACATTCGCCGTCATGTCTCGATACGCCTTCCCGTAGCCGGCCTTGATTTCTTCGAGGGTCGCCTGAGGGTTCTTCTTCCGAGCGTTCGCTAACGGCTTTTGCAATTCTTCATCGCTAGGCAACGGTTCGCTCGGCGGTAAAAAATCCTTCCGCACGCTGCGACCACCCCAACAGGTCTTGATGATCAACACTTGCTCCGGCAACTTTTCGCCGACGATCCACCCAAAGCCTAACTCTGGGCCGAGCTTCATTTCATTGGCACCGAAGCCGGGCTTCAAGTTGCCCCGACGGTTGCCGTCCGTGGTGGTGACCCAGACGTCGCGCCGTTCGGTCCAGGCCCCTTCGAGATTTTTCCAGTGCTGATATTCGGCCGAGGTCTCTGCGTTATAGATCAGGTATTCGAGCGTTCGCAGCGACGCATGCCCCTGCATGTTCGATTGCCCGGCCAGGATGAAGACCTTCACCTTTCCCTCTTTTGCCATGGGCCAAGGGTCACGATTGAACGCGGATTCCGGCGTTTGGGCGGAAGCAATGCCTGCGAACAGAAGTAACATGCAGCAGAACAAAAGGCGGCAGAGCATGACGGACTCCGAGAGAGATGAATTTCGAGCAGGGAGCATTCAATCAAACGAACTGGCATCAACAACATTCACCTACACTAACCTGAGGTGCCAGCGAGGGAAATCAACAAACAACATCGTGTGCGGTCCTAAATCATTGTCGATTCGAGCCGCTCACAAAAAAACACCTGCCTGTGGTCTGCAGGCAGGTGTTTTTACGTTTAGATTGACCGAGCAGCGGCTAGGCTTCCATTGGCCCTTGAATCCCGCCTTCGAGTTTCTCTGGGTCGTCGATGTGAATCGCCTTGTAACCGCCGATCGTGCGGAAGTAGATAATCAAAATCAAGTAACAGACCGCCATGATGGCCGGGACAATCGCCGTTAGTTGCAACGCCCGCTTACCGCCGAACAAGCCGGCATCTTTCACGGGGCCCCTGTCTTCTTCGGCATGTGGCTGCGCGGTGCTCCACCAGGCAGCGAGTTGGGCATGGTTGGGATCCGTCTTCCCTTCCTTTTCCAGGATTGCACCGGCGCGATCCAGTTCTTTGCCGCCGTCATCCAGCACACCTACCTTGGCACCATCCAAGCCAACCACCTTGAAGACCAGGAAGCTATTCTCGCTTCCCGCTTTGTAACGTTCGAACGCCGAGGGTGCATTCTCTGCCAGGTTCTTGCTGGCGTTATAGTCCTGCTTAAAACCAATGGCTGGGCCACCGAGCAAACCGGCGGACAACATGCCAACGCCCCCCATCATACCAATCGAGATTGCCCCACCCTTGGGGAAACGTTCCGAAGCAACGGCCAACATCGTCGGCCAGAGGAAGGTCTTGCCGCACGCATAAATCGTGGCAGCCAGAATGCACCAGAAAGCGCCGTCTGCATTCCCCAGCAGCGTTAAACCAACCGCCCCCAGAATGCTGCTCGCGAAGAGCAACCCGAGGGGCGAAATCTTATGCACGATCGGGCCGGCCATGAACCGCAAACCGAACATCAACAGCGATGTGTAAACGAAGAGCGCCAGGCCGTACGCATCACTCTTCATGATCGAGCCAGTAATCTTGGCAATCCATGAGTCGGTACCCAGTTCCACATAGCCAACCATCGCATGAATGACGAGCAGGAACAGCATGAGAGGGGCCACCAGCGTGCCGAGCATCTCGGTGATCGAGACCCCTGCCGAAGCCGCTTCTGACTGCGGAAACTTTTGGCCGAGCAGCATCACCCCGTAAGCGATCACAGGAATGAGGAACAACGACATCTGAATCTTCCAATCGACCGGCGGAGCCAGCACCTCCCCCGCGTCGTTCATGCGTGCCGCCATGAAGAATGAGGCCAGACCGCCGCAGACCAGACCGGCCGGCCAACCAGCATGCAGGATGTTCAGGTAGTGCGTTTTGCTCTTGGGGAACAAGGTCGCCGTGAGCGGGTTTACCACTGCTTCGCACAGACCGTTGCCGATTGCGAAGATGAACATGCCCCAGAAGAGACATTGATACGCGGCACCTTTACCCCCGGCTTCGAAGGCGAGCGGCGTTGCCAACGTGAGCCCGGCAGAAATTAAATGGAGCACAAAGGCCGACAGCATCAACTTTCCGTATCCAACTTTGTCGGCGATCAGCGAACTAAGAATAATGACTACGCCGAAGCCCGTCAGACCACCGCCGGTGATCGTTCCCAGTTCGGTCATGGTGAAGCCGTACTGCACGGCCCATTGACCAAGAATGCCCGCCCGCACCGAGTAACCTACACCAGCGGCGAGAATGGCCATAAACCCGGCCCAGAGTAAACGATGCGCATTGGGCGCAATCGCGTCGGAAGAATCTTTCATATCCAGCGAACTCCAAGGGAGAGGATGCAAGCGGCGAAGAAGTTCATCAATATAACTAGGCTCGCTGGCAATGCAACGAAAGCGGCGCAGAAGTGGCGAAACTAGCTCGCAGCGGAGGCGTCCAAGCAATCCGACGCGACTCTGAAGTTGTTGCCTACGCGCGGCAACTGGGAACAACCGCTACTGCAGATCTAGGTCCAGCGTCCGCTGCCCGTCCGTAATCGTGACCTGGATTTCCGGCTTTTGGAAGTTCCCGTAGCGCTGCAGCAGGGGGTGCAAATCTGCGGGGGGCGTCGGTGGAGGATCGCCGGGGGTCGCCGGTTCTCCGGTCGGAATCCAAGTCAGAATAACTTCGTAGTCTCCCGTCGTCAGGCCGCTATGATCGGCATCGTACATCACTTCGCCAAATCGCCCCATTTCGTCCGTGACGGCTTGTCCGGGACGCCCGCTCGTCGGGATAAAGTTGAGCGCGATGTTCGGAACGGGTTGGCCCTTATATTTTAGAGTTCCGGAAACTTTATTCAGTGTTGGTCCCGAATCGCAACCAACCAGGGTGGCCAACAACAGCGCAAATCCAAAACCAACGGCTCTAAGTTGAAACGACATGATAAATGGGCACGGGGAGAGTGACGTACGAAACCATTCGGAAAATTCGACTATGGCTGAGTCGTTGTTTCTCCTCCGGCCCGCGTGAAGTACGCCCGGTAAACGCGGTAGTCGACATTGTCTCGCACGAAATGCACCGAACCATCAAGATACGAAGTCTGCACGCCGCCCCGATGGTCGCTATGCGAACCGCGGTGATTGTGGAACGAATTCTTGATGATCTTGCTGGAGTTGGGCGGAGTCGGCGTGCCATCGTGTTCCGCACAAGTGACATACCCTTCCGACGTGTGATGCTGAAAGAAGAAGGGATTCGAGCCCTTGTTGTAAAGGGTGGAACTGTGGTTACCAAAGTGACCGAATTCCAGGAACAAGAACGTGTTACTAGTGCCGTCCAGAATTTGCGATAGCGGGAGCCAACTGTTCACAAAGGCGACGCCGTCCATGTTGACCTGGGACCGCTCCGGGCAGCAGGCACCGGTACCGTAGTTGATGCCGTAATCCTTTTGTTCGTTTTCAGGACGAACGCGATGTGCTGAGGGACAAGTAAAGCTCTTCGGCTGATTGGTGGCAGCGTACCGATTGTTGGCATGCCCTTGATCGACCCGAGTGGACCCACCTTCGAACAAGAAGGGAGTAAACGCTTGCACTTCGAAATCGATCCGGTCGTACAAATTCTGATGTTCCATGAACGGCAAGATGAATGCCGGCCAGTTGAAATGTCCGTAGGGATAACCGGTGCTACCGGGATCAGGCCAAGGGGTGAAGTTTGACGATGTCGCACCCTTGTATCCATTGATACTGGTGTACTTCCCGGTACTGCCGGCGATGACGCGCTTATACGTGTCTTCGTAATTGATGACCGCCAGACTCATCTGCTTGAGATTGTTCTGACACGACATCCGCCGACCAGACTCACGGGCTTCTTGCACTGCCGGGAGCAAGAGCGCGACCAGGATGCCGATGATCGCGATCACCACTAACAATTCAACCAACGTAAACGCCCGACGCCGAACGGCGAAAGATAATGAGAAATTCATGAGATTTGAATAGTAAATGAATTGGAGAGCGGAGCAGAACGCCCGAGTAGGAAGATACTTTGGAGTGTATAGGGAAAAACCACGCGATTCAATCAAGATTTTTGGCAGGAAACCGTCAGTTCGCCATTCGTGGATTGCGGTTACACGTAAACAACGGAAGCGTCCGCGCGAATCCTGGGCAAACAATCCAGGAATAGACGCACACAACAGACCTCTTTCCCCCGGCTTCAAACCAAGGTCGAGGTGCAAAGAAGGCTTCGGTCTTCTCAAAACAAATCCTGGGTGCGCAATGAACTTACTTCAATCCGGGCTGACCTAAAGCCGATCGGCCAGAATCGCCGCGGCCGCATTCTTCCCGGCCAGCCCAACCACACCGCCGCCCGGATGACTGGCCGCGCCGCACAAGTAAAGACCCTTAATTGGCGTGCGATGGTCAGCCCAACCGGCCACAGGGCGCTGAAAGTAGAGCTGATGAAAATCCATGCTCCCCTGCATGATGTTCCCCCCGGTCAGCCCGTAAACACGTTCCAGATCAAGCGGACTGAGCACTTGCCGGTGCAGCACCGCACCAGGAATGTTCGGCGCGTACTGGCCCAGGATTTCTAAACAGCGGTCGGCAAAAGCCTCTTTGTGATCATCCCACGAGCGCCCGCCGCTGAGCTTGTAGGGCGCGTACTGCACGAACATCGACAGCACATGCTGCCCCGGCGGAGCCAGCGAATCATCCACGGCCGAGGCCATGGTGCATTCGAGCATGGGCTCGCGGCTTGGCTCGCCGTATTTGGCATCGTCGAACGCTCGTTCCAGATAGTCCAGCGTCGGACCAATGTGCATCGTACCGTGGTGATGAGGCATTACGACTTTGCCCGGCAATGCACGGAAGTTGGGGGCTTCGCTCAGGGCGAGATTGATCTTCAGCGTGGCAGAAGAATAGTCGATGCGGGCGACTTCGCGGCGGAAGTATTCAGGCAACTCTTCAGGCTGCAGAAAAACTTCAAAGGTCAGATGCGCATCAACGCTCGAGGCCACGATTGAAGCTTCCAGGATTTCGCCTCCCGCCAGGGCCACCCCTGCAGCTTTGCCGTTCTTAGTGAGAATCTTTGCCACGGGGGATTCACGAAGAATATCTACCCGCAGATCGTGACAGGCTTGTTCTAGCGAATCTGCCAAACCTCCCATGCCGCCGCGCACATAGCCCCAAATGCCGCGTGCACCACCGGCTTCTCCCAGCACATGATGCAACAGCACGTAAGCGGTGCCCGGGTAAGAGGGGGAAGCAAAGGCACCAATGACGGCGTCCGTGGCAAGCGTCGCCTTCACCACATCACTTTCAAACCACCGTTCCAGGATCGGCCGGGCGGCGCCGGTGAGGAGTTCGAGCGCTGCCGGCAGATCATCTTCCAACGCAGCGAGTCCCTGGTAGCTGTCCCAAAGGGTGCTCATGTCCCCCAACTTTTCTCCCCACGAACGCTTCCGCCACTCGTTCGACAACGGCAACGGATTGGGCGCCGTCTTGGCAAAGATCGGTTCAATCGCTTGCCCCACGCGATCGAGCAGCGCGTTGTACTTCGGCCAGGCCTCCGCATCGCGCTGGCTGAATTTAGCAATCTCTTGCCGACATTGTTTTTGATCGGCACTGAGCAAGAGGTAGCGATCGTCTGGCAGCGGCGTGAACGATGACGGATTGCGCGGCAGGATCTCCAGCCCGTACTCGCGCAGTTTTAGATCCCGAATGATCTCAGGCCGAAAGAGGCTGATGACGTAGGCCGCGGTCGAGACTTTGAAGCCGGGCCAAAGCTTCTCGGTGACGGCACAGCCGCCGAGAACGTCTCGGCGTTCGAGCACCGCGACTCGTTTTCCTTCTTTGGCAAGGTAGGCTGCCGTCACGAGCCCATTGTGTCCGCCGCCGATGATGATTGCGTCGTAAGATTGCATGGCAGAATTGCTTAAGAAGTGGTGAGTTGATCTTTAGATGGCCGACGGATTAGCCGCCGCCGGGGAGTAGGGTCTAAAAGGATCTATCGGCAATTCAACCGAATTCGGCCAGAAAGGACGCCAGGAGGTCCGCCCCTTTCCTCAACTTGACGCCCTGCCCGGACGATACTAAAGTGGTTTTTGTCCGAGAAAACTTGCGTCCTCACGCCATAAACGATTTAAGAACGACCATGACCACCCTGCACCTTCCCTTGCTTCTGCAACTTAGCGGCCTTTTGCCGTAGGGGAGTTGGTGCGTCTCACGCCACAGCTAAATCACCACACCCCGCGGCCTCCGCGGGGTTTTTTTGTTGCCAGTTGTCCTCCATCAGTCGTCACTGCTCCTTAGGATTATGAACAAGCTTCCTCCCTGGAATCGACTTACTAGCCCGCAGCGCAAGCGAAGCAGAACAGGCGAACTATGTATTCTCGCGGTTCTCCCTCGCTTGCGCTGCGGGTGGGTGTAACAAGCCTTCGTCATTCGAGCTTCGTCATTTTCCACACATCACTCTCCACACCCAACTCCCAACTCCCCACACTCCCAATGCGAACCATCAAAATCTTCGACACCACCTTACGCGACGGCGAACAATCTCCTGGCTGCAGTATGAACCTGCAGGAAAAGCTGGAGATGGCTCACGCCCTCGTCGAACTGGGAGTCGACATCATCGAGGCCGGCTTTCCCATCGCGTCGCCGGGGGACTTTGAAGCGGTCCGCGAAATCGCCAACACTGTCCGCGGCGCCACGATCTGCGGCCTTGCTCGCTGCAACGAGGCGGACATTGATCGGGCGTGGGAAGCGCTCAAGGGGGCTCAGCAAAGCCGCATTCACGTCTTCCTGGCCACGAGCGCTATTCATCGCGAGTTCAAGCTGAAGATGACGCGCGAAGAGATCATTGCTCGCGCTGTAGCAGGCGTGCAACAGGCGGCCCGTGTTTGCGACGATGTCGAGTTCTCGCCCGAAGATGCCGCCCGCACCGAGCGCGATTTTCTCTGCCAGGTGGTCGAGGCCGCGATCAATGCGGGAGCCACCACGGTCAACATTCCGGACACGGTCGGCTATGCGACTCCCAGCGATTACGGCAGCGCCATCAAACTGCTGATGAACCGCGTGCCGAATATCGACAAAGCCGTCATCAGCACCCACTGCCACGACGATCTGGGCATGGCCGTTGCGAACAGTCTGGCCGGGGTCGAGAACGGCGCGGGGCAGATCGAATGCACGATCAACGGCATTGGCGAACGGGCGGGGAACTGCTCGCTGGAAGAAGTGGTGATGGCGATTCGCACGCGGCAAGACTTTTACGGCTGCGACACGCGCATCAACACTCCCCGTCTGGTGCCGACCAGCCGCTTGCTCACGTCGATCACCGGCATGCAGGTTCAGCGTAACAAAGCGATCGTCGGCCGGAATGCGTTCGCCCACGAAGCAGGCATTCATCAGGATGGCATGCTGAAGGAGCGTTCCACCTACGAGATCATGCGCCCCGAAGATGTCGGCTTTCAAAAGACCGATCTGGTGTTAGGCAAACATAGCGGCCGGGCGGCGCTGTCTGATCGGGCGAAGGCCTTGGGCTACACGCTGACGGGCGAACAGTTGCACTCCGTTTTTGACGCCTTCAAGGTTCTGGCCGATAAGAAGAAGGAAGTCTACGACGGCGATATTATCGCCCTGATCGAGCACGAACTGCACGGCGGCAAGCAGCAGGCGGAGTGGCAACTGGTCAATTTTGACCTGCACTGTGGCCATGCAACCCAGCCGCAGGTAAAACTCACCCTTCGCCGTGGCGAGCAAGAACAAACCGCAGAGCTATCGGATGGGGACGGCCCCATCGATTGCGCGTTCCTCGCCACGGAACGGATCACCGGCATCAAGCTGAAATGCGTCGACTATCAAGTCCGTTCGGCAACGCTGGGCCACGACGCACTCGGCGAAGTGAACCTGGAAGTGCAGTACGAAGGGCAATCCTTCCGCGGCCGGGGGGTTTCGACCGACACCGTGGAAGCCACGATTCAGGCCATCTTGTTTGCCGTGAATCGGATTGAAGAGACGCGTAGTAATCCTGCCTAGTGCCAAACCAAGCAGGATAACAACATACCCGCACAAAGCTACTGTTGCGGGATCGCAGGCACGCCGCCCGCACCACCAACAAAGCTCAAAATGATCTGCACCACCACCACGCCGGTCCACACCATCATCACCTGCCTGTGATTCCACTTATCGGCGTTAACCCAACCCATCACAAACGCCACTAGGGCGCAGAAGATGGACAGAATGCCAATGATTGCGTCTCCGCTTTGAAACGCGCGGACGATAGTAAAGATCCAGCAGCCAATACTGACAATCAATAACAACATGCTCAGAATAAAAGCAATAAACGCCAGCATTCGTAGGTTCCTCCCGTAGTTGAATCAAGTTAGAGTCTCAGCAGGTCGACTTGATCTGGCAGAAAGACGAGCCGCACAATCCAGTAAATCAACAGCAGCATAAATAGTAGCTGTGAGATTCCTGTCTTGCGCTCGAGCCCTTCTACTTGCCGCGCTAGTACTTCCCGCCACGCAGGGGGCAGAATACTCCCTCCCAACAAAAATGCAAGCGTCAGGAGCGCAATCGGTGCAAAAAGATGCATCTGAACCGCCGCCATGAACTCCCCGGTCGCAAACAGCCTTGTTGCCCGCGTTAATCCACATCCCGGACAAGGAACCCGAAACGCTTGCATCAGCGGGCACTGAAACAAATGCCAACCCGCGACCGACAGCGAAACTTGGATAACGGCCAGCAATAGAAGTAGCCAGCAGAATCGCGGCATCCGCAAAAGTGTTGCCATTACCGGCTTCGTCAGCCACTGCCAAAACGAACCAGCGAAGGTAGGTGCCGGTTCGGTAGTCACCATCGTCTCCCAGTCTGTTGCCTAAATTTAGCCCAGGCCTATTGTAACTGAGGCTTCGCCTGGAGAACCAACGCCTGGCCAGACAATCGTTCGCTCCCTCGACAAATTGGGCTTCCGAGTTTCGATGGAAACCGCTCCCTAGCATCATTTTTTCAGGAGTGTGCGTACCAACATTCTTGAGTTCGCAGTTCATCTACAGCGATGCCAGCCACGCGTGGGCCAGTTTTCTGCCGGTGGTGCTCAGCGGATACGTTTCCAGTTCATCGGCCTGAACCCAGGCGAGTTCTTCCCCGGCCTTCGCTTTGCCGCCGAGGTACTTCGCTTGAAAGCCATGCAGCGTGATCTTGAACCGCGTTACGCCGTGGCGGATGGTCTTGAGGGGCTGAACGCAGCGGGTTCGCAAACCAACTCGCTCGCGAATTAGGTCGATCAAGCGCTCTGCTGGCCAGGCTTCAGCGGCAGTCAGCTCCCCGGCGTGCAGTTCACGATCGAAGCGCGGGAAATCCCACAGGCCGGCCCAGCGCTCCCCCGGCAAGCAACGGCGGAGCAACACCTTCTCCTGCCGCACGATGACCACCGCTGCCGCGGTCACTTCTTCAAACTTCATCTTCCTTGCCGGGCGGGGAATCTGCTCGACCTTTTTCTGTTGCTTCGCCTGACAAAGTTCGATGACCGGGCACTGGTCGCACTTTGGCTCGCGCGGCGTGCAGATCAAACTTCCCAACTCCATCAGAGCCTGGTTGAATTGCCCACACTGCTTCGCCGGCAAAATCGCTTCCGCCATTTGCCACAAAAAGCGTTGCCCCTCGGTGCTCGCCGGGTCGCCGTCAAACGCAGCGAGCCGGCACAGCACGCGAATGGAGTTCGCTTCCAAGATCGGCAAACGCTGGTCCGCACCGATCGAAAGAATCGCGCCGGCCGTGTATCTGCCGATGCCAGGCAGGGCGAGAACTTCGTCAAACGTCGCGGGGAACTCGCTGCCGTGAATTTCCACCACGCGCTTTGCGGCCGCGTGCAGTTGCCGCGCGCGGCGATAGTAGCCCAGTCCTTCCCAATGTCGCAGCACTTGCTCCTCCGGCGCTGCCGCCAAACTTTGTACCGTCGGAAACGAGGCCACGAATCGCTGGTAGTAGTCGATCACCGTGGCGACCTGCGTTTGTTGCAGCATCACTTCGCTAATCCAAATGCGATACAGTTCGCGTGTCTTTCGCCAGGGCAAATCGCGAGCGATCTTGGGAAACCAGCGCAACAGCGCGCGCCGCAGCTGCTGATTCCAGTTCGCATCCTCGTGCGGCACCTTCACGCAGCAGGCTCCTTCCGCAAGACCAACCGGCAGTCCTCAGTGACATTCCCTGAAATCAAGTCGACCGGCCCAGAATGAACAGAGTTTAACGCGGCAGTAGCGGCCAATCGGCGGTTCCTTCAATCTTAGGCGAACGCTGGCGTTCTTGGGCGGCGTGATATTCGAAGAGGTAACTCGCCACGGCCGGTCGCAACTCATGCTCCGCTTCTTGCCACGTTCGCTGGCCCGGCTTCTCTTCGGTCCATTGAACGACGTGCCAGCCGAAAGTCGTAGCAATCGGCTCGCTGATTCCGCTGGCGGGAAGATCGAAGACTGCTTTCGCAAAGCTCTCAGGCATTGGTTCATGGCGACGAATGAAGCCGATGTCTCCGCCCGACTTGGCCGAAGGTCCTTGCGAATGTTTCTCGGCCGCGGCTGCGAAGGTGATCTTTCCTGCCACGATTTCCGCTTGAACCGCAGCGGCTTGCTCGCGAATCTTTTCGCGCGTCGCAGCATCGGCGTCGGCAGGAACCTTCCACAGAATATGGGCTGCGCGACGCTCGGTGCCATCAAAGTGCGGCCGATGTTTTTCAAAGAACTTTTGCAGGTTCTCGGCCGTGCTGCGCTCAGCAAGGTATTTTTCCCAGCTAAGCTGCCAACGGAACTGCTGCCGCAAGTCTTCTGCGGAGAGCTTTTGCTCTAGCAAGTGATGAGTCAACGTTTCGCCGCGCGTCTTCAGTGCCGCTTGCAGCCGCAATACGGCTTGCTCAACGTCGGCCTCACTCGCGACCCGTTTAATGGCCGTTAACTGCCGCAGCACCAGCCGCCGGTCGATGAGTGCTTGCAGCACGGCCGCTTGCAGTGTGGGTAAAGTCTCCGGCAGCACTTCTTTGCCACGCGTAACACGTTTGAGTTCGTACTCTGCTTCGGTGCGCGAGATCGTTTCGTCATCGACGCGGGCGATCACGGAACTATCCGCCGCCGGTTGTGCTGCCGCAGCGAACGAGGTTGCCAGGACCAACCAACCAAGCCCGGCCAAGATTGCAGGAAGAAAGATGCGGAAGAGAGCCATAAAAGTGATTCGCACTGGTGTGCGTCGGCCGGTGGCGCGAAGGTACAATCGGCAGACGTGCCTCTGGCTGAATCGTATCATAGATGGCTCAGGCGTACGCCCAAAGCGGTCGTCCTGAACTCGAAATTCCGTCTTTGTTTCTGCCTCTCTCCCGCTGCCGATTGCCATGAAAACTTTCCTCGCTGCTGTGTTGTTCGTGGTTGCTTCTGCGACATTCGCGCAAGACAAACCAGTGGCAGACTCGGCTCCCCTCTTCGCCCCGGAGAATCTCGTTGCGTGGTGCATCGTTCCGTTCGATGCCAAAAAGCGCGGCCCTGCGGAACGGGCGGAAATGGTGAAGCGGTTGGGCCTATCGCGCGTCGCTTACGATTGGCGGGCGGAACACGTCGCTACTTTTGAAGAAGAAATTTTGCAGTACAAGCAGCATGGCATCGAATACTTCGCTTTTTGGGATTGGCATGACGCCATCGAACCGCTGATAAAAAAGCACGGCATCCGGCCGCAAATCTGGCGGATCGCACCTAGCCCGGCCGGTGCGAACGAAGAAGAAAAAGTTGTGGCCGCTGCCAAGGTGTTATTGCCACTGGTCGAGAAAACGAAAACGCTCGGCCTGAAGTTTGGCATCTACAATCACGGCGGCTGGAGCGGCGAACCGGCAAACATGGTTGCTCTGTGCGAGTACCTGCGGAAGCATCACGACGCACCGCATGTCGGCATCGTTTACAACCTGCATCATGGCCATGGGCACATCGCGGACTTCGCGGAAGTGCTCCAGCAGATGCAGCCCTATCTCTTGTGCCTGAACATCAACGGCATGACGGACGAGCAGCACAAAATCTTGCCCGTCGGTTCCGGCAAGCACGACGTGCCCATCCTGAAGACGATTCTCGCCAGCGGCTACACCGGCCCAATCGGCGTACTGAATCACCGTGCCGAGATCGACGCGGAACAAGGCTTGAAACTGAACCTGGACGGCTTACGAAAAGTGCTCGACGATATCGCCAATGATAAGTAGGTGATGGGATAAAAAAACTAAAATTCTAATCGCAGAGATATCTAATTATTCATAGGCACTGCGTAGAATGATTCGCCCCGCGGTGTGGATGGGCAGGGTCACGATTTAAGGGGCGGAGGGTTGAGAGCGAAACCCAAGGGAGTCTGATTTGCCGTTGGGCTGTTTAAGAAAGGTTGCCAGGCACCTGTTCAGGTGGTTTCCAATCCCCCTGAAAGAGCCGTTTACAGTCCGGGTTGGAAAAGGAGCGAAAAATCGACTTTAAGTCATTGTTATTAAATAGTTTATCAAAAACAAAAAAGATGTGTAAACAGGTTTCCAAAACAAGGCTTCCGGGGGGTTGTTCAGCCGGTTCCCGGTTTGGCCCCAACAAGGGAGGAGAAGCTTGCCTAAAAGTGATTCGTTTTTCGAGCACTTTGCCAGTTCATTTCCGCGCGAGCCTTTGGCGCTGTTTCGCCTCTTTCCCTATTCCTCGTTTGCCGTCCCTGCCTTTACTCTTTGCCCATTTGCTCGTTTATCCGCCATTCGCCCGTTTTTCCCGCTCCCTTTCCCCCCTCCGAATCCACTGTTATCTTTGACCAAATCCAGGAGAATTGCGAAGTCACGAAGAGTAGTAGGCACACGCCGTGTGCCGTTCGCCAGGCGACCGTTTGCCAAGCCCCTGCTGCTTTGGCGGGACTGGATCGCGGACTGCTACTCAACGGCACACGGAGTGTGCCTACTACTTTGCAAATTCCTGGGACCAATTCCCATTCCTTTCTCGTTCGCCGGAAGCTGTTCGCCATGTCTCGTAAAGGTTCGGCCTATGCCGGGTTGTCGGTCGCGATTATCACTCCGTTCAAGGGAGGCGAAGTCGACTATCCCCGGCTCAAAGAGCAGGTGGAGTTTCAGATTTCCGCCGGCACGCGGTGCCTGGTTCCCGTTGGAACCACCGGCGAATCGCCGACGTTGTCGCATGACGAGCATGAGAAGGTAATTGCGGAGGTGATTCAGATCGCTGCCGGGCGCTGCAAAGTGATGGCGGGAACGGGCTCGAACAGCACGGCCGAGGCACTGCGGCTGACCAAGCGAGCGGCCCGCGACGGCGCGGATGCGGCGTTAATTGTGACTCCGTACTACAACAAGCCGACGCAGGAAGGTTTTTACCAGCACTTCAAGGCGTTGGCCGAAGCGGTGGATATTCCGCTGTGCGTTTACAACATTCCCGGTCGCTCGGCCAAGAACATGGAGCCGCAGACGATCTGCCGCGTCGGTGAGTTTAAGAACATCATCATGGTGAAGGAAGCGACCGGCTCGCTCGACCAGGCTTCGCAGATTTTGAACGCGAGCGACCTAACCGTGCTCAGCGGCGACGACAGCCTGACGTTGCCGTTGATGTCGATTGGTGGCGAAGGGGTGATCTCGGTCGTGGGCAACATCGTGCCGCAAGACATGATCGCCCTGGTCGATGCCTTTGCCGCAGGGAACACGGCCGAAGCTTGCCGCTTGCATCACAAGTTGTTCCATCTTTGTCGCGACTTGCTAGGGCTCTCGACCAATCCGATCCCGATCAAGGCCGCAATGAAGCTGCTGGGGCGTGATACGGGGGAGATGCGCTTGCCGATGACGAATCTGGAACCGGCCGAAGAACAGAAGTTGCGACAGACGTTGACTAGCTACGGCCTGCTATAGAGGGGCCGAACATGGCGACCGAGATTCCCGCGGAACAGCTCGCACGTTGGCGGCTCATCCTGGGGGCTTCGTCGCAAGATAATTTGCAGCAGATGGGGCCCGGCGGATGTTCCCTTTCTGCCGAGCAGTTGGAAATGGATGCCGCCCTCGCTGCGATTTACGACGAGACAGAATCAGAAGCGGACGGCACGAAACGAACGGCCGGCTTGGGAGGCTCTTCGCCGCGACTCGCCAAGTGGTTGGGTGATATTCGGAATTACTTCAAGGAAGATGTGGTCAGCGTCATCCAGCAGGATGCGATCGAACGCAAAGGGCTGAAGCAGCTATTGTTCGAGCCTGAGACGTTGAAAAACGTGCAGCCCAGCGTGCAATTGGTCGGCACGCTCTTGTCCCTCAGCGGGCAAATCCCAGAACGAACCAAAGAGACGGCACGGATGGTGGTGCGAGCGGTGGTCGAGAAGATCAAGCTCGAACTGGAACAAAAAATTCGGCAGGCAGTGCTTGGCGTGCTCAATCGCCGCGAGCATTCGCCCCTTCCTAATGCGAGTGCCATCGATTGGAAGTGGACGATCGGCCGGAACTTGAAAAACTATCAGCCGGCCTTGAAGACGATTGTGCCGGAGCGAGTTTACTTTTATTCGCGAGCGCAGAAGTCGCACCACTGGACGGTGATTGTCGATATGGACCAAAGTGGTTCGATGGCGGACTCGGTGGTGTATGGAGCGGTGATGGGTTCCATCCTGGCCAGTTTGCCGGCCCTCAATACGCATGTGGTGGCGTTCGATACGGAAGTGGTCGACCTGACGGAGCAGTGCGGCAACGACCCAGTCGAGATGCTGTTTGGCGTGCAAATCGGCGGCGGCACGGATATTAACAAATCGGTGGCGTACTGCGAAAAGTTCATCACGGACCCCAAGCAGACGTTGTTCTTCCTCATCAGTGATCTGATCGAGGGAGGCAACCAAGCCCAGCTTTTCCGTCGGATGGAAGAGATGGTGGCGAGTGGCGTACGCGTGATCTGCTTGCTTGCGTTGAATGACAGTGGTGCACCTTGTTACGATGAGGCCCACGCCAGGAAACTGGCCTCGCTGGGCATTCCCTCGTTTGCGTGCACGCCGCAGAACTTGCCGGAGTTGCTGGAAGGAGCGCTGCGTGGGGCAAATTTACAATCACTGGCGGAACGAGTGGCGGGGAGGAAGAAATGAGCCTTAATTTTCAACGATCTGGTTGGTGGCTGGCGGCAATCGTTGTCTGCGTGTGGTTTGCCGAACCTGCGGCCAGTGATGCGTGCTGCTCGGTGGCTTCCGCGGGGAAGTTTGTGGTCAATGCCGATCAACGAGTCATCATCCTCTGGGATCCGGTCGCCAAGCGACAGCACTTCATTCGGCAGGCATCCTTTCAAACCGACGACAAGAATGTTGGGTTCATTGTTCCGACCCCCAATGAACCGGAACTGGATGAGGCAGGAGACAGTGCCTTTACGACACTCATGAATTTGACCGCACCAGAAGTGCGTTATGTCGGCGGGCGTCGGCCCTGCTCGATTGGCTGTTCCGCCGTTCCGCCACCGACAGCGGCTGTCGGCTCGGTCGAAGTGCTGCAGGAAAAACGTGTCGCCGGTTTCGACACGGTCGTTCTCTCGGCAGATTCAGCCGAAGCGTTAACAGAATGGTTGAAGGATCATGATTTTGCGATGACGGACGCCGTACAAAAGTGGGCCGAACCTTACATCGCCCAGAAGTGGAAGTTTACGGCGATGAAGGTTGCGCCAGTGGATGAACCGGATGCGAACGAGACTATCGAATCGCCGGGCGCCGCACAGGAAATCGAGGCGGCCGCGCTTCGTATCTCGTTCGATACCGATGCGCCCCTCTTCCCGTATCGCGAACCAGAGTCGGATGCGGCAGCGAACGAATTGCATGTTCAATCGCGAACGCTGCAGATTTATTTCATTTCCGACGCGCGCTACGAGGGAAGCTTCCGCGACGCCCCCCTAGAGCCTTGGACCGGCAAAGCCGAATGGTCCAAACCGCTCGAGCCGTTTACGCGGATGTCGCTACTGAGCACGTTGAAGTTGCCCGAAGATAGTGGTCCGCAGACGTGGTGGCTTACCGAATTTACGGATGACTGGAAGTACCGGCAGGCTCCCGGCGATGTTTACTTTGAATCGGCATCAACTCAGACGACTCTCGAACGCCCTGCGATCATCCGCGACCTTAGCCAGCGCGAGAGCAATCACGGGACGGGAGTGGTGCTCACCTTTGCGCTAGCGTGCGCCTTACCGTGGATCTGCCGCCGAGCATGCCGATTTCCTCTCTCTTCCTAAACACGAAAGGTTCCCATGCGTCGAGTTTCATTCCTCACCCTAGTTCTTTGCCTGGTTTTGTCGGGCAGCATTTTTGCTCAAGAAACTAAACAGGCGGAGCCAGCCAAAAAAGCTCAGCCTGCGAAGAAGGCTCCGCCGAAGCGCTCTGAACCGACTGTCGCGGACTACGCTTACGGCAAAGAGTCCGAGCGGCAGAAGTTTGATTTCTGGCAGGCGAAGTCGGACAAGCCGACCCCCGTCGTGCTGCTGATTCATGGCGGTGGCTGGGTTAACGGTGATAAGACCAGCTACGGCACAACGGTGATTCAGCCGTTTCTCGATGCCGGCATTTCAGTAGCGGCGGTCAACTATCGTTTCATCGCGCAGGCGATGGAGCAGAAGGTCGAACCGCCGGTAAAGGCTCCCCTACATGATGCGGCCCGAGCACTGCAAACGATTCGTTCCAAAGCGAAAGAATGGAACATCGATCCAACACGGATCGGTGCGACGGGGGGTTCGGCAGGAGCGTGTACTTCGCTCTGGCTCGCGCTGCATAACGACATTGCCGACAAGAACAGCAGCGATCCGATCGCGCGCGAGTCCTCCAAACTGCAAGCCGCAGCAGTGAGCGGGGCGCAGACTTCGCTCGATCCGAAGGAACTCCGGGAGTGGATTTCGAATTCGATCTACGGCGGGCATGCTTTTGGCTTTGCGGAAAAAGGTCGGAGCCGTGGCCAGGAGTTCGACCTTTTGCTGGCCAATCGCGAAAAGGTGCTCCCCTGGATCAAGGAATATTCGCCGATCGAATTGGTCGACAAGAACGACCCGCCGATCTATCTCGATTATCCGAACCAGAAGCAAGAGCCGGTGCTCGGTAAGGAAGAGCCCGATCCAACTCATTCTGCCGTCTATGGCGTGAAGTTGGCCGAGAAGCTGCACGATGCGGGGGTCGAGGTGGTCCTGTCTTATCCGCAGAAGAAGGATGAGCAGTATGGGTCTATCACGAAGTTCTTGATCACGAAGCTGAAGAAGTAAGTTCGCGAGAAAATGGGGAAGAACCACGAATAATTCGAATCACACGAATGAAGGCAGAGGAGCATGCCAAATATCGGCAAGCATGATCATTCATTTGAAGTGATTAACGAAGATCAGCGGTCCTGAATTTCCTTCGCGTTATTCGTGGTCTCTTGAGCTTGAAGCTTGTGCATGATTTCCAAGGCCGAGAGCTCCGGCAGGGGTTCGGCCGTTTTGGTGAACTCGGCACCGACATCTTCCAAACGCCGCGCGGCTAGTTTTCGCTCAGCATGCGAATGCGTGCTATCGAGTTGCAAGGCGAGCTGCGCTTCATGCTGGGCGGCGGGATCGTCGCGGCGGAGATGATGCACCCAGGCGAGTTGCGCGTGGAGGAACGCACCGTTGGGATAGAAGCCGGCAGCGATTTCGTACGCCCGCACTGCTTCTTCCAGAAACGAATCCCGGCCGGTGAAGCGATAGGCCAATAGCTTCCAGTTGCCGACTTGCAGCCAACTGTTGGACGAATGCGGAGAGCGGGCCAGCATTTCGTCCGTGGCTTCCGCGAGTGCGGCGTCGAAGGAAGCACGCTCCACCGATTGTCGCAGTTGAAGTTGCAGCACGGCCAGGTTTTGCCAGGGAACAGGGGACCAAGGATCTTCGGCGGCCGCCGCTCGATAGGCGGCTTCTGCCTGGGCAACACGACCAAGCAGATGCAGCGCTTGCCCCTCTTCCACTCGCACCCGCGATTGCAACACGGGACGATAGGCAGTGAAGTAGCAGGCAGCCGCCAACAAACATCCAGCACCCAGCGCGAGCCAAGGAACGAAAGTATCGCGCTGCGTCGTAGGCTCAGCTTCGGTTGAAATTCGAGATTCTTCGCGGGCGACTAACGCACCACAAATCCAAGCGGTGACAATTACGCCGGGAAATGACGTGCTGCCGGCAGCGAGCAGATTAAGGAACAACGTGGCGAAAATAATTCCCATATCACCCAGGGTCCACGTGCCATGCAGCACCCACTCGTGCAACGTGGCCAAGGTCGCGAGGAGCAGCGGCAGGCCTAGCACCAGAAAGACCGGCAAGCCGCTACTGCCCAAGTTTTCTGCGGGATAACCAACCAACAGGCCGAAGGGCCAGGCAAAGAGAAGTCCGCCACACGCGCCGGCGTAGATGGGCCAGACGTCGCGACTGGGCGGGCTGTTGGAATTCTCGGGAGCTTGCTCGCCAATCTCTCGACTGCAATTTGGCCCGATGATCCAGCCGATCGAACCGAGCACGATCAGCAGCAACATCAGCCCCGGTATTCCCGCCGTCGCTGCGACCTCCATCAAAAAGTTGTGCGGGTCGGCAACCGTTTCGCTGGCTTGCGGCAATTTGAACTGCGGATAGTAATCCTGAAAGTTTCCCGGCCCACAACCAAAGATGGGAAAGTTGCCGAGCAGTTGGAGTGTCGAATGCCAGTACTCCAAGCGGTAAAGAACCGAGGCATGAACTCCCAGCCAATTCGCTGGGTCGAGGGCACTAAAACCAAAAATGGCCGCAAGACCAAGGACGGCCGCGCCGACTCCTGCTGCGATCATTCGATTTCGAACTGCACCATGTGGCGAATAGGTCAGCAGCACGAAGAGGACGCAGCCGCAGATCGCTGCCAAAACTCCTGTCCGACTATGGGTCAGCAGGAGAACCGCCACCAGTGCGACCACCACCAGAATGCCACCAGCAAGGCGAACGAAGTCCAGCCAGTTGCGATGCTGCTTACTCCACAGTCCCACTCCCATCTGCAAACTGACCATCGCCGCCACGACGAGCCAGGGGGCAAGAAATCCGGCCAATGAATTGGTGAGCGCAAACGTCGCCAGTGGCTCGGGGCTTTGCACTCGATTCTTCAAGAGTTCGTATTCGGGCGTCCCTGGCAAGTATTGCTGTTCGGAGCCAGCGAGCATCTCCTGCCGATCGGCAGCAAACTGAGCCCGCAGTGCCGGAAAGCTAACCAGATACTGATAGCCGGCATGTGAAGCAAGCACGACCCCCACAGCGATCATCACGGCCATCAATCCTCGGACTTGCCGCGTGGAAGTAATGATTCGGCCGATGAGCCACGCGACCGCCCCCAAGCTGAGCCAGAGCCAAGTTGCATTTAGAACCGAGCGTCCATTGCTGCTGGTCAAATGAACCAGGCCGCTAAGGGTGTGCCAGGCGATGAGCGCGGCAGCGCTCCAGGCAATGAAAGAGGGGCGAACGGGCGAAGGGTCAACGGGCTGAAGTGAGCCCGTGCGCTGAAGACCAAGTAAGCTCCAGCCAATCACAAGGATAAAAATCAGCATCGCCGTTGGAACCTGGGTCCCGAAGGCAATCGCTCCTTCGCTGACAACCAAGGGCATGGCAACGACGACTGCAACAACCAACGCGATCAGGCCGGCGCTCAAGATCGGGGTCAGGCTCGGCGAAGTCAACGAGGATTGAAAAGGGGAAGAAGCATCGCTGGCGACGGTTGACGGCGGCTTTTTCCGGGATGCTTTCATGGCAAGCGGTGCGGGGGGAGCACGGCGTCCCCGGGTGGTCGAAAGGTGCGTTCGGCGTCACAATAATCTTGGGTGCACTATAACTCGTTTTCTCGCCTCTCCGCAGGACTGATACCGACCATGAAAGTAGCCACGATCGAAACCAACAAAGGGACCATCCGTCTCGAATTGTTCGCCGAACAAACCCCCAATACCGTCGCCAATTTTGAGAAACTCGCCGGCCAAGGCTTCTACGACGGCCTGAAGTTCCACCGGGTCATTCCCGATTTCATGATCCAAACCGGCTGCCCCAAAGGAACTGGCACCGGCGACGCGGGTTACAAGTTCAAGGATGAATTCCACAAGGACCTGAAGCACAGCGGGCCGGGCATCCTCTCGATGGCGAATGCGGGGCCTAATACCAACGGCTCGCAGTTCTTCATCACCCACGTTGCGACTCCTTGGCTGGATGGCAAACATTCGGTTTTCGGCAAAGTTTTGGAAGGGCAAGACGTGGTGGATTCGATTGCCCAGGGTGACAAAATGGTGAAGGTGACGGTTGCGGAAGCATAAGCCAGGCTGCGGGCTTGTTAATTCGCCGGGCAATCTTTGCGGTGGTACGGTACGTTCGCTATGATGACCAATGGAAGTAGCCGGTCCTATTCTCAAGTCTCCTTCGTTGTAGAAAGAACTGTCATGTCCCGTCGCTCGCGTCGTTTGGCGTTGATTTTCTCTCTGGGACTTGCCTGTGCTTTGCCTTTGGGCGGAGCGCTGGGCTTGCTGGCCGGCTGGCAGTGGTCGACAGGGCCAGCGTCGGCTGATAGTGCTCAGAGCTTCCTGCAGGAACTGCGTCTGAAGGCGACAGCGTCGCATGGGGCGAGTTCGTTTTCCATGGCCACGGGGTCGATCGACAACGAAGTGGAAGGGATTTATGCCCTGGACTTTCTCACCGGCGACTTGACCTGTTGGGTCATGCCCACCGGAAATGCCGCCGGCGGGATCTTCAAAGTCAACGTGCTTGGTGACCTGCCGCCAGAAAAAGGGAAAGCACCGGCGTATGTGATGGTCACGGGGCTGATCACGATCAACAACGTCACCGGGAACACGCGTCCGGCGAATACCATCGTGTACGTGGCCGATTCGAACACGGGGGTGGTTGCCGGCTACTCTGTTCCCTGGAACCGAGCGATGGCGAAGAACGGCACCAGCCAGGAAGGAACGATGATGAAAGTCTTCGGGCCTTACTCAGCACGCCAAATTCGGTTGCGTGAATAACAACGACGACGGTCGCAACGTCGATTCACTACCATCCCCATTGCCGACGGAATTGACCTGGCCGCGGGGGGCGTATGTTCACGTCCCCTTTTGCCGCCATCGCTGCGGCTACTGCAACTTCACGTTGGTTGCGGGGCGGGATGACCTGATACCTCGGTTTCTGTCGGCTCTGCAATTGGAGCTCGTTCGCGAAGCGACGGGCCAGCCGCGCGACGTCGAAACCCTTTTCTTTGGCGGTGGAACGCCCACTCATCTGCCGGCTGCTGATCTGGATAAATTGCTCGCGCTGGTGCGAAGTTCCTTTCCTTTGGCCACTGGAGGAGAGTTCAGCGTGGAAGCCAACCCGCTTGATTTGCTCGATGCCGAGCGACTGGCGGTTTTACGGTCGCATGGCGTGACACGAATCAATTTGGGGGTACAGTCGTTCTCGCCGCGAAAACTGGAACTGCTGGAACGTGACCATCGCCCGGCAGATATCGCCACCGCTTTCGCCGCCGCCCGCAGCGTCGCCGATTCGGTTGGGCTGGATTTGATCTTCGGCACGCCGGGAGAAACGCTCGCCGAATGGCAACATGATCTGCAGGCCGCCCTGAAACTTGGTCCCGATCATCTGTCGACTTACGGCCTGACTTGGGAACGTGGCACGCAGTTCTGGTCGAGGCTTCAGCGGGGGGAGTTGCGAACGCTGGACGAAGAAACCGAGCGCCAGCAGTATGAGTCGGCGATTGACGGCATCACCTCGGCCGGACTGGAGCACTACGAGGTTTCGAACTTCGCGCGGGCGGGCCATCGCTGCCGGCACAACGAAACGTACTGGCTGGGGAACGAATATTTCGCGGTGGGCCCTGGTGCCGCACGTTATGTTCGCGGCATCCGCGAGGTAAATCATCGCAGCACGACGAAGTGGCTGGAAAGGGTGCTAGCTGGGGAGTCTGCCGTGGCAGAGCGGGAAGAATTGGCACCCGAAGACCGTGCCCGGGAACGCTTTGTTTTCGCCCTGCGCAGGTTAGAAGGAATTGCGATCGGCCCCTTTGAAAAAGCCACCGGTTTTCGGCTGGAAGAACTGGCAGGAGAGCCACTGCACCGTTTTGCAGCGCTCGGCTTGCTAAAGGTCGATAGCGACAACGTTCGCCTCACGCGCCAGGGATTGCTGGTTAGTGACGCCCTCTGGCCGGAGTTTCTACGGGTATAATCGGGGGATCAGTTTTTGTTCTCTTCGGAGCCAGCAAACATGCGGCAGAAAATCAGCGGCAGTCTCGTAGTCTTGATTCTCTCGGTCGGTCTCATCGGTTGTGAAACCTCGGCACCGACGGCAGTCCCTCCGGTTACGCCGCCGGGTGGAGTCGATAATTCGTCTGTCAAGCTGACCGAAATCGACGTTGCTGGTTTCGAAAGAGCGGTGGCCTCGCACCCGGGGAAGGTCGTCCTGGTCGATTTTTGGGCGACCTGGTGCGGTCCCTGCGTGAGAGCATTTCCAGGGACCGTGGCGCTTTCGCGAAAGTTTGCCGACAAGCCGTTTGTAGTGATGTCGGTCAGTGTGGATGAGCCCGACGCCACGCCAGAAGTAAAAGCTTTCCTGGCGGAGCAGCAGGCCCAGTTCGACCACTATCAGTACGCTGGCGAGGGCGACGCATTTGATGCGTTCGGGATTACCGACGGCATTCCAGAAATAAGGATTTACGACCAGACTGGCAAACTGGTCGCCAAGTGGAACGGTGCCAATGAAGTGGAAATCGAAGCCAAGATTCAAGAGCTGCTTCAGTAGAGTTGCGGTTCGCGGGTGCGAATCGCTCGCACCTACAGAACCGGAAACGCTTCAGGCCGGGGGGTGCGAAAGCCGGGTTTTCCCGGCTTGTTGAAGCGTGCATCGATGTACTCGGCCACCTGTTCGGGCAGCTCGTAGTAATACTCGTAGGTCCAGTCGTCTTCGTATTCGCAGCCGGTGGTGGAATAGTCCCGACAAATTTGCGGCCTGGTGTAATAGATGCCGCAGCGATTGTCCGGCTGCAGATGGCGGCAGGTAGTGTGAACCAGCAGGTACCACACATCGTCTTCAATGAAAACACTGGCTCGCTCATGCAGCAGGAACCACCGCACGTAGTCGAAACCCTTGCGATCTTCGGGCTTCTCAATCGGCAGGGCGAAGTACCTGCAGCACTTGGCCGTGCAATGGTTGCACAGATTTTCGCCGGCAGGAACCTCTTCGCGAGAGGGTTTGAGGCGAGGCAGAGCGTTCATCGGGCGACCTTTGAAAACGAGCGCATCCGCAACATCGTCCAGAGGAACAGACTGGTTGCTGGTGCAGTTTTACCGCGCCTCGTTATTTCTTGCGATGACGGATCCGAGCACGCATACGGCGTTTCTTGCGACCCAACTTGCGGCGTCCGCGTCCCGATTTCTTTACACCCACTGCAGAACTCCTGACCAACGCTCATTTGAGGTTCAAAGTCGATGACCCCGACTCGAAGGGAAGCCGAGTAGTCTACCGAAATAGTCCGCAGGTCGGCAAGGGGCTTAAATTGGTCGGCAGAAGCGATGACGAGCCCGGAACGGTTGAAATTTCGCAGAATCCTCTCTTTTTGGCCAATGTCCCCGGGAATTGAGTCGATCTGCGGTGCTGGCAAACTGAGACGAGTTTAACGATTTTCCAGTCAATAGGCCGATGAAACAAACTGCCGTGCAATTTCCCGCGACCCAATTTGGCAACGTTTGCCAGCTGCTCCTAAACTGGCAGTGCAAGCCGCGGTCGTCGGCGTCCCCTTTTTCGGCAGTCTTCTTGTCATGCAAATTCGACAACTTTTTCGTTCGAATGGAATCTCGCGTCGGTTCCCGCGGGGGCGGAATCATTCTGGCGTCGTTCGCCGCATCGCCTTCGAGCCACTCGAAGATCGACGTCTGATGACTGTCAAATTCGTCTTTGACTATCGCTTCGACACCAATGGCTTCTTTACCGATCCGGCCCACCGGACGGCGCTAGAACATGCGGGGAAAATGCTCGGCGAGCGGCTCGCGGATACGCTCGACCCGATTGTTCCCAGTGGGTCGAACACCTGGTCCGCGGCACTTACTCATCCGGGAACGGGAGCAACCCAGCGGGTGAACAATCCCAGGATCGCGGCCGACACTCTGGTGATTTACGCCGGCGGTCGCAGCTTTTCTGGCAGTACGTTGGCGGAAGGAGGTTCTGGCGGTTGGTCGGCAAATGGCTCTGACGCCTGGTTCGATGCGATCGATGCGCGGGGCGAACCCGGGGCGCTCACTGCCATCAAGACTGACTTCGCGACCTGGGGAGGCTCGATTACGTTCGACACCGTGGGGACCCCTTGGCATTTCGGTCTTACAACCGCCGGGCTAAGTAGCGGTGAAACCGATTTCGTTTCCGTCGCGATGCACGAATTGGGGCATGTGTTAGGAATTCACAGCGGCAACGATTCCTGGGGGCGGCTGATCTCCGCAGGGAAGTTCACCGGACCGGCCACCATGGCAGCCAATGGCGGAGTCGCACCGCCGGCGAGTAGTTCCCATTTTGCCGACGGAGTGAAAAGCGATCAGCTGGAGGTGATGATGGACCCCAGCATCACCAACGGTACGCGCAAACTAATGAGTCAACTCGATGCAGCCGCACTGAAGGATATCGGGTGGACTCTCAACAGCACCGCAGACGACACGATTTACACTGCCCAACACCATCTCACGCAACTTGGCCAAGCGGGAACCAACTCGGCCATTGTCCGTTCCACCATTGGCACCGCCAAGGATGTCGACATCTATCGCATTTATGCCGCCGCTGGTTCCGATCTATCGGCCAGCGCGATGAAGCGGGGAGCCGGAACGACCAAACTCAACACCTTCGTGAGATTGTTCGATGTCTCGGGGAGGCAACTTGCGATCGCCAATCAGGGAGGTGTGGGAGCGACCGACACCTTGAACTATCGTTTTGTCCGCAGTGATTACTACTTTGTCAGCGTGACCAGCTTTGAGAACCGCACCTTCAATCCGCTGGTGCTGGCCAGTGGTCGCGGTGGGCCGACGGGACTCTATCAATTAAATCTGCGGACGTCGAATGGCGTCGTTGCCTCCTTGGCAGCGAGCAGTTCGCGCGTGGCAGCCAATCCTGCGCCAATTACATCGACGGCACCCGATTCTGCGTCCGTGTTTTTGGCTATGCCCCAGCAGCAATCTCAGCCGGCCGTATTACCGCTGGCAAACCGTTCGGCAGCACCGGCGACAAACCCACCCAAGGTGCCAGCAATCGACCTGCTTCTCGCAAGTTTTGCCGCGGACGATGAAGAATGGATTTGACGAGGGGCACGTCCCCTGATGACGTGCCTCCCGTAGAACTTCCTCCGCCTCTACAATGGCATCTTTCAACCCAATAGATTTGGGCAGCGGAACGGATTCTCAACCTCTTTTACATGCAGTTTCATGGCCAAGACAGCAATTACACCGACGCGGGGCGATGATTATCCCGAGTGGTACCAGCAGGTGATCAAGGCGGCCGACCTCGCGGAGAATTCCGACGTTCGCGGCTGCATGGTGATCAAGCCCTGGGGCTATGCGATCTGGGAGAACATGCAGCGCGTCCTCGACGGCATGTTCAAAGCCACCGGCCACGAAAACGCCTACTTTCCCCTCTTCATTCCGCTCAGCTTCTTGCAAAAAGAAGCCGACCACGTTGAGGGCTTCGCGAAAGAATGCGCGGTGGTCACCCATCATCGGCTCGAGCCCGATGCGGAGGGGAAGTTGCGTCCTGCCGGCCCGTTGGAAGAACCATTGATCGTTCGTCCGACGAGCGAAACGATTATTGGCTCGACTTACGCCCGCTGGGTGCAGTCCTACCGCGACCTGCCGATTCTGATCAATCAGTGGGCCAACGTCGTTCGCTGGGAGATGCGGACCAGGCTCTTCCTCCGCACGGCCGAGTTCCTGTGGCAGGAAGGTCACACCGCTCACGCCACGCAAGAAGAAGCGGTTGTCGAAACGATGCAGATGCTGAAGGTCTACGCCACCTTCGCCGAAGAGTACATGGCGATGCCCGTGATCCAAGGAGAGAAGACTGCCGGCGAGCGTTTTCCAGGCGCGGTGAATACGTACTCGATCGAAGCGATGATGCAGGATCGTAAAGCGCTGCAAGCGGGAACGAGCCACTTCCTGGGGCAGAACTTTTCCAAAGCGCAGGAGATCAAGTTCCTCGATCAAAACAACGAGACGCAGTTCGCTTGGACCACCAGTTGGGGCGTCTCCACGCGGCTGGTCGGCGCGCTGATCATGACGCACAGCGACGACGACGGCCTGGTGCTGCCACCGCGACTAGCGCCAAAGCACGTTGTCTTGCTGCCCATCTATCGCAGCGAAGAAGATAAGGCCGGCGTGCTGGAGTATGTGGCGAAACTCAAGACGGAACTTGAAGCCCAGTTGTACGACCAGTTGCCGGTGCGCGTCTTCATTGATGATCGCGATCTCCGCGGCGGGGAAAAGAACTGGCAGCATGTGAAGAAAGGAGTTCCTTTGCGAGTGGAGGTCGGCCCGAAAGATATTGCTAAGGATGCTGTCTTCGTCGCCCGCCGTGATACGGCTGAAAAAGTCTCAATGCCGCGCGGCGAGTTTGTGAGCGGGATTGCTGCGATGTTGACTTCCATGCAGCAGAATTTGTTCCATCGAGCGTTGAAGCTGCGAGAAGAGAACACGCGAAAGATCGATTCCCTGGAGGAATTCAAAGCGTACTTCACGCCGAAAAAGGAAGAGATTCACGGCGGCTTTGCGTTATGTCACTTTGTGGATACGCCCGAAGTAAATAACCTGATCAAAGAGATGAAGGTCACCATTCGCTGCGTGCCGATCGCCGGCGAAGATGAGCCCGGCAAATGCATTTTCACGGGGCAACCAAGCTTGCGCCGGGGAGTGTTCGCCAAGGCATATTAGGCCCGATTCGGGAATTTTTCGTGAATTTCCGTCGATACACTTTAAGATCCACTCGGGGGTCGCTAATATTGGGGGGTGGTTACAGCTCTGAAAGAATCAGGTGACGCATGCCCTACAAGCTTGTTTGCCCCCATTGCGACGGTGAGTTGAAGGTTGCCAAGGCTCCAGTGATTGGCGCCGCGGTTCGATGTTACCTGTGCAAGGAAGTTTTCAAGGCAGAGCAAGTTGCCAGCGATTCGCAGGCGACGCCCCAGTCGCGTAAACTGCAGCGGCCGCCTGCGACTCCATCGCGAGCAGCAACTCCGAATCCATTTTCGCAACCTCCATCCAAACCTGTTCCGCAAAATCCATTTGCAGCCGGCCAGCGCGCTGCAATGCGCCCCCAGTCCGGCCTTCAGCGGCAGCAACCTCCGCAACAGCCGAAGCAGCAACCGGCTGCCGGCCCCCTGGATAGTTTCTCCTCCAGCGGTTTTGGTCCTTCACCCTCGGGACCGTCACCCCACGGTCAGCAAGCGGCCTATCAACAGCCAGCGACCGATCCAACTCCCGCCTGGGTGATGATGGTGACCGTCGGTGCCGGCGGCTTCGGCGTGTTGGTTTTGTTGGTGATCTTCACCTTGGCCGTGACTCGCATTGCTTCGCCTCCCAAGGTTGCGCAGGTGCCCCCGGATTTATCTCAGCCGGCCCCTGCGGCCGCGCCATCCGTCTCTGCCCCTGCGGCCGCCGTAACGTCTCCGAGCGTCACACCGCCGGCAGAGCCGAACTCGACTCCCAACACCAGCCCGCCGGCTTCCTTCACTCCGCCTCCGCCAGCAATCCCACCCACGCCGACGGAGTTGGCAGCCGCGAACAACATTCCTCCTGCCAATCCGACTGATTTTTCTCCGCCGCCGAGTTCCGATAATCCATTCGCTCAAAACACGTTTGGCAGCACCGGCAATGGGTCTGAAACAGAAACCACGCCCCCTGCAACAGCCGCTCCAATTGCTGCCGAAACAGCTCCAACCGCGGCTGGAAATTTGGCTTATCGCTGGGAAAACGGTCAACGCTATCCGTACCATTTCAGCATGAAAATGGATTTTGGCGAAGCGCGCGGCGCATCGCACTCCGGCATGGTGACGTACATCCCGAGTCGCGCAGGAACACAAAACGTACGCAAGATTCTGGAGGGACAAACTGCTGGCGAAGGCTCTGGTACGGCCTTCGTCGTGCACTCGGACGGCATTCTGGTGACATGCGATCACGTGGTGAAGGGGGCAAAACGGGTGAGCATCAGCCTGCAAGGTCGCAAGTACGATGCAAAAGTTGTCGCCCGCGATGCACGGCATGACCTGGCAGTGCTGAAGATCGAAGCACGCAACTTACCAGCGGTTCCCCTGGGAGATTCCAGTGGTCTGGGGCTGCTCCAAAAAGTGGTGGCGGTCGGCTTTCCTTTATCCGACGTGCTGGGTAAGTCCGTGAAGGCCACGGAAGGGACGATTGCCGGCATCGTGAATGAAGAGACCTCATTGATTCAGGTCAACGCGAACATCAATCCCGGCAATAGCGGTGGTCCATTATTCAACATGAACGGCGAAGTCATCGGCGTGAATAGTGCCAAGCTGATCGGGAACGATGTTTCCAACGTGGGTTTCGCAGTTCCCATTGACGAAGTGAAGACCCTTTTGCAGAGCAAGGGATTGGCAACCAGCGCGACCGCAGGAACAGTGCCCGCGGACAGTGCTGCCATGATGCAACGAGTGACGCCCGCGGTAGCGTTCGTGGAAGTGCAACTCGGACTGGATTCAGAGAATTTCCAGGTCTTGAACTTCAGCGGTTTCTCAATGCAAGACCATGTGATTGGGCAGCGCGGGACTCACTGCAATGGTGAAATGTTGACCTCGAACAAAGGGGAGATCATTGCCGAGAAGGGGGACGCGATGCTGCCAGCGCTGATCGGCAATTTTTCGTCGATGGTGGTCGATAAGCTGCCGGACGAGGGGGAAACGACATGGGAAACAAGCCGCGTTTACACCGTCACCGTCGAAACGCGGTCGAATCCCAGTTACTACGACCCGCGCCGCGGACTGCCCGGCTATCCGCGCCAGGTCGAGATTTCGATGATCCCGATTGTCGAAAAAGTAACGTATCAACTGGGCCAGAGAAACGGCAAGTTATTGTCCATCTTGAAGAGACATGAACTCGTAGCCATCCAGAAAGGGAATAATGAAAAATTGTTTGCTTCGATTGGCGAAGGAAGCGTGCAATTCGATGTGGAACGCGGCATCCCCTTGGCGTGCGAGATGAACTATATCCATGTGCGAAGCGAGGCTAGTTCCGAGATCCGAGTACCAGTCAAGTTTGAGTACAACCTTGGTGAGCAAGAAAGCGAAACCGATTTCCAAGCTCGCTTGGCTGCCAAGCAGCAGGCAGAGGAACTGGAAAAATCTCGCGACAAATCTCCGGATGTTCGCGCTTTACTTGGCAAGCTCGAGAACCCACCTTCCAACACCAGTCGATATCTCCTCCTGAGCGAACTCTCACGCATGGACTTGATCCCCGGCGTCCGTGACGAAGTCGCGCAGGCCGTCGAGAAGTACGTCCTGGTGCGCGATTCAAGCGAACGAAGCGCTGCCCTGAAATGTCTCGAAACTTGGGGGACGGAAGCCAATGTTCCAGCGCTGATGAAGCTGGTGGACTCGGTCGATGAAAGCAGCGTCCGCAATGCCATCGAGGCGCTCGGCAGCATCAGCAAGTCTCCCGAGGTAGCCGCTAAACTTGTTGAATTTGTTGGTGACAAGAGCTTGTATTACACAGCCGTTAAGGCGCTCAAGACGATGGGGCAACCAGCCGAAGAGCCCGTGATCAAAGCGATGGAGGCGGATGACGAGGAGATTCGGAAGCGGGGCCTGGATATCCTGGGGGACGTAGGTGGCCCGAAGTCCTTGGCAATCCTGCAGAAGTATGCCCAGAACCGCTCGAATTCTTCGATTCGCCATGCTGCCGAATCTGCGCTGCGCAAGTATCGCGAACGACGCAATCAGAAGGATTAAGGGAGACGGCCGAAGACGCCACTACACGGCTTGATCGGCTGCCGGCTTTTGGCTTCGTTTGGGTCTCGCAGGCTTGTTGTTCTCGCCCAACCCCCGATTCAGAAACTCAAGATGTCGACCCAAATGCCGGGAAAGCACCTGGCGATGGGTCTCGGGATGGGCAGCGAGCACATCGTGCAGCATCGGCCCGAGCGCCGCATCGGCCAAGACAAAGCCAAAGGTAACATGCAGAATCTGTCGTCCCGCGGGTTCGTCCAAATAGAGTTGCTCCAGCTTAACGTCATCGGGAATCGCGGCCGCTTGCGGAACCTGGTCCAGGCGGGCAGAAACTTCCTGAGAGCCACGGGCACGGTCGAACTGCTGGCGGGCGAAATCAATGACGCGCCGGAATAAGCGCCGCTCGTGGCGTGCAGCGACGCGCAGCCCTTCCAGGTAACTGGTTCCAGCCGTTTTCACATGAAACAAGCCGCGCGTGACGCGGGCAAAGATTTCATACAGGCGGAATTTATCCGAGCCATGATGCAGGCACAGCTTGTAGGGGCCCAGTTTGCGCGCCACGGCGGCGTGGGCTGTGAGCTCGTTTTCGAACTGTCGCAGGTCGCCGCGGAAATCGACGGCCGGCTCAAGACCTGGCGACCAGCGCAATCCCAGTGAGGCAAGCCGGATGTTCGATTTCAGGCATTGGTCGGCAATCAAATAGTGCTCGAGCGGCGTAACGGCTCCGCCAGCATCGGCGAAGGTGACTTCGATTTCGTACGTTTCACGGCGTTTGCTCACGATGCGGTCGGCATGCGCGGCCAGCTTTACCGCGTGAGCAATGCCGCGACCGTATTTGAGAGCCGCCCGGCGTAGTTCGGTTCGGTCAAAGACGGCAGCGGGAAGTTCGGGAATATCGAGTGAACCGCGATAATCATCCGCCCAGTGCAGATCGTCCTTCAGCGCCAGGAATTTTTGATCGACCTCTTTGACTGGCAAGTGATCCGCGCTGCGATCGACAAACGCAGCGGCATCCAAGGTGAACGTGGTGAAGCCTGCACTGGCGGCGGTGTTAATGTCCTCGGGCGTGTGCAAATGATCCGCATCCGCTCCCCAATTGCCCGTGAAGTTCCCCAAGGTGAGGGCGGCGAGCGTGTCGCGCATCGCGTCGGTGGCTTTCCGTCCGCTATGCACCAATTCGCACAGTGAATGCTGGGCAAAGACTGGTTGGATCGTTCCACCGCTGGCCCGCCAGGCGTCGAGATGGCCAAGAGTTGCCAGACCGAGGCGGTCGCCAAAGCCAAACGTGGGGACCATTCCCAGCGGTGCGGGAGAACGAACGGTCAACATGCCGCTGCCTCGTTTCTGTTCCCGCGGCAGAGGTGCCCTTCGATGCAGACGATCGAACCTTGGCCGCTAAGAATGCCTCAGTTGCTGAGCCTAAGGGTTGGCGCGGCGCGTGTCAAAGAGGGAGTCGGGGGGCGATCGAAGTTGCGGCAAGCAGCGAATGGAGCCGACGCAACACGGCTAACTGAAATCGTGGGCTAGTTCTTCGGGGCGGCATTATCGCTCAAAATATCCGCCATTCGCCGAGCGGCCAGGACGCCTCCCTGATAGTTGTCGGTGGCGACATAGCTGATATAGAGCGATTCATCATCCAGACCGCTATCGAATATCACCGATGGAATGCCCGCTTCTTTCGCTTCCCGAATCGGAGCGATCAGGGCTTGCGAATCGAGCGGCGCCAGGCAAATGCCGTCGACCTTTTGCGTGATGAAGTCCTGCACCAGGCTAATTTGGCTGTCGCGATCGCTTTCCAAGTGCGGCCCCTTCCAGAGCACTTCCACATTGCCCAGTTCTTTGGCGGCTTGCATCGCTCCGTAATGGACTGATTTCCAAAACTCGTGGGTCGTTCCCTTGGGAATTACCGCGATGCGATACTTCTTGCTTCCAGCGGAAGGTTCGTCATCCTGATATTGCGGCGGATTGAGGAGCAGCTTGATTTGCTCGTCCTGCATGTTTTGGGGAGTTGCCATCGATTCGCCGGTGGAGACCCGCTTTTCGATGCCGGCCGCAGCCGCATCACGATTATGTTCGAGGTAGTTCACCATCGTCTTGACCGAGAGCTCCCCCATCTTCACCGGATCTTGCAGTACGATGCCATCCATCTTGTGCTCGGCCAGGGCGGTGACCATGCGCTCGTTGGGATCGAAGCCGACAAACCGCACACGCCCAGCGAGACCTGCCTGCTCTAATGCCGCCAGCACGCCATTCGCATTGGGTTCGCAGACCGCAAAGATTCCCTCCACCCGATCGCCGTATTTCAGCAGCAGTTGGTTTGCCTTATCTAGGGACGATTCCGGCGTGGTTCCCGAGTATTGATCAGCCGAGAGAATCACAATGCCGGGATACTCTTTTTCCAGCGTTTCCAAAAATCCTCGTTCGCGCTGCTCGGTACTTTCGCTTCCTTCGGTGTAGCGGAGCAAGATCACGCCGCGTGGCTCGGTGGAAGCATTGGGTTCCTGGTCACTTGACGAGGAAGCACAGCCGCAAGTCAGGGCCAGCAGTGCAAGCAGCAGTCCGTATTCGCGAATCCCCATGTTGCACGCCTTGTTGTTGCAGGAGAAGCAGATCAGACGTCCGGCAGCAAAGCAGAACTCCGCCGGAACCCTTCGCCCACGGCCAAGGGTATTTTATTTCAGGCGGTCGACTAACGACCGCCGCGACCGCGACCACCACCACCACCACCGCCGCCACGTCCGCGACCACCGCGGCCACCATTGCCGCTGCGTGAATCGCGATTGGCGATGTTGGCTTTGATCATTACATCGACAGTCTCCAGCCAGGTGGGGAAGGACCGATGGGCTTGATCGATGGGATCATCCCCGTCGTCGATCGCCGAGCCGTTGTCGTCGATATCATCCTCGTGAGGCAGATGGCGACCTGGCGAGTCCAGATCGTCGAGATCGAGATCATCTTCAAGGTCGAGGTCGACTTCGGGCTTCTTATCGACGGGGCGAGCACGATCACGTCCGACTACACGATCCCGGTCGGTGTTGCGATCGCGCGCTGGCGGCCGTTCACGAGCAGGGGAACGCTCTCTTTCGCCGGTGCCCGAACGATCCCCTGTTCGTTCGCGACCGACAGTTCCTTCGCGTTCGCCGGTTTCTTCACGCTCGCGTGAACCACGACGGCGACGCCGACGAGGCCGGCGAGTTTCCCCTTCAGCCCGACCTTCTTCCGCTCGCGCGGGGCGCGGGGGCAAATCGTCGTCGACGTCCAGAACTTCATCGAGGGGAGAATCGTAGATTTCTTCCCGATCGAAATCGTCATCCAGCCGAGGTATGCGGGGCTCTTCCCGCCGCGGCCCACGGACATCGTCGTGCGTGATGTCTTCTTCATCGAGACGTGGAGCGATAGGCTCGGCACCTTCCCGACCGGGTCGGCGACCACGCCCACGACGGCGACGGCGGCGGCGAGGTTCCCCTTCCGCATCCAATTCAGCGGCTGGTCGTTCGCCGAACTCATCGGCCGGCAAATCATCATCGACATAGCGCGTCGCGGGAGGAACGACGGGTTGATCGACAAACTTGGGAGAAGGCTGGAACAGTTCGGACAGAACTTCTTTTTCAGGAGGCAAATCCTCGTCGGGTGCTGCATCCCCAAAAATCTCTGCCGCAAACGAACGCCGGCCGCGTGGGGGTGGTTCAGAGCGCGGCCGTTCGGCACGAGGGGGCTCGACACGCGCAGGTTCTGGACGAGCCGCTTCAGGCCGAACTCGTTCCGGACGAGTAGGTTCTGACCGAGGCGTTTCGACCCGCGGAGCTTCAGCGCGGGGGCGAGGAGGGGGTTCAATCGGCTTGGCAGTTGGGGGAGGAACTGCGGCACGCGGGCGTTCCGGAAGCGCTTTGGCTACCGGCGGAGCAACAGGTGCCGGTTTTGGAACTGGCGGAGCTACTTCGACTTCCTCCGGACCGCCTCCCAGGCCCAACGCATTGGCAATCGAAGCCCAGCGGCTTTTCGGCTTGGCAGCAACTGGAGTAGTCGGTGCTGGAGCCGCGGCGACAGGTGCGGGGGTGTAAATTGGTTCGACTGGCTCAGCTGACGTCGGCTCAGCGATGGCAGCAGGCTCTGGTGCGACCTCGAGTTCCGGTTCGGGGTCAGCAGGAGGAGGAGCAGAAGACGAGGCCAATCCGAACAAATCTGCCAACTTGGACCAGCGGTCCTGGGGTTCATCGGGCATGAATTTTCCGAGCTTTCAAAAAATGTTGTTTTGTATGCTGCCGCCAGTAGAACTGCTTGGGCGGCGGACTCGCCGGCTGTGGCGAATCCTCAGGAGCGATCAGGTTCGGCCAACCGGCACGAACAAAGCTGAGACTGCCTGCCACCGGGAGAACCTGGAGCTCTGCGACCGGCTAGGCGCACGCATTCATCATCATGCCTGCACTTGGTGCCAATATACTCCTCCCGCGGTCGAACTGAAAGCCTTAGTGCGACGATCTTTACAGTTCCTGGAGGCATTCCCGATCACCCCTGGGCCGATTTCTCTCCCGTTGGGGCGAAACTGCGGCCGATAGGAATATTAGGGTTGGCGAGAGTTTGACGCCCAAGCCCCCCATAACGCTGCACCCTTTGGAATTACGTCATGGATTTTCGACCCACTCGCAATTGCCAAGTCATGCTGCTAGCGGCCCTTCTGCTGGGGATCATCTGCTGCTCCGCACAAATGGCACCCTGTCAGGCTGGTGAGATCACCCCGTATCGCGTGCTGCAGGTCGATGCATGCCCGGAGATGCAGCCTGCTACCGCAACACCTTACGCGTACGGTTGGTTTGGCGTTACTCCGCGTGCGCATGCCACCAGGCACTTCGGCTTTTACAAGCTCTACACGGAATGGAGTTGGCGTTGATTGGTCCGGTTCGTACGATAGGCCGCGCGACGAATCGACAATTCTTGTCGAGCGGGCATCAATCTTGCTGGCATCGACGTCCGATGAATAACCTAGATCAACGCATTTCATTTCGCGGGGCAGCGCTAACGGCATGACGATTCGAGCATTTCCGCACAACTTGGGCCGGCGCATCCTTCGTCGACGAACATCGGGCAGCCGGAATTTGTGCCTAGAAATCTGCCGCGGCCAAGCTAAACGTAAACTCCGCCGCATCAGCGGCCCAGTCTTTCTGATCGGGTCGGCCTCCGATAGCGATCTGGTTTTAGGGGACCATCAATTCCCCGAAGGATACGCCTACGTTTATCTGAAAGACGATAACCTCAGCATCCGCTGGCTGGGCGAGGGTCCTGAACTGGAAGTCAATGATTGGCCGGTGCAAGTTGCTGCGCTGAAGATCGGCGATCGCATCTCGGCTGGTCCGTTCGAATTTCGAGTCGTGCGGGAAGACGACGGCGGCAACGACGACGGCCGCAACAACCAACATCCGCTGCGCATCGTTTCGTATGAAGATGAAATCGCAACAGGCGCCCACGAAGCGGTGCTGATGCTGCTCGCCGATGTCTGGCACGATGTACTCGGTTCGCGGAGGGCCTGCGCATGATTGGCGACTGGCCCGCGAGCAATGCCGCTACTTTTCTTCCGCCGCCGACCGTGGTTGTGGCGGGATTGATTCGTATCTCGGGCGAAGATTGCGACTTCGAATCGAGCGACGACGGGGATGATTCGCTCCATGCCACACTCTGCCGACTGGCAGGGATCAAGCAGGAAGGGGCTGCCGCGGACTTCACCGCGGAAATCAAGTATCCGCGCCTCTGTCTGGCGACGACCGGCAGAGATCGCGAAGAATTAGAACTCGCCGCCAATGTGCCGCAATTACAAGCCGATCTGACGGCCGAGTATCAAGAGCTCGTTGGGCAATTGCAGTCTTAAGCTGCGCTGCTTCAGTTCCTGGGGCAGCACACGACCTCACGGCTCACTCTTCTCTTTCCCACCGGCCAATCGCTGCCGGGCCATCTCGCAGAATTCGGGCACACAATCGATGCCGATGTAGCTCCTCGCTAGACGCTGCGCGACCACCGCCGTGGTGCCACTTCCCAGAAACGGATCAAGCACCGTTCCTTGCGGCGGACAACTGGCATGAATGCAAGTCTCTACAAGCCGCTCCGGAAACACGGCAAAGTGGGCGTCACGAAACTTCGACAGCGAGATCGACCAGACAGTTCGCTTATTGCGACCCAGCGGATGAAAGGCCTGATCCCAGCGGCCATCGTGCAGGTTGTTGCTCCCGCCGTTCTTGCCTGCTTCGGGAGTACCGCCACGCTGGCCGAAATGTTTCCTGCCCCCCTTCATCTGACTCTTTTCCGAGAAGGTCACATGTGGCTCGCGGATGGCATCGGCGTTGTAGAAATAATTCTTCGAGCGGCTAAAGAAGAAGATGTATTCATGATCGCAGGTGGGGCGATTCTTCACGGAGGAGGGCATGGCGTTCGGCTTATGCCAGATGCAGTCGCTGCGCAGAATCCAGCCGTCGTCGATCAGGGCTAACGCCACGCGCCACGGAATTCCTAGCTGGCAACCATCCTGATACTTATCCCCCAGTACCAGCCAGAGCGATCCCGTGCTGCGAAGTACGCGGCGGGCCTCTGAGAATACGCCGGTCAAACGCTCCACGTACGCTGCCGGGGAAGCTTCCTGTCCTACTTGTTCCGCAGCGCCGCGATAATCTCGCTGTTGAAAGTAAGGCGGACTGGTGACAATGCAGTCGACGGAGTCGGCCGGCAAGGTCGGCAGGACGGTGGCAGCATCGCCACAGAGAATCTCGTTATGAAGTAAGCGAGGTGTTGCGAGTTTGGGGGGCATCCTTGTCCTCTCTCTCGTACGATGGCCCGCCGAGGCCGTCGATCCTGGTTCGATCACCGAACAACGTTCGCCATGACCGCACCGGCCAACGATTGAACGGGTATTCAAGATAGCATGCGCCCATGTCGACGGCCTCGGAGGGCCATCGTACGGCTTGATTCTCTAGACGACTTTGCAGAGCAGAGCCATCGTACCTGTTAATCCTCGTCCGTATCAAACTCTTTCCACTTCATCGCTTGTCGGAAAGGTTCGATGCGGAGCATGCACTCCCCTTTTTGGAAGATTCGCACGGTGCCGCTCGACTGGCTGACAACCACGGCCAGGGCGTTCGTTACGTTACTGATGGCCGCTCCTGCCCAGTGACGCGAGCCGAGCCCCTTGGAGAGGGTTACGTCCGCATGCGGAGCATCCACTAACTGGGCCGCTTTTTCGACGATGCAGTCGCTTGAAACGATGAAGGCCCCATCGAGTCCGGCAATTTCTTTGACTGCTTCGCGGACGCGCGCATCGCGCAGGTCGCGTTCGCTGCGGTTATAACCCTTGACCGGATCGAAGCCGGCCGGGTGACAATGCGAGAAGACCCGCCGCGTGTCCCCCACGACAAACATCGTGCCAATCGGCTTTCCTTCGCGACCTTCCCGGCCAATCTCGATTGCCAGGTCAACAACCTGTCGCAAGGTGTCCAGCGGAACAGCCGTGCCCAGTTGCTTCAGGTCGCGGGCCGTCAAACGACCCAAATGCTCGTCGAGTTGCACGAAGCTGACCGAGTCGATTTGATCGGGTTCGTAGCCGCTGTAAACGACGATCACACCAGCACCGGGGGCGAGTGCATCCGTGGCAACGGCCGTGAGGAGTGCCTGCGTGAGCCGTTCAATGACTGGCGATTCCGGCATGTTCAGCACGACTGTCTGCAGGCCAAATTCGGAGGCTCCCGCCAGTTCTTCCGGCTTGTCGGCGGCCAGGATCAAGGGCATCGGGCCGATCCGCTCGCGCAGTTCTTCCCATTCGGTCGGCCCGGTGAGCATCATCAAAATGGCCGAGGCTTGTTCGGCTTCCGCCAGGCGCAGTGCCAGATCAACGTAGACTGCCAACTTATCGTTGAACTTGATGGACTTCATGCGGGCAGACGACGACAGGCGATGTTCCGGAACGAGAAGAGAGGGCTCATGGAGGACGCAAATCAACGACGAAACGTCACCAATTTGCCTTCGGTAAGTGCATATCGGCTGCCGAACCTGATTGCCCCCAGCGAGAGCTTCGATGGTAAGCGGTTTTTAGGATGTCGGCAAGGCAGTGCGCGGCAGGGTTTTACGGCAGGCACGACCGTGTGTACGAGGGACAGTGAAGAATGGTTCGCCGCGAATAATTTCTATCTGCCGCAAACCCATTCTCACCAACCAACCGCTTCCAAAACCGCGGTTGTCGCGGGGCTTTTGTTCAGCACGTAGAAGTGCAAGCCGGGAACATCATTCGCCAGTAACTCCTGCGATTGCTCGATGCATTGGGTCACTCCTGCCTGGAACTGCCAATCGGCATCGTCCTTCTCGGCAAGCTGGGCAATGAATGGCTCTGGTAAACGCGCTTTACATAGGGAGGTGATGCGCTGAATCTGGGCCAGATTTGTCACCGGCAACAAGCCCGGAATGATCGGCACATGGATTCCAGCCGCGACCGCTTTATCTCGAAAGCGAAAGAAATCGGCGTTGTCGTAGAATAGTTGCGTAATGACACAATCACCGCCACTGTCGACCTTCCGCTTTAAGTTCTCCATGTCGGCCTCGGCACTGATCGCTTCCTGGTGCACTTCCGGGTAGCCTGCCACGGCAATGCCGAATTGGGGAAACTCTTGATGGATCAGGGCAACCAGGTCGTTTGCGTAGCGCAAGCCGCCGTCCGTCATTTGAAAGGTTGCTTCTCCCTTGGGCGGATCGCCGCGCAGGGCGACGATATTCTGCACCCCCGCAACATCGGCCCGGCGCAGGTAATCCCGCAGGTCGTCAACCGTGGAGCCGACGCAGGTGAGATGCGAGGCCACCTTCACGCCGAACTGCTTCCGCACCTTAGCCACGATTTCGAGCGTTTTCGCTTGGGTGGAACCTCCCGCGCCATAAGTGCAGGTTATCACATCAGGGCGGAAACTCAGCAGTTTGCCGACCGACTCGTAAAGAGCTTCCTCGCCGGCCGGCGTCTTAGGGGGGAAAAGCTCGAACGACAGCAGTCGCGTTTTGGCAGGATAGAAAGGCATGGGGGGCAGCAGAGGTGAAAACGCCCGGTCTGTCGCGGGCTTGCAGGACGATGCCGCAGATCGGGAACCTGCGGCTCCTTCAAGTGTAATGACAGCGGCAATAGGTGCGAGGCCGGTCAGAGGGGTTGTTCTCTGAATGCTGGCAATAGCGAGGATGCCGATTTTGTGAATTTCGCCGGGTAGGGGGTCGATGAAGATGGTAGGGAAGAAATCGCTATTCCCCGCTTCTCTCCCGCGAGAGGCTGGTATCCCGCCCAGGAAGGACGTCGACCCATGCGTCAGCTATCTATGGCCTGCCTGCTCGTTTTAGCCGCCTTGGCTATGACAGGTTGTGCCCGCAAATCATTTATGTCTGGTGGTTGTACCGGGGGCTGTAGCTCCTGCGCTAGCGGCTCCTGCGCCGGTGGCGGTTGTGGAGGTGGCATGATGTCAGGCTGCCGACCCGGAACCGGCCGGATGTATGGACAATCGGCCGAAGGGTTCGCCCCCTGCGGCCCCTTAGGAAATCGAAGCGTGTGTAGTCAATGCGGCGGTCAAGGTTGTGCCGCCTGCGGCTACTTTGCTTCCCATTGGCGAGGTGGAATGTGTAACCAAGATTATCGCCAGGATCAGCCGCCCTATGGACCGCAAGGTGCCCAGGTGGCTTACCCGTACTACACGACCCGTGGCCCACGTGACTTTTTGATCGACAACCCGCCGAGCATCGGAAACTAGTCGCACCGCGATAAACAAAATTTAGATCCCCTCGCGGGCTGCAGGGAAGCAGCCTTCGGAACGAACAGATTCGCATAATCCAGGGGGGATTCGCTGTCGGCCGGCATGGTCCAACGATCGTGCCGGCCGGTGGTGTTTCTTGGCAGTGGATCGGCCCATTTGCAAACGCAACGCAGCACTCCGTACGTCGCTGCTTCTTTTGCCTGGCTTGAGAATCCCCTCCTCAGCCGCTAGTTTGCAGGGAAAGCAACTCTGACAGGCGAACTTTCACACAGCGCCGGGCCGAAGCTTTCCTTTCTCTCCGAGGTGATCCATGCGTCGCAATCTGGGCCGCGAAACTCCGCGTGAATTTACTCTGATTGCCCTTGGTTTCGTGTTCAGCCTCGTCGGGACTTGCAAATCAGTGGTGGCGGACGACTGGAAGCCCGCGCAGGGCCCCCTAATGACGAAGTGGGGGGCGGAAGTTTCGCCGACGACCACCCACCTGGAATATCCCCGTCCGCAACTGGTGCGTGAAGACTGGCTGAATCTCAACGGCCTCTGGGATTACGCGATTCGCCCGCGGAAAGAAGGACCGCCGGAAACTTGGGATGGGCAAATCCTGGTGCCGTTCCCGATCGAGTCGGCATTGTCTGGCGTGATGAAGAAAGTCTCCTCCGATCAACGGCTTTGGTATCGGCGAAAATTTCAAGTGCCGCCAAAGTTTCTCGGCGGACGGGTGCTGTTGAACTTCGGTGCCGTCGATTGGGAATCCACCGTGTACGTGAACGGCCGGAAAATCACCGACCATCGCGGGGGCTACGATCCGTTCTCGGCTGAGATAACCACGGCGCTAGTCGGCAACGGGGAACATGAACTGGTCGTTTCCGTTTGGGACCCGACCGACAAATCCTTCCAGCCGCGCGGCAAGCAAATCAACAACCCGCATGGCATCTGGTACACGCCCGTCACCGGCATCTGGCAAACGGTGTGGCTCGAACCGGTGGGGATCAGCTATGTCAGTGACGTGAAGATCACTCCGAATGTCGATGCTTCAAGTGTGAAGATCGAAGTGATCCCCTCGGGGGGTTCCCTGGCAGAGGGGCCTCGTAAGCACTTTCGGGCGATCGTTCTGGCCGACGGCAAAGAGGTTGCCCGCGGAGAAGCCGATTGGCCCAAGCCGCTTGATCTGAAAATTCCTGCGCCGCGGCTCTGGTCCCCTGATGATCCGTATCTCTACGACGTGCGGATCGAACTCGACGGCGATGATCTGGTGACCAGCTACTTCGGCCTGCGAAAAATCGGGGTCGCCAAAGATGATGCAGGGGTGAACCGCCTGTTCCTGAACAACAAGCCACTGTTCCAGCTCGGGCCGTTGGATCAAGGTTGGTGGCCGGACGGTTTGTATACCGCCCCCAGCGATGCGGCCTTGAAGTACGACCTGGAAATGACCAAGAAGCTGGGTTTCAACATGTGCCGCAAGCATGTGAAGGTCGAACCCGAGCGTTGGTACTATTGGTGCGACAAACTGGGACTGCTCGTCTGGCAAGACATGCCCAGCGGCGATCAATACATTGGTCCGAACGATCCCGATCCGATTCGCAGTGCCGAGTCGGAAGCAAATTTCCTGCGCGAGTGGGAAGCGATCATCAACGCTAATCGCAACCATCCCTCGATTGTAGTCTGGGTGCCGTTCAACGAAGGTTGGGGGCAATTCAAAACGAACGAAGTGCTTGAGTTTACGAAAAAGCTCGACCCCACTCGGATCGTCGATGGACCCAGCGGTTGGGCCGATCGCGGCGGTGGCGATTTGCACGATGCCCATATCTATCCCGGCCCAGGGATGCCCAAACTCGAATCGGAACGAGCCGTGGTCCTCGGCGAATTCGGCGGACTGGGTTTGCCGCTGGAAGGGCATGTGTGGGTGAACGATAAGAAAAACTGGGGCTACCAGAATTTCAAGGACAAGACGAGCCTGACCAAGGCGTACAAAAATCTGTTCTACAAGCTGCAAGGGTTGCATGCTCAGGGGCTCGCCGCTGCGGTCTACACGCAAACCACCGACGTCGAAATTGAAGTCAATGGTTTACTGACGTACGATCGTGCGGTCCTCAAGATCGACGCCGAAGAAATTGCCGCGTTGCATAAGTCGTTCTATGGTCCGCCGCTGAAGCTGACGGAAGTGATGCCCGATTCACGACAAAAGCCTCAAGACTGGCAGTACACCTTTGAGAAGCCGGCCGATGGCTGGGAGAAGCCGAACTTCGCTGTAAAGAACTGGAAGACGGGCCCGGGAGGATTCGGCACCGCGATCACGCCGGGGGCAAAGATCGGGACGGAGTGGAATTCGGACGATATCTGGCTCCGCCGCACGTTCAAGATTGATGATGCGAAGTTCACCGCCGGAAACGTACGTCTGCAAATTCATCACGACGAAGATGCCGAGATCTACCTCAACGGCATCAAGGTCGCAGAACTTGTCGGCTTCACCACCGATTACGTTACGATCCCTCTCGATGCGGTCGCACAAAAAGCCTTGCGATCCGGCGAAAATGTCATCGCCGTCCACTGCCATCAATCGACGGGGGGACAGTACATCGATTTGGGCCTCGTCGAGGTGAAGTAGATTCTGATGGACCTGCACGACACCATCGTCGCCGTCGCTTCGCCCCCCGGCGGAGCATTGCGCGGCATCGTGCGGCTCTCGGGAGTCGATGCGGTCGCCGTCGTGCAGAATTGCTTTGTCCCCGATGAAGCCGTTGACCTCGCCACGCTAAAGCGCGCACGACGAATCACTGGCAATTTGCCGCTTAGTAACGGCCTTTCCTTGCCCGGTTCGTTGCTCCTTTGGCCGACGAATCGCAGTTACACGCAGCAGCCCGCAGCGGAATTTCATACACTCGGCTCGCCGCCGCTGTTGCAGGCGGCGGTGGCGAAGTTCTGCTCGGCGGGCGCTCGTCTGGCGCGTCCTGGAGAATTCACGCTGCGAGCGTTTCTGGCCGGGCGGATCGACCTGACGCAAGCCGAAGCGGTGCTTGGCGTGATTGATTCGCACGACGAACAACAACTGCAACGCTCGCTCTCCCAACTCGCCGGCGGCATCGCGCGCCCACTGGCGGAACTGCGAGAGCAACTTCTTGAAGTTCTGGCGCATTTGGAAGCGGGACTCGATTTTGTAGATGAAGATATCGAGTTCATCTCGGCCGATGAACTCCAGCGGCAGGTGGTCCAGGGACAAACCTTGGTGGCAGAACTGCTCGCGCGTATGCAGACACAGACCGAATCGGCCGAACTCCCTCGGCTGGTGCTGCTGGGCCGGCCTAATGCTGGGAAAAGTAGTCTCTTGAACGCACTCGCCGGCGATACGTCCGCCCTCGTTTCTCCCATCGCCGGAACCACTCGCGACTATCTCGTTCGCCGCCTGCAGATCGGCGGGGAGTGGGTCGAACTGATCGACACGGCCGGCATCGACGATGACATCGCGCCAGGCGAATCCATTCCAGCGGCCGCGCAGCGCATGACGCAACTCGCCCGCGAACATGCGGAAGTGATAGTGCTTTGTCTGGATGGCAGTCGGCCGCGCGATGCGTGGGAAACGGCTGCCTTGCAAGGACTTTCCCAAGAGCCAGGCGACCAAGCCACGTTGCTGGTCCTCACGAAGTCGGACTTAGCAAATCCTGCCGACGACACCGACGATCACGATTACATCCGGACGAGCTGCGTCACGAGCGCGGGGCTCGACCAGTTGCAGCAGGAACTCACCCGGTTGCTTGCCGGTCGTCATGGCGGTGATGTGGTTCCCGCGACCGCGCTGCGTTGTCGCGATAGTCTTTCGCGCGCTGCGATTGCTCTCGAGCGTGCCCGCCAAGCGGCCGCACATCAGGCCGGCGAAGAACTCGTGGCGGCCGAATTGTGGCTCGCGCTGGATGAATTGGGGCAAGTGGTCGGCGCGGTCTATACCGACGACATGCTCGATCGATTGTTTAGCCGATTCTGCATCGGGAAGTAGCAGCCCTCCGCAGCGGCGTTCACCAGTCATATTCCCGTGAACCAAGGCGAGTGCGTCCCCAAGGCAACACGTGGGCAACTATAATCCACCCCATGCAAGACTGGTTTACGATTCTTTGGCCGCTGCTGTTGTTCTGCATCCACACGATCATCATCTTGGTGACGTCGTCGCACATTATCCTCGCCAAACGGGACGTCCGGTCGGCCATCGGGTGGGTCGGCATTGTTTCCCTCACGCCGTTCCTGGGGGCGACCTTATATTTCCTTTTCGGCGTGAATCGACTGGCACGCAAAGCCCGGCAATTACGCGGCACCGGTGAAAAACCATCCGCAGCACCCCAGTCCGCCCATTGCCCGCAGGCTGAGATTCAGCGGATCGTCGGCAAGGTGCCCAGCCTGTTGCCGTTGGTCAACTTCGTACAGAGAGTGACCAATGAACCGTTGCTAACCGGCAATCTGGTGGAGCCCTTTTTTGATGGAGATTCCGCCTACGCCTCCATGCTGGCAGCGATCGATGCCGCGCAGCACTCGGTGGCCTTGCAAACCTACATTTTTGATAATGATCCGCTCGGGATGCGGTTTGTCGAAGCGCTGCAGCGGGCGCAAGATCGTGGCGTGGAAGTGCGACTGCTGATCGACGATGTCGGCACGCGCTACACCTGGCCCACCATTAAATCGGTCCTCCGCCGGCACAAGTTTCCCTGGGCCACCTTTCTGCCCACCTTGATTCCGTGGAAGTTCCAGTACAGCAACATGCGGAACCACCGCAAACTGCTGGTGGTCGACGGACGGATCGGCTTCACGGGCGGGATGAACATTCGCGTGGGGCATTTGAGCTCTAGTCCAGGGAAATATCCGGTCGGCGATTCGCATTTTCGGCTCGAAGGGCCGGTGGTGGCGCAACTGATGGATGCCGTTGCGACCGATTGGCAGTTCAGCGCTTGCGAACGATTGGATGGTGACCTCTGGTTTCCCGAACTCAAAGAAGTCGGCCCTTCGCTCTGCCGCGGCATTCCCGATGGGCCCGAAATAGAGTTCGATAAAATTCAGCTCACCTTGCAAGGGGCGATCGACTGCGCACAGCATTCGTTGACGATCGTCACCCCCTACTTCCTGCCGGAGCAAGCGCTCATCACAGCGCTGAACGTGGCCGCCATTCGGGGCGTGGAAGTGCGGATCGTGATTCCAGAAGTCAACAACCTCCGTCTTGTGCAGTACGCTTGCACCGCGCAGTTGTGGCAGATGTTGCAGCGCGGCTGCCGCGTGTTTCTTACGCCGCCGCCCTTCGACCATACGAAACTGGTGATTGTGGACGGCCTCTGGTCTTTCTTCGGCAGCGCTAACTGGGACCCACGCAGCCTGCGCTTGAATTTTGAATTCAACGTGGAGTGCTACGACTCACTCCTGGCCGGCCGCTTGTTGGCCCTGGTGGATGAAAAAATTAGTCGCTCGCATGAAACCACGCTGGCAGAGGTCGACGCCCGACCACTCTGGATGAAGCTGCGCGACGGCGTTTGCCGGTTAGCACAGCCATATTTGTAGCTTTGCAGGGTGGGACCAACCGCGCAGCGGCGCCGGCTCACCTGGAACATCGCGGTCGAGCCTTCCCGCTTCGGCGCGTCCAATCGCAGCGTGATCTTGCCGTACCAAAAACTCGTCATCGGTACCGATGCTGTCGAAGTGCAGGTCGCGATACCTCATCAAACAACTGATCGACCGGCTCATCGAGGGCCACACCGAGAATTGTGCGCGTCATCACTGCCAGCGGATGCTTCTCGATAAACCGTTCCAACCTAGCTCGCGCGGACATACTACTCCTCCTTGCTACCTTGGCCAACTTCCATAACCATAAGGAATCAACACACCACAAAACACCTAGAAAGCCCCGGCCTCGAAGGGGCATCGTACCGCAGAGAAAAAATATGACCGATCTTTTTTCCGACCTGACCTGGCGTGGCCTGATCCACCAGACCACCGCCCCCGATGAATTTGCCAAGTGGCTCGGCAGCGGGTCGCGCACGGTCTATGCCGGCTTTGATCCCACTTCCGACAGTTTGCACGTGGGGCACATGCTGCCGCTGATGCTCCTGCGGCGATTTCAAAAGGCCGGTCATCGGCCGATTGCGCTCGTGGGGGGTGCGACCGGAATGATCGGCGACCCGAGTGGCAAAAGTGCCGAGCGCAATCTTCTCTCCGTCGATTCTCTCCGCGCGAACGTGGCCGGGATCGGCGAACAACTGAGTCGGTTTTTGAATTTCGAGGGAGAGCAACCCGCGTTGCTGCTCAACAACTTCGATTGGGTTGGTCCGTTTTCGTACCTAGAGTTTCTGCGCGATGTGGGGAAGCACTTCCCGGTGAACGTGATGCTCGGCAAAGACTCGGTGAAGAACCGGATCGAAAGCGAAGCGGGCATCAGCTACACCGAGTTCAGCTACATGCTCTTGCAGGCGTACGACTTCGTGCATCTCAAGCAGGCCCACGGCTGCGAATTGCAGATCGGCGGGAGCGATCAGTGGGGGAACATCACGGCCGGCATCGACCTGGCGCGGCGGATGCACGGATCGCATTTGCACGGCATGACTTGCCCGCTGCTCCTCAAAAGCGACGGCACGAAGATGGGGAAGACCGAGAAAGGAGCCCTTTTTCTTTCGCCGACCAAGACCAGCCCCTACGCGTTTTATCAATACTGGGTGAACGTCGCCGATGCTGATGCGGGGAACTGTTTGCGATTCTTGACGGAACTTTCGCGCGAGGAAATTGAAGCCCTCGATCAATCTCGAACGACGGAGCCGCACAAGCGGGCGAGTCAGAAGCGATTGGCGGAAGAACTCACGCTGCTCGTGCATGGCAACACCGGCCTGGAAGCGGCGCAGCGGGCGACGGAGATTTTCTTCGGGGCCGAGATCAGCAATTTGAACGATGCGCAACTGGTTGATATTTTCGCCGATGTGCCGAGCAAGGAACTGTCGCGGGGGATGTTGGCCGAAGGGATCACTTTAACCGATGCGCTCGTCGAAGCTGGGCTCGCGAAGTCCAAGAGCGATGCGCGACGAACCATCGATCAAGGGGGGGCGTATATCAACAACCGCGCCCGTGAGCCTTACGACTTGAAGCTGACGCTGGCAGATTTGGCAAGCGAGACGGTGATGGTGGTGCGGTCCGGGAAGAAGAAGTATGGCTTGCTGCGGTTTGTGTAGTGCCAGCCGCGTGGTCATCGCTTCGCACGCTCCGCCCTCCGCTCGTGCATTTGTCGAGTGGGACCAGCGAGATTGCGAGCGCCGGCCCACCAAAATCCGCGTTCGCTCGCTCGACCTTTATGCAACACCAGGCTGAATCCTTGTTGCCCAAACAATCGCCAAAAAGCCCTGCGTTCTTGCACTTCTTCTGAATTTTGCAACAAGAACCCCGGTTTTCTATCCCGATTTTGTTGCAAAAATCAGTTTTCCTCGGGAATTGAGTAGTGCTTTTGCAACAAAGTACCGTTTTTGTCACGATTTGCACCAAAAGTGTTGCAGAATGTTTGCCTCATGATGGCGCTCCCGCAGTTCGACCGTTGCGGTTCGACACCTCGCAGATCGAATTGTCAAAGAACAGTGACCCGACCGGACCAGCCGTGCGCAGCGCGCAGCGCCGGCTCAATGAGCCAAAACAATCTTCGGGAAGCATTGATTACTTGTCAATAGTTATCGCACAACTCTGACACTATCCCTGCACCTTCCCCCTTTGCCGATCGCGCCGAACTCAGTCCGCTCCGCACACTCGACGAGCCCGCACCAAATTGCTCGCTAAGCATGGAACCTACCAAGTGGGTGGTTTTGGAAACCGGTTTACACACCTTTTGAATTTCGCAAGTCTTAAGTAATGCACGACTTAGTTGCGAAAGTTCCAAGCTGGCTGTTAACGACTCCTGTGGGGGGTAAAGTACGGGGTTGAACAGGGGTGCTAGCGGCTTGGAAACGGGTAAGCCTGACGACGTTTGGCGAGGCCAGACTCGCCCGATCCCGCCTCTCGGCGCGTTGCACTTATTGCGCCAGTTATCGCCAGTGATTGATGATTTATCAAGTAGCGCTTACGATATTTGTGCGATTTTGCACAGATGCCCCCTCGGCTTCATGCGTGGCCTACGCAACTTAGACCATCAGAAATGTCCACGCGACTTGGAGGCAACGTGGCGGACCGATGCTTCTTGTTGACCCAGGTTGTTGACTGCGTCAACCAACCTGGGCCACGCTGCGATATTTATGCGATGAGGGACAGAAGAAAATGCGGCAGCTCAGATGTCTAACGAAACTTCTTGCAGGTATCCGTTAAAGCAACACCATCATTCGGCGGCTTGGAGTCGCCGCAGGGCGCGGTGTTGACGGCGACGTTCCAGGGCCTCTAAAGATTCTTGTTGGCGGGGTTGCAAGATGTGCTGGGGATGAGTTGCGGCCCAGCGAT
>JBGSNR010000086.1:0-18295 GCA_041739545.1 Pirellulaceae bacterium | reverse complement strand
ATCGCTGGGCCGCAACTCATCCCCAGCACATCTTGCAACCCCGCCAACAAGAATCTTTAGAGGCCCTGGAACGTCGCCGTCAACACCGCGCCCTGCGGCGACTCCAAGCCGCCGAATGATGGTGTTGCTTTAACGGATACGGTTAAGCAACTCCGTCGTGCTAATTCGTTGCCGGCCGAAGTCGTCGACCACGAGCGCGCCACAGTTCGCCTTCATTTGCACCGGGGCCTCGATGATCCCTGTTTGCTTGTTCGGAGAAAGCTCCAATTGCTGAAAAGTCAGTTCACCGCCGACGACAATGGCCGGTCGCTTGATGCGGACCCACCGTCGATCGAGCGTCGAGTCCGACATCAGATTCTGCGAGACCGACAGGGGCGCTTCTTCGTGATTCGAAGGATCGAACAGCCGCACGATTTCCCCGCCGATCGTGATCGTGCGCGGAATCCAGATGCATGATCCCACGGACCGAATCAGCCGCTCGGCAATGCTCGTCTTGCCATTCCCCGGTTGCCCGTGGATGAACATTCCTTTCCCGGCCCGAACGGCCTGTCCGATCGAACTGATCAGTGCGGGTGGAATTGATAGTTCGCTAAGTGCAGCCGCAATGTCGGTCATTTTTGGCTTGCACTTGCGGACGGACTGCGCGTGAACGCTGTGCGTATAGTCGGCGAACGAAACTGGTGCCGACCCGCAATAGGTACACCGTTCCAAGTGCCACTTGGCCCGGAGCGTTCCTGATTCGGTCAACTCGTGATCGTAGTCCCCCATCGCGGCCGCGTTCTTGTAAGAAAGCAACAGTTGCTGTTTCAGATCGCGCAGCGCTTCCTGCACGAGCGGAAAGGGGAGGCGAATCTGCTCGGCGATTCTTCGCCCGGTGCTGGCGCCACTGGAATAAAGTTGCTTCAGGATCAAGGCTTCCACTTCCACGGGAGACAAACCCGATTCTTTGAGCGACTTTGGCTCAGCGGGGAGAAAAAGATCCCGATTGGGCAAATGAGTGAATTCGGCTCCCGGCGTAAAGGGACCTGGGGAAGAACTCCCACGCATGCTGTCGAGGAGAGAGAAGGAAGGATTGGCGGCAGAGTGGCTCATGGGTAATCCCTGTGCTGAAGTGATAGGCAAATCTAGCTTCATTGGGGGAGAATGCCCGCACCGCGCGACGACGATCCTAAGGTCCGCAGCACCGGCAATTCGCACGAACGTCGCATTCCTTGCCACCGGACCGAACAGCAAGCATGGATCAATCGAGCTAACTGGGTTCTTTCCTGCAATCGGCAAAATATCTTCGCAGACTTCGGCTCCCTGCTCCGTGCGGAACCACCGACCCACCTGAAACTCGAATCAAGAGCTATCTTGTCTTATGCGGCGGACTCCCCGATCATCGGAGAAGGGCTCGCTGTAGGCCCTGCGCCGATTCTAGTGCTCGATGTTGCCCCGGCTGCAATCCTATGATCCACGTTCGCAACCTGAGCAAATCGTACGAGGATCTCAGGCGTGGACCGATTGTAGCGCTCGCCGGGATTACGTTCGATGCTGTGGCAGGACAGATCTTTGGCTTGCTGGGTCCCAATGGCGCCGGCAAAACAACCGCCCTGAGAATTCTGAGCACCGTACTGCGTCCCACCGGCGGATCGGCCACGATCAATGGCTACGATGTCGTCACGCAGCCCGCGCAGGTGCGACATCAAATCGGCTTTGTCTCGATGAATACGGCGGTCTACGACCGCATGACCGCTTGGGAATTGGTTGAGTACTTTGGCCGACTCTATGCCCTGACGGAAGAGAAGCTGCGCGAGCGGATGGAGACGGTCTTCACGCAGTTAAAAATGAACGACATGCGCGACGTGCTCGGGGCCAAGATGTCGACCGGCATGAAACAGAAGGTTTCTATCGCCCGCGCGATGGTGCATGATCCGCCAGTCCTGATTTTCGACGAAGCCACCAGTGGTCTGGATGTGCTCGTCGCCCGGGCGCTGCTCGAAACGGTCGCCCGGCTGCGCGATGACGGCAAATGTGTCGTGTTTTCCACGCATATCATGCGGGAGGCAGAACGCCTGTGCGATCGCATTGCGATTGTGCATCGGGGGCGGATTCTGTCGGAAGGAACCCTCACCGAACTCCGCGAACGCAGCGGCGAACACGACCTGGAAGAATTGTTCTTCAGCCAAATCTCGGCCGAAGAGAACCGTCACCGCTCGGTAGACTCCCTCCCAGCCTGAGGCACGGATCGCAACTATGTCCTGGATCAACGTCAAACTGATTTTCCTGCGTGAACTGCGGGACCAGTTGCGCGATCGGCGCACGTTGTTCACCATTGCCGTACTGCCGCTGCTGTTGTATCCGCTGCTGGGGATGACATTCCTACAGATCACTCAGTTCTTGCGGGAACATCCCACCCGCGTTTTGATTCTCAACGCCGACGCACTTCCCGCAGAACCGCCGCTGCTCGATAAGCAGCAGAAGCGGTTCCATGTCGCCATCTGTTACGAGGCCGAGGGAAAACTACTGCAACTCACGGTAGGAGAGCTTCCTGAGAAAGAATCGGTCGAAGAGTTTGCCCGCCGCAAGGTTGAAGGGGGTGAATTTGATACGGTCGTTTATGTTCCGGCCGGCTTTGCGGAGCATCTGACCGAATTCCGCCAGCGAGTCCAACGGGATGACGCGGCCCTAGAAACTACGGCCGACGGCACACGGGTGGAATCGCTGGAGTCGGAAGTTCCACAACCGGAAATTTACGTCAACACCGCCAGTGATAAATCTCGAATCGCCTTTGAGCGCATCGACCGCATTGTCGACCGTTGGCGCGAAAAGATGGTCGAAGAGCATCTGCGGCAAAACAATGTCTCGATCGCGGCCACGCGCCCGTTCAAGATGCAGGTGAAAGAACTGGCACCTGAAGGGCAACGACGGGCAGTGTTGTGGTCCAAAATTCTGCCGTTCGTGGTGCTCGTCTGGGCACTTACCGGTGCGTTCTATCCGGCCGTCGATCTGTGCGCCGGTGAAAAGGAGCGCGGCACGCTCGAAACACTGCTCACCAGTCCTGCCCAGCGCATCGAAATTGTCACCGGCAAGTTGATGACCGTGATGACGTTCAGCATGGCGACCTCGCTGTTGAATCTGGTCAGCATGGGGATGACAGGGACTTTCATCCTTACGCGGATCACCAGCCTGCAAGGGATGCCCGATCCGGGTGAACTGGGTCCGCCACCCCTTTCGGCATTCTTCTGGCTCACGCTGGCCTTGATTCCTTGTTCGGCTTTGTTCAGCGCGCTTTCCCTGGCCATCGCAACCTTTGCGCGAAGTTCCAAGGAAGGGCAGTATTACCTGATGCCGTTGTTGCTCGGCTCGCTGCCGCTGATGCTCCTGCCGATGTTGCCCTCCGCACAACTTGATCTTGGAACCAGCCTGATTCCGATTACTGGTGTGCTGCTACTACTGCGAACTCTGATCGAAGGGCAAGTTTGGGAAGCAGCCAAGTTTGCGTTGCCGGTGATTGTGGTGCAGGCGGCGGGAGTTTGGCTGGCAGTTCGCTGGGCCGTCCATCAGTTCAATGATGAATCGGTGTTGTTCCGCGAAAGTGAACGCTTCGATGTTCGACTTTGGTTCGTGCACTTGCTGCGCGATCGACGGGATACTCCTTCCATCGCGGAAGCCGTCCTATGCGGCGTGCTGCTCCTTATGATTCGCTTCTTTGGAAGCATGGTCGCCACGATGCCGGAGACTTGGCAAGGGTTCGTCAGTTTGAGTTTGATTACTCAGATCGCGTTCTTTGCGACACCGCCGTGCCTGATGGCCATCATGCTGACCCGGAAGCCACTACTGACCTTGTCCCTGGGGCGGCCTTCGTTCTGGATGACGATTCCCGCAGCAGGACTTCTGGCGCTCGCACTGCAACCGCTGACGCGCCTTCTCCAAACTGTCGTCGTGCAACTCTATCCCTACAGTGAAGCAACGTTGGAGTCATTGGCGCCCCTGGAGATGATTCTCCGCGATGCACCGCTCGGCTGGACTCTATTGGCCATGGCTGTTGCGCCGGCGATCTGCGAAGAACTTGCCTTCCGCGGCTTCATCCTTTCCGGACTGAGGCGGTTGGGACATAAGTGGGGGGCGATCGCTCTGACCGCGGTCTTCTTCGGCATCGCACATGGAATTTTGCAGCAATCGATCCTAGCGACGATCACCGGACTAGTGCTGGGCTATATCTGCGTGAAAACAAGCAGCATTTGGCCGGCAATGACTTACCATTTGGTCCACAATGCCACCGCGATCTCGGCCGCTCGGCTCACCCCCGCGACGTTGGAGCATTACCCGTTCCTGCGCTATTTGTTGCAGCCCGGCGAGGTGGTCGGAGGGGAAGTGGCAGTGCTCGATTTCACTTGGCTGGCCGTCGGTATCGGGACAGCGCTCGCCTTGGGGATTATCTTGTGGTTGAAGAGTCTTCCGTATCGCGTGTTCGAAGAAGAACGCTTGCAGGAAGCGATCGACCGCCAAGATCACCCCATGGAATATGTCTCCTCGCTTTGAAACTCAGGCCTATCTAGCTCGCTGGGTCCTTCCCATCGATGGCCCGCCGCTGGAAGAAGGGCTCGTCACCGTTGTGGACGGCCGCATCGCGGAAGTTGGCTTATCGACCTCGGCCGACCGAATCATCGATCTGGGGAACGGTTGGCTTTTGCCAGGACTGGTCAACGCCCACACCCATTTAGAACTCAGCCATCATCAGCAGCCGCTGGGACATTTTCGTCAGCCCTTTCCGGAATGGATTGCCGAAGTGGTTGCCTGGCGACGCAAGCAGTTTAGTGATTTCACTGTCGAGGAATTGCAACAGCAACGTACGGCAGCGATTGCCCAAGGGCTGGCTGAATCCGCGGCCGCGGGCGTGGTGTTAGTAGGTGATATCGCTTCAGGCAGTTGGCCCGCAGAGCCTTACGCACAAGCAAAGGTCAGCGGCGTGATCTTTGAAGAGTTGTTGGGGCTCGCCCATGAGCAACAAGAGCATTTGGCTCAGCGGGGGATCGTGCACTTGGATCGCCTGGAGCAAATCTGGAATCCAAAAGAGCGAACCGCCGAATTGAATCGCGCAACCTGGTTTCCTGGCATGAGTCCGCATGCACCGTACACGGTTGCTCTCGACTTGTTGCGACGGATTTGCGAGTTATCGACCGCCCGCCCCTCGATAGTGGCCATGCATCTGGCCGAGTCACCGGACGAACTGGAATTGCTCGCCTCGCATTCGGGACGATTCGTGCCGATGCTGGAAGGACTAAGTGCCTGGCATCCGGAATCCATCCCACCAGGCAGTTGTCCCCGCGATTACTTGGAACTCCTGAGCAGGGCCCACCATGGTTTGGTCGTGCATGGAAACTTTCTCACAGTCGAAGAGCTCAAATTCCTGGCGCAGCGGCGAGATTCGCTATCGCTGGTTTATTGTCCGAGAACGCACCATTATTTTCACGCGCAGGAGCATCCGCTCCGCGCAGCGCTTTCGAAAGGGGTGCGGGTCGCCTTAGGAACCGACAGTCGGGCATCGAATCCGGATCTTTCGATCTGGAATGAGCTGCGATTCCTGCAACAACGATATCCGGATCTCTCCGAGGCAACGCTATTGCAGATGGCGACGCTTGCCGGGGCTGAAGCTTTAGGCCTGGCAGACGACTACGGCAGCCTCACCGAGGGAAAGCACGCGGCCCTGATCGTGGCTGAAGGGGCTGAAGCATCGACGCCCCTTTTCGAGCGAACGATTCGACGGTTGAGTTAGCTATTCACTTGCTCGCTCACGAGAGCACTTCCCATCGCTTCCAGCAGCCCAGCGAGGCCGTGCACTTGTTGATCGTCTTTGCGAGTGGCGGGCCCGACATCGTTACAGTTTGTCAGCAAGTCGTTGACCAGTTCCTGAATTCGTGACGCACCGCCGATAACGGTGCCCGTGAAATCTTGGTCCAATTCTTCAAGTTGATCGTTCAAGCGTTGGGCTGCATCGAGCAAGGCGCGCGACGTTGCCTGCAATTCCTGGCGGGCGTCGAAGATGGGCAGATCGTCCGCGAGATCGGGCGTGAACTCGGAATGCTCGTGCTTGCGATGGCAGGCGAGATTGTTAGCAAACCAGCGGAGCAAAGTGCCCCGATTGATTAAACCGATGGGCTTGCCATCGCTGACAATGACGGCCGTGCGAATCGACACCCGGCAGAGGAATTCGTAAATGCGAATGGCAGGCGTATCTTCTTCGTAGCAGACGACATTCGTTTTCATCACTTCCCGAACCGGGGTTTGACCCCAGTTCGGCAGAAGCATGATAGACATCGCATCTTTTTCGGACAGAATCCCAACCAATCGGCCGTCGGCATCGACGACTGGGGCTGATCCGATGCGGAATCTCAAAAAGAACTGCACGGCCGAGCGGACATTCTCATCGGCGCGTAGACCCGTCACCAGCGATGTCATCACCTCGCTGGCCTTTAAGCCGCGAAACAATCGTTCCGGTGAAAACTCACTAGAATCCTCGGCCGGGCTGCGACTCAAACTGGCGTAGCTTAGGACGCGATTGCGGCCCGAGTTCTTGGCGACCAATAAGGCCTGGTCGGACATCTCGATCATGTCTTCCGGAGACTTGGTGTCTGCCATCCGTTGAGCGAGCCCCATGCTAACCGTGATGTTTAATTCGGTCTTCCCGATTTTGATCGGCTGGCTTTCGATCTGCTTGCGGGTCCGTTCCGCCCAGATCATCGCTTGCAATTCATCCGTTTCCGGCAAGAGCACGCAGAACTCTTCCCCACCGAAGCGGCTCACCAGATCGCTGCCACGCACGCTCTTTTCGAGAAGCTGGGCGACTTGCTTAATCGCTTCATCGCCAGCGGGATGGCCGTAGGTGTCGTTGATCCGTTTGAAGAAGTCGATATCGACCATCACACAGGAGATTGGGAAGAAGTGCCTTTGGGCGCGTCTCCACTCACGCTGCAGATGGTCTTGAAACGTCCGCCGCGTGGCCAATCCGCTGAGCGGATCGGTTTTCGCCAGCGTCTGGAGCTTGGCTTCCAGGTCGAGGACCCGATCGGCGCTCCGCAGGCGGGCGAGTATTTCCGGCTTGCTGACAGGTTTCTGAACAAAATCGTCGGCACCCGCTTCCAGGGCGGAAACCACGCTGTCGGAACCCGAGCGAACAGTTTGAATCAGGATATAGACGTAGTGCGGCAACGTTTGATGTCGAATCCAGCGGCAGAGGTCCACCCCATTCACATCGGGCATTTCCCAGTCGCTGATGACCAGGTGCGGATGGTGGAGCTCCACAATCTCCATTGCCTGCCGGCCTCCCTCGGCAATCATGACCGTATAACCGGCCCCGGAAAGCCAAACTCGCAAGAGGCGCAGAATGGCTGGGTCGTCGTCGACGACGAGCGCAATGCGAGGAGGTGCAGACATAGCGGGCTTTCCAATTGGGCAGTGCCGATGGTTTGGGGCGGAATTCTCCCGCAGCCAAACTTTGCTGGCTTGTAAAAATACAACACTCCTAAGGCGCCGTCCTGGATTGCAAATCAACCACTTCTTGTCAGTTTTCCGCCAAAGTTAGGATTATGAGGAATGGATGAATGATCGGGCCCTAAACACAGAATTGTCACAGGGAGGCCATGGCTGCAGGCAAACGTTCCCCGGCGGGGTACGATGGAAAGTCCTCTCGCTGCTGAGTTCTACTTCCAGAGAATTGCACTATGACCGACTCACCCACGCGCACCCATTGGATCGGTTTCGATCTTGGTGGGACCAAAATGATGGCCGCCGTTTTTGATGCCGGCTTTCGCCCACTAGGTCGGAAGAGACGGAAGACCAAAGGGAACGAAGGGACTAAGGCCGGAATCGATCGCATTGTTGAGACGATTCACGATGCCTGCCAGGAATCATCGATTGTTCCCGAGCAGCTCGCCGGCATTGGTGTTGGCGTTCCGGGATTGGTCGACCTCGATCACGGAATTGTCGTCAGTTGTGCGAACCTGGGCTGGAAACAAGTCGACCTGCAAGGGGAACTCCAAAAGCGCTTTGGTTGCCCCGTGACCGTAATCAACGATGTGGATGCCGGCGTTTATGGTGAATATCGCTTTGGCTCCGCTAAGGGTTCGCGATCGGTCGTGGGAATCTTTCCCGGCACCGGAATTGGGGGAGGATTCATCTATGAAGGGAACATCATTCGCGGCAAGAACTATTCCTGCTTCGAAATCGGGCATACCCAAGTCAATCCCCAAGGCAACCTGTGCGGCTGTGGGCGGATCGGCTGCCTCGAGACCGAAGCGAGCCGCCTGGCCATTGCTTCGTCCGCTGCTCGTGCCGCTTATCGGGGGGACGCCCCCAATCTGCTCGCCGCGGCCGGGACCGACCTCAACGACATCCGCAGCGGCGCACTAGCCGAAGCCATCCGCGCCGGGGATAAATCGATCGAGCAGATCGTGCGTCGGGCAGCGAACATGCTGGGGAGTGCGGCCGGAGATATTGTCAATTTGCTGTCCCCCGATACGATCGTGCTCGGCGGCGGACTAGTGGAAGCCCTCCCCACATTGATGCTGGAGGGAGTCGAAGAAGGGGTCAACCAGCGAGCCATGGCGGGGTACCTGAAGACCTGCAAGATCACGATCTCTAAGCTGGGAGATGACGCCGGCGTTCGTGGCGCGGCAGCCTGGTGCGAACACATTCAGGAACTCAAAACGAGCAAGTAGAAATCATCGTTCTGGAACTTCGGCATGTCGGCCAAACCAAGTGAAACTACTCCTGTTGAGTCTAGCGGACCAATTCGCACCGTCGCCGTTATCGACATGGGGACGGCATCGATTCGGCTGGCGGTGGCGGAGATTCTGCCGAATGGAAGCGTGCGCAAGCTCGAAAGTTTGAGCCAGGCGGTGAATTTGGGGCGCGATACGTTCACCCGTGGTGCGATCTCCACCGAAACGACCGAGGACTGCGTCCAAGTCCTCCGCAGCTATCGGAAAATTCTTCGCGAGTACCAGATCGACCGACCGGAACAGGTGCGTGTCGTCGCCACTTCGGCCGTCCGCGAAGCTTCGAACAGTCTCGCTTTCATCGACCGCATCTACATTGGCACGGGCTTTCCGGTGGAACCACTGGAACCGGCCGAGGTGAATCACCTGACCTATCTGACGATTCAGCCCCTCTTGAAGGCTGAGCCAGCGCTCGGCGAAGTAGAAACGCTGGTCATGGAAGTGGGGGGGGGAAGCACTGAGTTATTAGCAATCCGTGGCGCAAACGTGGTGTTTTCCGAAACCTATCGCCTGGGATCGTTGCGACTTCGCGAAACGCTGGAGGCGTTGCACGCGCCGGTAGTGAAGGTCCGCAAGATGATGGAGCAGCAGATCGAACGGACCATCGACGACATGGCCGCCAGCATTCCCCGCGATAACTTGATTGAGCTCGTCGGCGTGGGTGGGGATGTTCGCTTTGCCGCCCGCAAGCTGATTGCCGAGTGGGATTCGACTCGCATCGCCCGCTTGCCGATCAAGGCTTTGGAACAACTCACCGACAAAATCCTCGGACAGACGACCGATCAGCTCGTCCGCAAGCAGCGACTGAGCTATCCCGAGGCTGAGACGCTCGGCCCAGCCTTGCTGGCTTATGTGCTGCTGGCGAAACGTTTGGAACTGAAACAATTGCTCGTCACAAATGTCAGCCTGCGGGATGGCTTGCTGATTGAGTTGGCCGCTGGTGATACCATCACCGAGGAATTCAGCAATCAGATCATTCGATCGGCGACCGACCTGGGGAGAAAGTTTCAGTTTGATGAAGTACACGCCACGCATGTCGCCAAGCTGGCGGGTGATTTGTTTCATCAATTGCAGGCGGAACACATGCTTTCGCCCCGGACGGAAGTAATTCTGCGCGTGGCGGCCTTGTTGCACGAAGTGGGGCTCTACATCAGCCAGCGGTCCTATCACAAGCATTCGCTGTACTTGATTCGCAATAGCGATATGTTCGGCCTGAGTCGCCGCGATCTGCTGCTGGCCGCCTTGGTAGCTCGTTACCATCGCCGCGCTTCGCCCCAGCCGTCGCACGAGGGTTACAACACGCTCGATCGTGATCAGCGCGTGACCGTGCAGAAATTGGCTGCTATCCTGCGCCTTGCCGATGCGTTGGACGAATCGCGCTCGCAGCGAATCAAAGAAATCAAGTGCCAACGGGACGAGGATCGTTTGATCATCACCGTTCCCCAGGTGGAAGACGTGTCCTTGGAGCAATTAACTTTGCGTGCTTACGGTTCTTTGTTCGAAGAGACTTTTGGCCTGTCTGTCTTACTACGCATCGCACCGGGATAAAGTCCAAATTTAGCTTAGCTTTGGATTCGCCTTTCATTTTACACTTCGCACCGTCGACTCGACCTCGCGCCATTTATCGCCATCCATCATGACCGAGATCACACCTAGCTTCTTTAATCGCGAGCTGAGTTGGCTGGAGTTCAATCAGCGGGTTCTTAACGAGGCTTGCAATCGCGACTTGCCATTGCTGGAGCGGATGAAGTTCCTGGCAATCACCGCTGCGAATATGGACGAGTTCTACATGGTTCGCGTCGGCGGACTGAAGATCATTGCGTCCCAAGGAGTGACTTCTCTCGATCCGGCCGGCATGACTCCCACCGAGCAATTGGAAGCGATTCGCAAACGGGTGCGACAGATGGTGGACGACCAATACGCGTGTTTTCATGAGATCGAGGAGCGATTGGCAGATGCCAGTTTGCGGCGACTGCGTCCAGATCAACTAAGCGAACGTCAGCGCCATACCACCGAACACATCTTCGATTCGGAAGTCTTTTCCGTCCTCACCCCGATGGCAGTACGGGCGGAAGATCCCTTCCCGCTGCTGATGAATCAGATGCTCCACTTGGCCGTGCAACTAGCCGGGCCGGAGGACAATCCCGAAGCCTATCGCTATGCGGTGATTCCACTCGGGAAGGTTCTCGGTCGGCGGGTAACCCTCAGCACCGATCGGGGGCATGTCTACATGCTGCTGGAGGATCTGGCCATCGCCTTCCTGGAGCGGTTCTTTCCGCAGGAGCAGATTCTGGCGAGCGCCGCATTTCGAATCACGCGGAACGCCGACTTCACGCTCCGAGATGACCTGGCCTTCGATCTGGTCACCGACATGCAAGGCATTCTGAACGCGCGCAAACATGGTGATTGCGTTCGCCTGGAGGTTTCGCATTCGGCAACTCCCGAACTGATCGCATTTTTAAAACAGCGCTTGGAGATTGCTTACGACGATGTTTTCATCGTTCCCGGCCCGGTCGATCTGGCCGGTTTTATGTCAATGGGGGATGTGGCCGGTTTTGATTCACTCCGGTACGAAGCCTGGCCGCCGCAAACGTCTCCGCGGATCGATCCCGGCACCAGTATGTTTCGCACGATCGCGAGTGGTGACCTACTGCTCTACCATCCATACGAAAGTTTCGAACCGGTGTTGCGGCTGATCGAAGAAGCCGCCGATGATCCCGATGTGCTGGCCATTAAACAGATTCTGTATCGCACCAGTCGCAAGAGCCCCATTGTGGCAGCCCTCGCCCGCGCGGCGCAAAAAGGGAAGTACGTCACGGTCATCCTGGAGTTAAAGGCTCGGTTTGACGAGGCCCGCAATATCGAATGGGCCACCAATCTGGAAGAAGCGGGTGTGCAGGTCATTTATGGTGTGAAGGGACTAAAAACGCATGCGAAAGTTTGTGTTATTGTCCGCCGCGAGTCGCATGGCATTCAACGCTACGTTCATTTCGGCACGGGGAACTACAACGAAATGACCGCCCGGATTTATAGCGATGCCAGTCTCTTGACTTGCAACGAAGAATTGGGGGCCGATGCGGTGGCGTTCTTTAACGCGATTACCGGTTATTCCCAGCCGCAGCGTTTTCAAAAGATCGAAGCCGCCCCGCTGGGACTGCGAGGCAAGCTCCTGGAGATGATCGACGCGGAAGGGCAGTACGCCAAACAGCAGCAAGATGCGTTCCTGTACGCCAAGCTGAATTCGCTCGTCGATCCCGAGTTAATTCAGGCCCTGTACGCGGCCTCGCAAGCCGGGGTGAAGATTGCGCTGAACATTCGAGGCATCTGCTGCCTGCGTCCCGGCGTGCCGGGACTGAGCGAGAACATCACGGTAATCAGCGTGATCGATCGCTTCCTGGAACATGCGCGTGTCTTCCATTTTCATCATGGCGGCGACGACCGCGTCTGGATCTCCAGTGCCGACTGGATGCCCCGCAACTTGGACCGCCGCATCGAACTGCTCGTGCCGGTGGAAGACTTTGACTGCCGAGGACGTTTGATGAACATCCTGCAGACTTATTTCCGGGACAACGTCAAGGCGTTCAAGCTGAAAACGGATGGCAGCTACGAACGGGTCGGTGCCCGCCGCAAACGGCAAGTTCGAAGCCAGCAAGAACTCTATCTGGAAGTCTGCAAGGCAGTGAAAGAAGCGGAGCAGTCGCGGCAGACTACTTTTCAGCCGCATCGTGCCGGTGGCAACGATTAGAGGCTCCCACTCGTTAGGCTCGCGCTAGTCGACGGGTACGAGTTCGATCAACCGGCGATTGGTATCTTGTTGACCTTCGCCGAATAGGGTCCACAGTCGATCCTGGTGGGGAATCAAAAGCCCCAGGCGAGGATCGTTTCGATCCAAGCCGTCTAGTGCTACGGACCGCAGCAGTTCGCCGTTCGCCATGTCGCGCCAGACGAGCAAATTCCGCCGCAGGTCTTTGCCGGGCTCAACCCGCTCTCGCTCGAGCGACAAGATTGTTCCATCCCCTAGCGCCCAAGCGGGATGCGATTCCTCAATCGTCTGCCGCCACAAGAACTCGCCCGTTCGAGCATCGAGCGCAGCCAAGCCATCTTCCGTAGTAATGACCAGACGATCTTCGTCGACGCCCAAAATTCCTGTGACGTTGGCCAGCACCCGACACCAAACACTTCGCCCCGTATCCCGCTCCAAACATTCGACGGCCCGCACGCCAGGCTGGGCGACAAACAGCCGGTTGCCTTCAACGACCGGCCGCTGATAATGCTGCAGCACCCATTGCTTATCTTCTTCATCGGGTGTGTAAACGGTGTGTCTGAGCCAGCGAACTTCTCCCGCCGCATCGCAGGCGAGAACGCACCCAGCCAATTGGATGATGACGCCGTCATGATTGACGCGGACCTCGGCCGAGGGACGTTGCAGCCACGAAAGTTTGAGCCGGGCAAGTTCAAATTGCCGCTCCACAATGCCGGTTTGCGGATCGATCACCGTCCAGTTGAGCCGAAATTCCTGCATGTCGGTCGTTCCGGTAAGAATCACTACTTGTCCCTGGATCAGAAACGGATCGGAGATGATTGGCTTGCTCTCGCTAGCGCCGTTTTGCCACAAAACTTTGCCATCCTCCTTCGCCACCAACATCAGCCCAAAATTATTCCCATAGCAATGACGCACCAGAATACGATCGCCGAGAATCAACGGGCGGGCGGCAATCAAGGGGCGTGTTTGCGACCGTTGCTTCTGCAAGCCTTGGGGCTCCGCGCGCCACTTTCGCTGCCCATTGGTCAGGTCATAGGCCGACAACTGAAAGCGATTGGAAAGGTAGAGACGATTTCCCTCGATGGCTGCACCCATTTGCCGCGCCACCCAGTCAATCTTGAAATGATTGACATGCCTTGCTCCTTCTTCGTTGGGTCGGTCTCCTGCGGCCCCTTCGAATGGATCGCGAACCTCCGCTTTGAATTTGCGTGGAAGCGGAACGTTGGCGAGGGGTTCGGCTGCAGTGAGGACTTGAATGCCAACTTCGCTGGTAGTGGCTTGCTCGCGAAGTTCAAGGACCATTTTTTCAAACTCTGCTGCGGAATAGACGACATTTCCAACGACGACGTTCTCGGTCGCCGGGGAGCCTAGTTCCTTTCCCGCCAACGCTCCCGCCAGCCTGAGGCGTGGGAGAATCTCCTGCCGAAGTCCTGCCGACGCATCCTTCTGCGCTTGCACGTAGTAGTCGACCGCTGTCTCGAACCACCCTTCGACCAAAGCCCGATCGCCAAGCCATTTCAGCGCTGCGGCGCTGCCGCTGGTCCCCGCAAACTGATATGCAATTTGCTGCATCGCAGGTGCGTCATTGGCCCCTTCTGCTGCTTGTTGTCGCAAAGCGGAGAGGCTTTCAAATCGCTGCGAAAGCGATTGGGCCAGGAGCGGATGTTCAGCCAACATCGTCCCGACCGCAACTTGAGCCGACGTGAGCAAACGCGGATCACTTTTGGAGGGAGTGAGGCCAGCATGCTCCGCAAAATCGACCCGCGTGATGAGCCGGGCGGCATCATCGGCCGCATCGCTGGCTAGAACGGCCTCCAGTTCCGAGACCAAGTTGTACGTCTCTTTGCTGAGTTCCTCGACAAACGGATGATGCCAGGTATCGCGCACGCGTTGCTCGCCAGCGCTCGTTGCCGATTGGCCGATACTGCGCTGGGCCTGATAATGGGCCCACAATACCAGCGGCTCATACTGATCCAGGTGAAAAAACCGTGCCCGCTGCACAAACCGCGCAGTCTCCGGTCCGGGATGTAAAGTCAGTCGTTCGAGCAATTCTTGTCGCAAGGCCGTGGTGAAGGTAGGGACTTGTCCAAGCCGATCGAACCAATCGGTGTTGAGCGGAATCTCTTGCCAATGTTGCCACATGTCTGCAAACGAAACTGTTGGATAGTGCCGCGGCAGATCGCAATAGCGCTGCAAAAGCCCGGTCTGCAACAACTGTTTGCTGTGATAGTGCGTGCTCAGTTGGCCGAAGAGGTCGAGCGCGGCAATGATCTTCTCCACGGGTAACTTCCGCGCGAGCCCATGTTCGATGAGCAATTCAGCCAGTCGCCCAGAAAGAGGTTGCGGGGCACCCGCTTCTAAAGAACGAATCGCGCAACCACATTGCCAATCGAGCTCCGAAATATCCTCGGGGCGCTGAGCGGCGATCTTCTCTTGCCACTGCTTGAAATCTTGAGTCTCGATGAACGACACCGCACGGTCTTGCAACTCCGACTCCACCAATTCCGAAAATGCATTGAGCTTCCGGACGCGAATCTGTTTGATGGTCATTCCACAGGGCTGTCGAGCGACCAACTCCAAGCCCAGCGTGGGGGCATCGCCGGGATGAACGGCCGCGGGAACTTCAACTCCTCCCCAATGCACGCCATCGACACTCACCCGCCAACTCAAAAAGCCCAGGCCATACGTCAGTTTCACCCAACACGTATCGGCCGCGACCGAAGCTGTCGGTCGCTCCCAAGGCTTGCGATCTTCGCCATTGATTTCGTCGTCCCACCCACGATTCTGGAGCTGCAATTCTTTCGTTGCCGGGTTCTTCATGAACCGCACGGACTGCATCGGAGAACCGTTGCGGCGGGTAATACACAACGTCGCACCCGGGGTGACGTCCGTCAGCTGCAATTCCACCTCCTGAAATCCGGGCGGCAAGTGCGCGTAGAGTTGGCACCGTTCTTCCAGGGGTGAATCGGCCGCGAAACGTAGACTTCCATCCGGCAGCTTTTGCGGCTCGGGGCATTTCTCTTGCTTGCGAATCCACTGCCAGTCTGCGGGGGCGGGAATATTTTCGACGAGCGGCAGCGGTGCCGGTGCTGCGAGAAAGTCTGTTGTCCGAATCAGTTCGATGCCATAGACGGTTGCTTTTCCTTCGAGATACGATTCTTCAGGAGGACCATCGAACGGCGCACGCAACAGGACGATATCGCCGCGCGAGAGAATGATTTCGCGATCATGATAACGAAGCTGATACGTGCCGCCATGCCAGATCTCCGTGCGGGCGTTGCGGAAGTCATCGCAGGAAGTGAGCGTGTACGAGGCCGGCTTGAGCTTTCCTTCCTCGCGGGTGGTGGCGTAGGCAAGCCACCGCGAAGAATGATCCTCGTGATACACAAGCGTTAAGCCCTGCAAGCCCCGAAAGAAATGCAGCCGCAGGCGATTGTAGTTTTCGAAGGAGAACTTGAGGGCCGAATCCTCCAGCCATGGCACGTCGACTTTCGATAATCCTTCCACTTGTCCGGAGCGACCATAACGACCGTCGACATCGCGCAGCTCGCGCCCTTCGCTCGGCGGGCGCACAAAGTACGGTCGCAGTTCCATCCCTCGCGGAACAAACCGTGCAAAATCGAAGCTCTCTAGCGCGACATCGCGAAAGCTGGGCAGTTCCTCAGCGGGAACTTCCAGGAGCGATTCCCAGGGCTTGTCGTTTTCATCTGCGACCAGGCGTGCATCGCGGGCCCTTCTTGGCGGCCTTGGCTTGGTAACGCCCGGTTCCGTGGCCGGTTGCTCTTGCTGCGGCTCGGCTTTATTCGGCACTGGATCGTCGGCAGCAGGGACTGGCTCAGCGTCGTCGGGCAAGGAAGGGATTGGCTCGGGAAGCTTGGGCACGGAAGGATCGGCCAATTCGCCCGGCGGAGGATCGTTTTCCGGTTGCTGAGGCTCTTCCGTTGGCTTTTTGGCAATTTGCTGCGGCCGCCGCAGTTGCTCCCAATACGCGGCCGATCCGAACGTCAAAAGAAGTAACGCTACTACGAAGGCAATCGCGGCCACAACTCCTCGGCGACCCGACCGCTGGGTCGGCTGGGGGGGAGTAAGCTCGTTGACAGTCGTTCCCAATCTGCCGAGAGCGTTGTCGACATACGCCCCCATCTGCAGTTCATTCACAACCAGGTTGTGGAACTTTGGATCGCTGCGCAGCCGGTCGCGAAGCGCATGCAGTTGGTCGATGGAAAGCTCCTCCGGCGGCAACTGCACCAGCAGATCCAGCAAATCTTGGTTAGTCATCAGTTACTTCCGGCAGCTAAAAGCGAGGGGGCACCATCTATTGGCCCAAAGGTCCCTGATTGTTTCACGATTCCGGCGTCAACACGATCTTTCCTGCCAATGTCCCGGACTTTTTCAGCGTATTGTCTTCTTGCAGTTGATGCGCCTCGGCCGCCTTCGATAGCGGCAAACGCGTCCCGATATGCGGCCTGAGTTTTCCCTGGCTGAACCACTGATTGAGGTCATCCGCGGCAAAACTCGTCTCGGCCGCGGTTGCTTTGAACATTACAAATCCATGAATCGAGCAGCCCTTGACGTAAAACGGACCCACAGGAAACTGTGGCCGAGCATCGCGCCCCGCCATCAAAATGATCCGTCCCCGCTCGGCCAGGTACGGCACGATTTTTTCGAAGTCTGGCTCCCGTACGGTTTCCCAATAGATGTTGACTCCCTCGGGGGCGAAGGTTTTTACCTCCGCCGCGATGTCTGCCGTTTTGTAGTTCACGGCCACATCCACTCCCAGTGCTTTAAGGACCGCACACTTCTCGTCACTGCCGGCGGTTGCGATCACGCGAGCCCCGGCAATCTTCGCCATTTGCACCACCATCGAACCAACACCGCCAGTGCCACCGTTCACAAAGATCGTCTGTCCCGGCTTGATGGCCGCTTCGCGAAATAGCCCCAGGTGCGCGGTGATGCCAACCAGGGCAGAGGCCGCCACTGTTTCATCGCTCACATCGTCCGGCGTGGGATGCAGCCAGGCTTCATCAACGGCGCTGAATTCCGCAAACGTTCCCTGCAAACCCAATAACCCTTGGTTGCTGCACCAGACCCGCTGCCCAACGGCGAAGCGTTTGGCCTGAGGACCTAGGGCGACGATCTCGCCAGCTAGATCCGAACCGATGATAAACGGCTTAGGGAGCGGCCAATAGTTCGCGCCGTTGCGAATGTAAGTGTCGATCGGGTTGACTGCGACGGCTCGCATTTTCACCAGGACTTGCGAACCGGTTGGCTCGGGGGTCGGCAGATCGCCGTACTGAATCACCTGCAAGGCAGGACCTGTCTCGTGGATGAACGCGGCTTTCATGGGATTGCTTTGGGAGTGGCAAGGAAATTAGCGGGCTGATCGTTGAACTTTCATTGTAAGTGGTTGCAACAGAGGGGGAGAAGTGTTGCATCGTTCGCAGACCGGCAATAAACGAGGTCCGCGTCGCCGACATCGCCGGATCGTCTAACGACCCTGCCGCGAAACCTGGCCCGCAGAACAGTGAGCGTAAACAATCGCCAGAGGTTAAACAAAATGTAAGCCGGATTCTGTCAGGGACGGGGTCCCTGGACCTACAAAAGAGGGCTATTTTGTACCGGACCTACTCGGCTCAATCCGGTGCGCGCGGGTTTGGTGTCGCAGGCCGTGGATTGGCGTTGGAGTTCGGCCCGGTGGTATCTGCAACGAAGATCTGTCGGCGTGCCCCTGCACTGGGTGGAATGTTGAGCGGCCGGATTACAATGGCAGGAC
>JBGSNR010000085.1:0-73099 GCA_041739545.1 Pirellulaceae bacterium | reverse complement strand
CTGGCTCCCCTCTCCCCGCCGCGGGGAGAGGGGCTGGGGGTGAGGGGTTGATTCGGCAAGAGAGTTCTTCCATCCTCTTTCTCACCGCCGCTTCAATCCGCTTCAGCACCGCGCCCTCCTCGCGCAAGATGTCATAGCCGGCTATTCGCAAAACCTGATATCCGAGTCCTTCCAAAAATCGGTCGCGACGGGAGTCGTGCGCGCGTCCGGCAGTTGTTCCATGCTGCTCGCCGTCGATCTCCACGATGAATTGCAATTCCACGCAGCAAAAATCGGCCGTGTATGGTGGGATCGGAAACTCGCGACGGAACTTCTGTCCGAGGCATTGTCGGTTGCGAAGCCATTGCCAAACGGTTGAGCTGAATTCGTTCGCGCGAACGCGCTGGCTCTTCGCAAACTCGATGGCTTCTGTGGAACGAGCCTGGCTGCGACGCATGACATGCTCCTGCTAAACCTGAACCAATGCCTCTGCTAATTACTACGAAACTATTGACAAGTAATCAATGAGGCGAGAGGATCGGTTCTGCTGTCGGATGCAGGACTGCGCAAGGCTGACCTGTCGGCTGATCTTTGATAATTCGATTTTCGGGGGTGCAACGGTTCGACAACAACTGTGGTGCAATTGGGTACAAAAATGGTACTTTGTTGCAAAAGTAGTGAGCCATTCCCGAGGAAAACCGATTTTTGCAACAAAACGGAAACAAAAGCCCGGGTTCTTGTTGCAAAAATCAGGCGGTTTGGCAAAAAACCGGGCGAATTCGCGAAATCTTGCGGCAACAAACTTCGACAACAGTGGTGCAAAAAGGAGGACGACTCCCGCCCGTTGCAACGGTGGGCGGGGAGTGATGAGGGAGCGAAACGGCGTGCGGCGGGGGCCGTTTAAACGCCGACCACTGCGGGCTTCGCAATTGCGTTTGCGCGTTGCTCTGCCAGCGAAGTATCCAGATCAAGCTGCAACGTCACCGCCCACTTGCCGCTGCTGTCGCCGCGGACGTGCCAGTGAGGTTGCACGCAGACCGATTGATGGACGAGTTCAAAGCCCCCTTCGGATTGACTGACCGTTTGCACGGGGAAGGCAAAGAAGCCGGTTGGCTGATTGGCGGTGAGGGAGACATCGATGCCGAGCCATTCGTCGACCAGGCCGAGAGATTTGGTGTCGTTGAGGTTCAAGATCGTGCCGAGTTGCCCCAGCTTTTCGTGGTCGCCCCGATAGAAGTAACGATCATCGGCACCGGACGGCAGGCTCGAGAAATTGAACTCGACCGCGAAGTGCAACGGCGTATCTTGCGGCAGTTTTTCGAGCAGGTAGGAGATCTCCAGCCGCGAAGAACCTTCGGTCATCGTGACGGCCTTGGTGATCTGCACTTCCCGTCCTTCGACGTGGCCGGTGCGGACCAGTTGCAGTTGAATCTTGTCTTTGCCGCGACGAATTTTGGCTTCGTAAACCCCTTGGACAAAGTCCCCCAGTTCGGCCACTTCGCCGCGACTGATCGCCTCGGCATTGGTATCGAGCGGGAGGAAATGATCGAGGAGTGTTTTGCGGGGCGAAGGGTCGTACTGCAGGAGCTTTTCGAGTCCTTCCTGCTTGAAGACGACCCGATCGTGAATGCTCGCGACGTTGCCCCCTTCAGGATTCACGCCGCGGAGGACTTTGCGATGGTAGGCTTCAGGGCGACGGGTGAGCGTGGCCCCGAGGTTGGCACAAATCGAGCGGATATCGAGTTCGTAAAGCATTCCGCCGGTTGCAGGTGCGATAAACGCAATTAGCTTGTCGCTGGCGAGGCGTACTTCCTGGCGGGCATCGAAGTTGAAGTCGTCGACGGTGGCTTCCACAAACGGCGAGTTTTTGCCGGTGGCTTGATCGAGGAGGTTGTCGGCCGCGATGAGTTGGTTGTAGACCGCGTTGCGCAGGTGGGGGAGATAGATGCCGCCGAACGCACCGTGCCAGTAGCTGCAGTTGCACTGCCCGCGATAGAGAGCGCGGACCGCATGTTGGAATGCTTCGCCGCCGGTCCCTTCCTTTTGAGCTTGCTGCACCCGCCGACTGACGAGCATCATGCGGGCGTACATTTCGTTCGCTTCGGGATACTTCACTTTGAAGTTCCGCCAGAAGCCGCCGCGGACGAACGGCTTGATTCGGGGCCAGCGTTCGTCGTGCTCCAGATCATGCACGATATCTTCGTAGGTGTGCTGCTGATTGGTCGGCAATGCCCATTCGGTCATCTCGCGATAACTGCCGTCCGGGATATAAATCTTGCCGATCGGCGAGACGTGATCGACGGCGTCGGCCAAGGTGGTGGTCTTCAACCACTCTTGCTCGCGAAGCAAGGTATCAAAAAACTTCCGCAGCCAGCCGCGGTCGTAGACGTGAGCCTTGGTATCGGGCCAGGTGCCGAACTTTTCGCCGTCGTCACCAAAGACAACGACGCTATTCGGCCGGCGTTCGGCAATGCCGCGAAGATAATCGACGGTTTTGTGTGGTTCGTCGAACGGAATGTAGTAGCGGAGCGGTTCGCTGCCGGGGAAAACGCTCAGCACGCGGCCGTCGTCTTCGGTAACGTAGTAGCCGTGCAGTTCCTCGTTGTTCAAGCCGGCGTTGCGGAAGTGGAAGTCGTCCAGAACCGTGTATTGAATGCCGGCCTGGACGATGTCGGCGGTCAGGGACTGTTCCCAGACACGTTCGGGCATCCACATGCCGCGAACCGTTCCGCCGAGTCGATTTTCAAGCCAGCGGGTATAGGAAGAAATCTGCCCGACGCGATCGCGGGGCGGGATCATCGTCATGATCGCTTCGTAAAAGACGCCGCCGACAATTTCGATCCGACCGGCAGACACGAGTCGCGCGAGGCGATCCAGGTATTCCGGATGGCGTTCATCGAACCATTCCATCAGCGGGCCGCTGGTGTGCAGCGAGAAGCGGAGCGGATCGGGGTAGCTCTCGAAGACGTCCAGGAAGGGCAGGTAGCTGTCCTGATAGGCTTGCTCAAAAACTCCGTCAAAGTTCCCGATCGGTTGATGATTATGAAGGACCAGGCACAAGCGAAGCGGATGCGGCATGACAACCTGAGCGAGGCAAGGGTTTGGTTGGCGAGCGTCCGGTAAATCAGAGGACGCGAAGATTGACGGCGAACCTCTATACAATCACAAATCGGCTTGTAGGGGAATCGGGGATTATGGCGAAGTTCGCGGTTCGTGCGAATGTCGAGGATTGATTGTGCAGGCTGCGGAATCTGTGCGGGGAGAGTGAAGGACAAATGTCAAAGGACAAATGTCAAAGAGGACAGCGCGGGGCGGACGGTTTCGCCCCTTTGTCATTTTTCATTTGGACTTTGACATTCGCTCATGCTGTCAATGGTGGCGGGGCATCGCAAAAAGCTTCCCACACAGCGAGTGCCTGGCTCTCGTCCTGCTCCCGCGGCAAGATCCAGCCAGCCACGCGTCCCCGGCGAATGACCCCTTTTTCCAAGCGTTCCGCAAAAAGTGCGTGGGACCAAGAGATGCGGCCGGAGGTGGCATCGGTAGTCGTCTCCATTTGGACGAAATCGGAGGGAAAAACCCCCTCCAGGTAGCTCCACTCCGCATTAAACGGACGAAGCAAGAACAACCCTACATGGCCGGCGTCCCGTTGGATGACGGGCTGATCCCCTACTGGCAGCCATTGATGATTGCACCAGGAAAATTGGTCGCCAGCCGGTAGTTCGCTAACAACATGCAAGGCAGGGTCGCTATCGAGCAAGCTGGTTTGCATCGATAGCATCACTTCGATGCCGCAGGCGAAGGGCTGATCGCTTTGAATGCCGCGCCAGTAGATTTGAGGCTGCACCTGGCTGGGCTGAGTGGGAGCAAAGGTCGCAATGCAGTCTTGCCCGCGAACGTACGATTCCACCAGTTCCGGCTGCCAACGAGCATTTTCCGCTGGCCCGCCGATCCGTAGCAAACGCATCTCGGCTGCTAAATCGGTGGGATTGGCCACGGCAATGCCCTGGCCGGGTGCCGCGACATCGAGTTGGAAGCGTTCGATCCACTTCGCTTGAGTGCCTTCAATTCGCCACATAGGAGGTGTTTGAAAGGTTGGTTGATGGTGCGTCTACTCTGCGGTCGCAGGCAAGAACGAAAAAACCCCGTCGACCTACCGGGGAGGCAAGACGACGGGGCCGGAACAGAGAAGAGGCCGAAGAATGATCTTCAAACAGGTATAAAAAATATCAGGCCGACTAACTTGAGCTTCGGACCAAACTCGCTCTTCACGTGATAATAACAATATGAGGCCCCTTGTCCAGATAATTCCGGAAGAATTTTGGGAATTAGCATCCGCAGCGTTAATCAACAGCAATTCCATGCATTTTCAGCGACCACTGTAACTCGGCAATGCTCTTTGCTCGCATTGAGTACGATGCATCATCCGTGATTTTTTTCGCCTTGCCCCGCTCAATGCCCATGACTGACCTTAACTTAAACCACTGCCTGGAAGTTGCTGAGGATGCTGCACGGCAAGCGGGGGCGGTATTGCTCGATTGGCAAGGGCGCTTCGAAACCCGCGAAAAAGGCCCCAACGACTTCGTAACCGATGCCGATTTTGCCTCGCAGAAGGTGCTTGAAGCGGCCCTGCTGGGGGCGTTTCCCACCCATGGATTTCTCGGCGAGGAAGACACGGGGCATAGCGCGGCTGGCGGATCCTTGCTCAGCCAACCAGGGCCTCTGTGGTGCGTCGATCCGCTCGATGGCACGGCGAACTATGTTCATAAGCTGCAAACTTACGCGGTTTCGATTGCATTGCTCGTCGATGGCCGGCCGGCAGTGGGGGTCATTTTTGACCCGGTGCTGAACGAACTTTATTCTGCGATCCGCGGACAAGGGGCTTGGCTCAACGGAAAGCCGCTTCGCGTTCGCAATTGTCAAAGTGCTGCGGAAGCGATGGTTGCCGTCAGCTTTTCGAACGTGCTGACCCGTGACTCGGTGGAAATCACGCGTTTCATCGAAGTTTTGTTGACCTGCCGGTCCGTGCGACGACTGGGCTCGGCCGCCCTGAATCTGGCATATCTAGCGGCGGGCCGGCTCGATGCCTATTACGCCAGCAGCGTCAAGGCTTGGGACATCGCCGCCGGGGTGTTGCTCGTGCAAGAAGCCGGTGGGATGGTGACCCACATGCATGGGGGGCCTCTGGAGTTGCAAAAGCCCGCTTTCTTGGCCGTTTCGACCGCCGAACTGCATTCGCAAATGCTCCCGTGGATGTCGCATAAACAGGTCTGAGGGACCTCCGATTGGAACCGTCAAAACGGTTGAAAAACCCGGTCCATCAACTACGATTAAAGGCTGGAATCCTCCCGGAATCAGGCGAGATTGAGGCACTAATCCGTTCGCCTAAAGCTCGTTCTGAGGCGGGAGAAATTTGCCAATTTGATCGGGAGGGTTACGCCCATGTTTTCACGAGTCAATTCAGGATGGATTTTCACCGCGGTAGTTGTTCTGCCTTGCGTGTTCGGCACATGCGAAGTCCAAGCTCAATTCTTCAATCGACAAGCGGTAGGTGGCGTTAGCATTTCGACCGACGGATTGTTGTCGAGCCCATCCGAAGCGGAAATTCGTGAACTGCGTGAGAACAATCGGAGGGACCTCAAACAAGCACCTCAGGAATTGGCTCAGCCCGCTGAAATGAGGATGATTTCTCTGCGTGCCCTGGTCGACGCGATCAAGGGGGCCGAAGGTAAAAATTATCAAGATTTGCCGCCAGAACTTCTCTTCTTGGGAGGAATTCAGCGGCTGCAATACATCTTCGTTTATCCGGATCAGCAAGACATCGTCCTCGCTGGTCCGGGCGAAGGCTGGAAGGTCGACGATCGCGGGAACGTGGTGGGGGAAACCACGAATCTTCCCGTTCTCCATCTCGCTGATCTCCTGGTTGCCCTGCAAACGACGGAAGCTGCACGCCGCGGCGGAGTGAGTTGCTCCATCGACCCCACCCCTGAAGGCCGGCAGCGACTCGATGCCTACCTCGCGCAGCAAAAGGCAATGCACGAAGGTGTTCCGGCCGGTGTGGAGAAAGCACTTGGCAAACAAGCGATTACCCTTTCGGGCGTGCCGACAACGTCGCACTTCGCCCGGACCATGGTTGCCAGCGATTACCAAATGAAGCGGCTGGCGATGAATCTGGATGAGTCACCCTTGAAGACACTCCCTAGCTTCCTGCAGCTACTAACCAGGTCAAATGCCCGCATTACCAACATGATGCCTCGCTGGTGGCTCGCCTGCGATTACGAACCCTTGGGGCGGGGTGACGAAGGGCTTTCGTGGGAGATTCGCGGCCGGGGAGTAAAAGTGATGACTGAGGACGAAATCGTGGCCGAAGATGGCTCCGTGAAGCAAACGGGAAAGTCAGACCCAATCGCGCAAAAGTGGTGCGATTCCATGAACGCTCAATACTCGGAACTTTCGCAAAAGCTCCCGGTTTTCGCAGAATTGCGCAATATTATGGACCTGGCGGTCGTCGCGGCGGTGATCTCCAAAGAGCAATTGTCGGCAAAGGCCGGGTTGGACCTTGCCACGCTGGTGAATGAATCGTCGACACGACTCCCGGAAGAACTTCCCGCCCCCCAATGGATCGACAGCCGCTGCAGCTTGATGAAGCGGGGGCGCGAATGGGTAATCACCGCCTCCGGTGGCGTTGATATCGACTCCTGGTCGGTGGCTGGTCGCGTGGTCGATGACGAAAACGTGGGCATTTTAAGGGGCCGCAACGCTCCGTCACCAGAATCCGGCTTGGCGTGGAATTCAAAAGAGTCGTCGTAACTAGGTTGCCGCTCGAGCCATAGCTTTCACACAAATTTCATTGTATTTCTATGAATCTGTGGCTATTCTGAATTCTCTAGTCCTAGCCAGGGACCCAATTCAGGGGCACGCTTTCCGCGTTTGCGGGGCGTCTATTTCGTTCTTTGGAGTTTGCGGCTATGTCGCTACGTGCCGTTCGTGCGTGCATTTACTGTACTGTTCTCGCTTGTTTCACGACCCTAATCGCGACGGCAGACGCCCAGCAAGGCAACCTTTTCGGCCAAGGGGCCGTAGGTGGCGTTTCTGTGTCGACGGAAGGGATTCTCGCTCAGCCGATCCTGAAAGATCGTGAATTGCTGCGAGCGTTTTACATGAAGGAAGTACGCAAAGCTGCGCCGCAGCTCAACGAATTGGTTGAACTGCGAATGATCTCGCTCCGCGCTGTCAACGAAGCTCTCGCGGCAGCCGGACAAAAGAACATCGAAGAACTGCCGGAAGAAATTCGCTACTTGGCCGGCATTCAACGCATTCAGTTCATTTTCGTCTACCCCGAGCAGCAAGACATTGTTCTCGCCGGGCCCGGTGAAGGTTGGAAAGTCGACGACCAAGCCAATATCGTCGGTATCACGACGGGCCGCCCCGTAATTCAGCTAGAAGACCTCCTGGTGGCGTTTCAAACGACTGAAAATGCCCGCCAGGGCGGGGTTAGCTGCTCAATCGATCCCACGGAAGAAGGCCGCAAACGGCTCGATGCATTCTTAGCGCAACAGCGAACGATGAACGACGGGGTCAAGCCGGGAGTGGAAAGAGCGCTCGGTCCGCAGCAGATCAGCCTCACAGGAGTACCGACTTCTTCTCGTTTCGCCCGCACGATGGTTGCCAGCGACTATCGAATGAAGCGAATTGCCATGGATTTAGAGAAGTCCCCTCTGGGGGCTGCTCTCCCCAGCTTCGTGCAAATGATTGCCAAAAAGGGGACCGCCATCGACAACATGATGCCCCGCTGGTGGATGGCTTGCGATTACGAACCGCTGGCCAAGGGGGAAAATGGCCTGGCTTGGGAGATTCGTGGCCGCGGCGTGAAGGTGATGACCGAGGACGAATTTGTGACCGCCGACGGCACCGTCAAGCAAACCGGCAAGGTTAACCCTGTTGCTCAGCAATGGGCCGACACGATGACCAAAGAGTACGAAAAGCTCTCCGCCAAAGAGCCAGTTTTCGCCGAACTGCGAAATGTCATGGATTTGGCGGTCACCGCAGCCATTATCAAGAAAGAAGACCTCTGTAGCACGGCTGGGTGCGAGCTGAATGCCCTGTGGAACGATCAGGCTGGCGTAACTCTGTCTGAATTCGCGGCCCCCAAATGGGTCGACACCCAGTGCAGCTTGATGAAGCGTGGTCGCGAGTGGATCATCACGGCCTCAGGGGGCGTGGACATCAATTCCTGGGAAGTGGCGAGCAAGACCGTCGCGGACAAGGCGGTTGAAGAAGTTCGGCTCCACTCTGCTCCGGTCACTGGTACCGGCCTGGCTTGGAACAAAAAGTAAGTTAGCTTCAGCCGAAAATTCATTGCCGGAAGTGGCGTTGGCGCTCGTTCCGGCCTTCAACTCGGAGAAGGGCTCTTTCCATACCCTTGTCCATTCTCACGCGAAATCTTAAACTACTTCGCCAGTTATCTTGCATTGGATTACGGCCCGCACGATGTTCCGTCGGGCCGTTTTCGCTTTTGATCCTGGTCGGGCCGGCAGTTTCTTGCATCGGCATCCAGATGGCATTCGGGGCGGCGGCATGAATGTAGTGGCGATTTTCGACGGGCTTTTCATCTTGGCGGATGGTCCCGCGCCCGGAGCACCCGCTAGTTGGCAGGATTTCATCTTCGGCAGCCCGATCATTCCGGTCGTGCTTACGTTTGTGGTTTTCTTTCTGTTCTTCACTCGCCAAGACATGAAGAAGCAGAAAGAACAACGCCAACTTCTTTCCGACCTAAAGAAAAACGACTCGATTGTCACCGTCGGGGGGGTTTGTGGGACGATTGTGAATATCGCCCCCGGTGCCCGCTACGTGACGATCCGTGTCGACGACACCAATAACACCCGGCTACGCATTTTGCGAAGTGCGATCTCCGCGATCGATTCTGGCGAAGAAGCCGCTAGTAAAAAAGACGAAAAATAAACTCGGGGCCTGATGCCCCGTCACTGCGGGAAAGGAATACAGCATGTTGGATTGTTTATTTCTGGCTCAGACGGTCACAGACCTGGCGACGCAAGCTGCGGCGGCACCTGTGGCAAACGGATGGGACCAAACCATCAAAGCCGTTGTTAGTCTGAGCGTCACTGCCGCAATTTTGATCCTCCCGTTCGTGCTCGGCATCGCACTTTCGCGATTCCTGCGGATGCCTGGGTATGGCGGAAAGATTGGTTGGTGCTTTGCCGCGGTAGCGATCAGTGTGGCGATCATCTTTGCATACTACCCGCCGAAGTTGGGCGTCGATCTTTCCGGCGGCACGGTGCTGGTTTACCAAATTGATGCAAAAGCGACCGAAGAAATGCGCGCCGCCGATGGGCGAGCTTTCGACATGCAGGCCCTTTGCCAGGCCCTGACCATGCGTGTGAACCCGGATGGGTTGAAAGAAATCGTGATCCGGCCGTTCGGCGAAGACCAGGTCGAAGTGATCATTCCCGAAACAGATCTGGTCGAAGTGAATCGTATCAAGAGCATCTTGAACCAGCCTGGCTTCTTGAACTTCCGTATTGTCGCTAATCGCCAGGAAGACGGTGCGCTCGTGGCACGAGCGATCGAGCAGGAAAAAGATCCAGAGTTGCGGACCTCTCGCTACGTGTTTTCGGACGAGAAAGATGCCGACGGTAACCCCAGGCAGGTTGGTTACTGGGCACGTCTGATGCGTGAATATGTGGATGGCCAACCAACACGTTACAAGTGGCGTGAAGGGCTGCGATTCATCACGCGGAACGGCAGGACTGGCGAATTCATTCCCAACGATCAGTTGCTGCAGATCCAGACCCTTGCGGCGCAAGACACCGGGACTGCGCTCGAACAATACCTGGCCGAGCAGAATATCGTTCCCGAAGTGCTGATGCGTGTCGACGAAGATTATGAGGTCGGCGGCGACGATCTGGGGCCGACCGAAAAGAGCTTCGGGATCGATGGCTGGCAAATCAACTTTACCATTAAGCAGGGCGAGCCCAGCAACCGCATGGGCAAAATGACGGGCAGCAACTTGCGTGGCGAAGGTCGTGAACCCCGGTACATGGCCATTCTGCTGGATGGTGATGTGATTTCCGCCCCGGCCATTCGCGGACGCATTAGCGATCGCGGGCAAATCACCGGCAGATTCACGGAAGAAGAAGTGACGTTTGTGGTGGAGGTGCTACGGGCAGGTCAATTGCCGGCCGTGCTGGATAAAGACCCCGCCAGCGAAAACCAAATTAAGGCGACCCTGGGACAAGATACCATTCAAAAGGGTACGTACTCAGCCGTCTTTTCACTGATCGTGATCGTGATTTTCATGGCGGTTTACTACCGCTTTGCGGGTTTGGTGGCCAACATTGCCCTGATTCTCAACATTGCACTCACCCTCGCCTTGATGATGCTCTTCAAGGCACCGCTGACCTTGCCGGGTCTTGCCGGGATTGTGCTCACCGTGGGTATGGCGGTCGACTCGAATGTGTTGATCTTCGAGCGTATTCGGGAAGAGTTAGCCAAGGGAGCCGCACTCCGCATGGCACTTCGAAATGGCTTCGATCGCGCTCTGGTCACGATCATCGACTCGAACTTAACGACTCTGTTTACTGCCATCGTGCTGTACATGCGTGGTACGGATCAGGTGCGTGGTTTCGCAACCACACTTGCCCTGGGTATTTGCACCAGCATGTTCACGGCCTGTTTCGTCGCCCGCGTGATCTTCGATGTCGCGGAACGCAACCGCTGGATCACCACCCTGAACATGATGAAGATGATGACCGCCACCAACATCAAGTTCACCAAGATGATGGTCCCCGCGATGATCGCGTCGCTGGTCTTTATGGCGATTGGCTTAGGGGCACTCGTGGCGCGCGGCTCGTCTCTCTTCGATATCGACCTGGTGGGTGGCACGAAGGTGATTTGGCAATTCAACGAATCAGTGCCAGCAAACGAGGTTCGTTCACGCTTGGCAGCCGGATTTGCGGGAGTGGTCGATGAAACAGGTGGTCAGGCAACCTATACCCTGACACCAGTCGACTTGAAAGACGCCCAGGCAGAGACCGGCTACGATCTGGTCTGCTCACTGCAGGATGAAGAGAAGCTGAAGGAAATCATCGTCAAGGCCTTCACCGACAACGGCAAGTCGCTGCTGCCCGTGTACGAAATGGAAATCGAAGGGCTGGCCACAACGACCGCCACGCGGCCCATCGACCCGGTGTTGGGGACGGATCCACCATCGACGCCCGAATTGACTGCTCCCGGCGATCAACCGCCGCCGACAACGACGGAGGAACCGGCTACACCTCCGGCCGACACGACACCTCCGGCCGACACGACACCTCCGCAGCCAACCGAACCGGCAGCTACGACCGAAGCAGAACCGGCGACCGAAGAGGAGCCAAAGAAGGATGCCTGCCAGGCACCCGAGGACGAACCAGCCATTGCCGACGAGACCGACAAAGGGACGGCAGAAGCTACACCCACGGATGAAACCAAGGAGGGGGATTCCAAGGCTGATCCGGCAGTAGAACCCCCGGCAGAAACATCCGCTCCTGCGGAACCAGCGACACCGGCGGAAGAGAGTGCTCCTGCCACCCCGGAAGGTGAAGCTCCCGCGGTTCCGTCTGACTTGAAGCCCCCTGCAAGCGGCGAACGCGTGGTTTCCATCACGACGGAAGCGAAACTGAAATTCCCGGCGTCGGCAATCACGGCCGAGGCACTGGTGGACCGTGTCGAAGCGACCGCTCAAGAACTCTTCAAAGAAGTGCCACAGGTCGTCGCCGTCGATGCGAAATCTAGTCAAGACAAGCGGGACAACTGGACCCTGCTCATTTCCATGAACGAGCAGAAGACTCGTGAAGTCTTGGAAAAAATTCGAACCGATATGCGGGGCACGCCTGTCTTCGAATCCTCGACCAAAATCGGTGGTCAAGTTGCCGGCGACTCGCAACGCAACGCGATCTACGCAATTCTGATCAGCCTGGTGATGATCGTGGGCTACATCTGGCTCCGATTTCATAAGCTTAGCTGGGGCATTGCGGCCGTGGTCGCGCTCGTGCATGACTCCCTGATCATGCTCGGCGGAATTGCCCTGAGTGCTTGGCTGGCACCCGTGTTTGGCTTCCTGTTAGTGGAAGAGTTCCGTATCAGCCTCACCGTGATTGCAGCATTCCTCACGCTGATCGGGTTTTCGATCAACGACACGATTGTCATTTTCGATCGTATTCGCGAAGTCCGCGGTAAGAATCCTGATCTGACGGCAGCCATGGTTGACGACAGCATCAATCAAACCCTCAGCCGAACGATCCTGACGTCCGGTACTGTGTTCCTGGTGTTGATCGTGCTGTACATCGGCGGCGGACCGGGGGTACATGCGTTTTCGTTCGCCATGTTGGTCGGCGTTATTGCTGGTACCTACAGCACGGTCTTCATCGCTGCCCCGATGCTGCTCTGGTTGCTCGGCAAGCCTGGCAAGAAGGGGCTGTTCTCGTCGTAAAGGCGAGTATCGCAGTCATTGGCCGGAGAAAGCGTTGGGCTTTTCCGGCGAGGCTTCGCGCGTGGAATTCCAAAAGGGAATCTGATGGGCGACGGCTTCCTTATTGTGTTGAGTTACGTGCTGTTCATCGCGGCTCTGGCGGCTGCCAACTTCTATTGGGTTTACTCGCGCTCGCAAACGATGCTAGAGCGCTGGGCAAACGAGCAGGGGTACAAGATCCTGCACAGCGAAGTCCGCTGGCTCAATCGCGGCCCCTATTCAGGTCTCAGCGGCCCCAAATGGTTGGGCTGCAAGACTTCTAAGGGGGAAACCGTCCGGCGCGTGCGTGTCCAAGATAGCCAGGGGATGGAACGCTCTGGCTTTGTACGTTTTGGGAGTTGGGGCTTCGGCCTATGGACCCCGGACGTTGATATCATTTGGGATGACCAGCCAGTTTCCCACTAATCATCAAATCCCGGTCGGGACTGCTGCAGAAATTCATTCACCGTCGTTGGATTCTTCGGCTCATCCTCGTAGTCATACGGAGCCCACCAGGGGGTGGAATCGGAGACTTTGGTTTTTACCGGGGCGCGATTGTTGAAGTCGGTGCTGCTGCCGGTCGGTGAAAAAGGGCCGCGATACTTAGGACGGCTGTACCACGGGTTCAAGAAGTCCGCCGTATCGTACATGGCCTCCTTCGTACCGTTCCACATGCGGGTCATGGTGGAGGGCTGGCCAAAGGAGTTTTGCGGCTTGGGAGTGAGGGCAGTCGTCGTGCTTTTGACGGCCGAACCGATGTACTTGCCCGGATACCACGCATCTCCGGAATTAGTCACTGGTGAAGGCGAATTCGAAAACGGATTCAAATTAGGCCATTCCGCTTGTGCCGTTCCCGGCAGAATTCCGCATAAGAACACGATGATCCATCCGTAACGAATCGACATGGCGATGCTCCTCAGAGCCTGGCAATTTCAGTCCACCTCCCTGGCAGACACGGCGGGACTTTCCCAAAACCGCGGCGGGCTGTCCAGAGCGAACCTAGGAAGAGGCATCGCGGCATTGATTGAATAGTGTACACTTGTATAATTCAAGCTGATTATCCCACTTACCTGCTGCTGCTTATTGATTCCCTAGAATCGCGCTGATTTGATCCGTAAAACAGTTCGCAATGCGACCTGTTCAAACCACCCAAAAGATTCGCTAACAGCCAGGGAAAAAGAGACATTCCATTTTTTGCTGTAAACATGACTGAAGAAACAACTTGCAACCGTGCTAGCAGCTCACAAATGACGTGTAAACCAGTTTCCAAAAAGGGCTGTTCAGCCCCTGTTCAGCAGCGGTTGGCTGAGAGGATGCTAGCAGCCCTTAAGAGGATGCTAGCAGCCCTTAAAGTGAAAATCAGACGCTCCTGCCCTCGCGTTCACTTCCTAATGCCAGCATCGCCCTAGAATGACTCCAGGTAATAGCGATCGTGGGTTAGACTTGCCGGGGAATATTCCTGCGTCTTGAGTACGAACGGACTTGGCAAGCGTTTTGACAGGTAGCCAGGGATTTGTTCATAAATCTGCTTGCATCGAACGGTCGATTCAGCAAAAATCGGGGTTAAATCGAAACGACGACTAGGTTTCGGGCGATTTAAGGAACAGCAGAACGCTCGACAGGAGAAGCCGATGAAACTAATTGAATCGATGCGTCAGTGGTGGCAGCGCCATACCGGGGAAGAAGAAACGCCTTTGGATGGCGATTCTCCAGCCTTCATGGTCAGCCTGCTCGTCAACATGACGACGTTGATTGTGCTCGGGCTGATTCCGATTGTTGCCAAGAACAATCAAGTCACCCTCACAGTCTCGTCCACAATCAACGACGAGCTCGAAGAGGAACCCGAGCTGACCCTGCCGGAAGAATTCTATTTCAGCGATCAGCCGTCCGAACAGGTCGGTGCGAATAGCGAAATGGGAGCGGAAATGGCGATGTCGGAAGCACCGGTCGTCTCCGAAGTTTCCGTGATCCCTAATCCCAGCGAATTGATCCCCACGGATCAAATGGCGGACATCGAAATCAACAACACGGTCCAGGTTGCGACCGGCTTAAACTTCAACGCGAATCTGGCAGTGAAGGGTGCGGTTGGACAAGGGACGACTGGCGCCGCGGGCGCAGTGGATCGTATCACACACGAGATTTTGCTCTCGCTGGAAGAACGAAAAACACTCGTTGTCTGGCTCTTCGATCAAACGGCTAGTTTGAATCCCCAACGGCAAGCAATCCACGATCGGTTCGATCGCATCTATCGCGAACTGGGAGTGATCGAGGCCGCCGGTGATGAATCTTTCACGAAGCATGACGACAAGCCCTTGCTTACCTCGGTGATCTCCTTCGGGGACAACGTGAGCTTGATCACCAAGAAGCCCACGGACAATCTGACCGAGTTGAAGGAAGCAGTACTGAATCTTCCCAATGACAACAGCGGGAACGAGAAAGTTTTCTCAGCTGTACAATTGGCCGCCAAGGAATTTGCGTCTTACCGATACGTCAAGGAAACAACGGGCCAACCCGACCGCAACGTATTGCTGATTGCAATCACTGATGAGGTCGGCAGCGATCAGGACCAACTCGAAGCGACCGTCAAAATTTGCCGTCGTTTCGCGATGCCCGTTTACGTCATTGGCGTACCGGCACCTTTTGGTCGCCAGGAAACCATGATGAAATGGGTTGATCCCGATCCGACTTACAACCAGACAGCCCAATGGGGTCGCGTTGAACAAGGACCTGAAACGCTGGCTCCAGAGCGAGTGAAGCTGGCCTTCTTCAATTCTAAGCTCGATAGTGAGCCGATTGATTCAGGCTTCGGCCCGTTTGCTCTGACGCGACTCGCGTACGAGACGGGTGGGATTTACTTTGCCGTCCATCCCAATCGCAACGTAATGCGGGCGGTCAGCCGAGGCGAAACCGAGGCCTACTCAGCACATCTGCAGCACTTCTTTGATCCCGCAGTGATGCGGCGTTACAAGCCAGATTATGTTTCCGTTGATGAATACAAGAAGCGTCTGGCTCAAAACAAGTGCCGTGCGGCCCTTGTTCAAGCTGCGATGTTCTCGCAAATCACCCCCATGGAAAGCCCACAACTAAGGTTCGTGAAGCGGGATGAAGGAAGCTTCAGCGAAGCGTTGAGCAATGCTCAGCGTGATGCTGCGAAGCTCGAACCAAAAATTGATGCCCTGTTCCAGGCATTGAAACTTGGTGAAGGGGATCGCGAAAAAGAACTCGTGCCCCGTTGGCAAGCAGGTTTCGACCTGGCCATCGGCCGGACCATGGCAATCAAAGTTCGAACCGAAGCGTACAACATCATGTTGGCAGCCGCCAAAGCGGGAATTCCAACGAAGGAAAAACAGAACAACACGTTTGAACTTGTTCCTTCGGACACGATCACCGGCAACAGCCAATTGGCCAAGTTCGGTGAGAAGGCGAAGGAGTATCTGCAGCGGGTCGTGACCGATCATCCTGATACTCCCTGGGCGATGCTGGCCAAAGAAGAATTATCTCAACCCCTCGGCTGGGAATGGAAAGATTCTTACACCGATTTGGCTCCGATGAACAACGGCGTTGGAAATGGAAATGCGAACAACCCTGCCAACGACAAGAAGATGATGCTTGCTAAGCCTGCACCAACTCGGCCACCGCCGAAACTGTAAGGCTCGCCTGCGGTCGAGAGAATCAAAAAAAGCGATCCGGCCTGATGTTTCAGGCCGGATTTTTCTTTGCGCTGCGTTGGTTTGATCATTCACCGCCAGTCGCAAGTGTACGAGCGATTTTGCACGCGGAATGGAACATCTTCAGGTCGAGCCGCTCACTGGTCATGTGGACGTTCATCTGTCCGCAGCCTAACGTCACGGTGGGGATACCGTGGGCGTTGAGCCAGTTGGCATCGACCCCGCCGTTACTAATACCTAGTTCCGCTTCAGCCCCCATTCCGCGAATGGCTTGGGTCGCTGCTAACACGCAAGGACTACTTGCATCCAGCTGAAAGGACTCATAGTCGAGCTTACCGTCGATCATCACTTCTCCGCTGTGCCCCGTCGTGCTTTTGACCTCAGCGGCCGCTTTTCGAAAGGCATCTTCGATCCGGGCAACGATCTTGTTCCGAAAAGTTGAATTGTGACTTCGGGCCTCGGCTCGCACTTGAACGCGATCGGTAATCACGTTCGTTGCGTCTCCGCCCTGGATTACTCCAACGTTCGCAGTGCCGCGATCTTTTCCTTTCACAACCAATCCCAACCAACCGTCACGATGTAAATCGGCGATGGCCAGACTTGCAATCGTAATGGCGCTCACTCCCTGTTCTGGCGCGATTCCAGCATGGCTGGCTAGTCCCCGGATCTCGATCACGAAGCGATATCCCCCAGTGGCTCCAATGGTTAGTTTCGTGGGAGATCCACCATCCCAGTTGAAACACATCGCCGGTTTGCCCAAGAGCCCTGTTTGCAAATAGCGGGCTCCTTGCAAGCCAATCTCCTCCTGAATAAACCAGCAGTAGGTCAGGGGGGGATGCGGCAGTCCTTTTTCCAGAATCTCCAAAGCCGCTGTCAGGATGGTTGCACAACCAGCGCGGTCGTCGGCCCCGAGCGCCGTCGCCGAATTTGCTGAACGGACAAACTGCCCTGATTTCTTCGGCTGGCACCCCACACACAGCGGCACCGTATCCATGTGGGCAGAGAGCATTCGCCGCGGTGCCTTGATGGTGCCGGGGAGTTTGAAGATCAAGTTTCCTGTATTCCCACGAATCGCAGTGCTCCGGAAGGCGTTATCCGTTTTGATGGCAGCCCGATCAGCGCCGGCAGCAACCAACCTGTGGGTGATGAATTCGGCAACCTCCCGCTCCTCGCCGCTGCGACCGGGAATTGCCATCAGTTCCAGGACGAGGTTCTCCGCACGCGCCGCATCGATTTTATTTCCGGCAGAACTTTCGTTTTTTTTCATTACTTTTACAGGTATTATGGTGAAGAGTGGGCCGACCAAGCACTTTGATACTGTATCATTCATCGACTCTGCAGTAGAAGCGGGGACCGCGGGCCTGCAGATGACCGCCGAATTGCCTTGTCGAAGCAACTTGTCGTTCGATAAAATCGAAGTCAGTGAAACAAATCCGCTTACCTCTCCCTCAGGTGCAAATCATGGCCACCGTCGCCTCCGTTCCAACTCGTCCCCGCCCCCAAATCCGCCAGACGGAATGCTTCATCGGGGGAAAATGGATTCCTGCCCAGTCGGGCAAAACTTTTGAAACAGTGAATCCTGCCACAGAAGAAGTAATTGCCCACGTTGCGGAAGGAGATGCCGCCGATGTTGATGCTGCCGTGAAAGCTGCCCGCGAAGCCTTTGACCGTGGACCTTGGAAGAAAATGGATGCCCGCGAGCGGGGGCGGATTATGAATCGCCTGGCCGATCTGCTGGAAGAAGAGATCGACGAACTTGCCGCCCTGGAATCGCTGGACAATGGCAAGCCAATTCGTGACTCTCGCAATGCGGACCTTCCCCTGACGATCGATTGCCTCCGCTACTATGCGGGTTACGCCGACAAAATTCACGGGCAGACGATTCCCATTCGCGGCAACTTTTTTTGCTACACCCGCAAAGAACCAGTGGGCGTTGTCGGGCAGATCATACCCTGGAATTTCCCCCTGCTGATGACAGCTTGGAAATGGGGCCCCGCTCTGGCTGCAGGCTGCACCATTGTGATGAAGCCTGCCGAGCAAACACCACTCACTTGCTTGCGCATGGCTCATCTCGCGCAGGAAGCAGGCGTTCCGGATGGCGTGATCAATGTTGTTCCGGGCTACGGACCGACGGCCGGCGCTGCGGTGGTGAAGCATCCAGGCGTCGACAAGGTCGCCTTCACCGGTTCAACCGAAGTGGGGAAAATCATTATGCGCGATGCGGCAGCATCGATGAAGCGTGTCACTCTGGAACTGGGAGGCAAGAGTCCGAACATCGTCTTCGACGATTGTGATCTCGATGCAGCAGTCGCTGGAGCGCATTTTGGACTTTACTTCAATCAAGGTCAGTGCTGCTGCGCGGGAAGCCGTTTGTTTGTGCATGAAAAGATTCACGACAAGTTCATCAACAAAATCACTTCGATGAATAAGAGTCGTAAACTTGGCGATCCTCTCGATCCATCCACCGAGCAAGGGCCTCAAGTGAATAAAGAACAGTTCGACAAGATCCTGGGATATATCGAAAGCGGCAAGAAAGAAGGGGCCCAATGTATCACCGGCGGCAAACGGCACGGCGAGCGCGGCTTTTACGTCGAACCCACGCTGTTCACGGGTGTCTCTGACGAAATGACAATCGCCCAGGAAGAAATCTTTGGGCCGGTGATGTCGGTTCTCAAGTTCCAGAGTGACGAAGACCTGATCGCCCGGGCGAATAGCACCTGCTATGGCTTGGCAGCCGCGGTCTGGACCCGCGATATTGCCCGAGCTCATCGCTTTGCTAGCGAAGTGCGGGCAGGGACCGTTTGGGTGAATTGTTACGATGTTTTCGACGCTGCAGCTCCGTTTGGTGGGTTTAAGCTGTCTGGCATGGGGCGCGAATTGGGGGAAGAGGGACTGAAAGCGTACACGGAGACCAAGACAGTGACCGTGTCGTTGACGTAGACTTAAGTTCTGGCGGCGAGGATGAACCGCCCTTGGAATTAAGGTGTTTTGTAAGGAAGTTTATGAAAACAGTTCAACGAACGGGTCCGGTTGCGGCTTATGTCGCAACAATTTGGTTCCTGCTTTTTCCGATTGCCGCCTTGGCGCAAGAGGCTTCAAAACTGGCGTTATCGATTGCCGAGGGGACTGCGGCAGTCGAACCGGTGATCGACTGGGCGCAAGTGGTTCGCGACTTAGACAGTGACGATTATCAATCCCGAGAGTTAGCCTCGCGACGATTGGCAAAATCTGGTTCTGCGGAGGTCGTTCCGCTCCTAGTTGCAGCCATCGGAACGGGTAGTCCGGAAGTGGTCTGGCGAGGGACGAAGGCGCTCGAGCAGATCGCGATTGCCGGCGATGAATCGGCTGCACCCCTCGTCAAGCAGGCAATTGAGCAGTTGGAGAAACTGAACCGGCCCGAACTGGCCCATGTAATTAGCGGTTTGCAAGAGAAGCAACTTTGGTTTCAACACGAGCGTTCCACGAAGCGGCTGCAAAAGTGGGGCGCCAAAGTTGCCACTCAGATCGTTCAAGGCGACGACGCTTCTTCGCTGGAATTGCTGGCGATGGAGGGAATGGCAGACGTGGAGTTCTTTCCCGCGGGAATCGAACTCGCCGGTGGCTTAATCGTCCCTGCTATGGCCGAAGACCTGGCCGATGATATCGACATTGAATGGGAAGTCGAGCCGCAACTGATGACGCTTGAAGATCAGCTTGCGCAGTACGAACCCATTCAAGTAACCTTCCTGGATCGTTTCTTGGAACGCATTCCAACCGCCTTGGATGTACCAGGAGCGATTGCTGGCTGGGAAGATGTCACTGCTGAGGAGTTGGCGGAACTGGACGCCATGCCAGCGGATTTTTTCGAAGGTGAGCCGGTGGAAGTTGCCGGATTCGAGGGTCCGCTAGAGGAAGCAATCGCTCGCCGCGCCATCGCCTTGACCGAACTCGAACGTCTGGAGGGGATCGAAGAGGGTTTCGAAATCCGCGAAGACGCTGAGATGCCTGCCGAGGATGGCGACATGGCCATGATCGAAGAAGACGTTGATCTTGACGCTTTCGAGATTGAATTTGTCGAAGGAGACGAAGTCATCGCTGATTTCGACTTCGCCCCTGGTGCCATTTGGATCGGTAGTGGAATGGAAGAGGAAATCGCTGAAACGGCCATTTACTCCACCGCCACCATCGACCGGAATTGGACCGGCGGAGATGAGGGAATCGAGGAACTTGCGCAACTTCAAGGAACCACAGTTCTCACACTGCAGAATGCTCCACTAACGGATGCGGCCTTGAAGCACTTGACCAAAATCGAAGAACTTGCCTCGCTGCAAATTGTCGGAGGCAAGTTTAGCCCTCAAGCATTGCTTGATTTCCATCGTTCCCAGCCGCAGATAGCGGTGAGTGCCCGGAGCAATGCTTGGATGGGAGTAAATGCCTCCGGAACGCCTTGCCAGGTGGAACGGGTGGTGGAAGCGTCTGCCGCCGCCAAAGCTGGCATTCAAGAAGGAGACGTGATCGTTTCCGTAGATGGCTTAGCAATCGAGGAATTCACCGAATTGTCCCTGGTTTTATGCTCGCGCGACGCCAACGACACCGTCCGTCTGGAGATCAGGCGCGGTAATAAAACGATCTTCGTTCCCGTAACTCTTCAGCCGCGGCCCTAGCAGACCTGTGATCAGCCGCAACGTTCTCCGTAGCCTGGTGTTCGGCATTCCTGTCTTGCTGGTAGCTACGGTCGTTGCCGGGCTCGGCTATGTTATTTCTAAGGGAGTGGGGGATGTTCCAGGCGAATCTGCCTTGGGAATCATCGCCTTATTGGGTGTACTCGCGCTGGCAGCGAATGCACTTCTCCTGGTTCTCGTGCTTGGAGTGCGGGAACTGGAAAGGCAACGCCTCAGTGATCATGACGGTTCGGATCAAAGTCGGCGTGCTGCTGATTAACGTGGACATGCAGTTCCGGAAGCGCTTGGAAAAGATCCCGCAGTCCTTGCTCTGTCACCTGTGAACCGTCGAGATAAAGCGATTCGAGCTTCGTGTTGGCATGAATTTCTTTGAGGCCAGAATCTGTAATCGGCGCTTCGAGCAAATGGATGCGCAAGAGGGACGGAAATTGCATCATCTCGGCCATCGCACGATCCGTAAGCTTCCTGCTCCCCAGTCGCAACTGCACTAAGTTTGGCAAGGCCGAGAGCGCACGCACTCCGTCGTCAGTGAACTCTCCATGCGGCAGGTTCAACACTCGCAGCGATTTCAGTTCTGCTGCAGCCAGCAGAGCCTCGTCATCGAGCGGCCGGCCTCGAATACGTAGATGTTCAAGAGCGGGAAGTCCGATCAACTTCTGTATACCGGCAGCAGAAACTTGGGAGTCATCTAGCAGCAACTCTCGCAAGTTCTTGACGGCAATCAGTTGCGCGAGATCCGAGTCGGCAACCGTCGATTTCAGCAGGTGAATCCGATCGGATTCGCCCCGCTCAACTGACGCGATTTGTTCTGATAGCGTCGGTTCTTTCAGATCTTTCGGCAATACGACTACCGCAGGCTTCTCGGAGGGTTTGCATCCGCACACGAGAACAGCGATGCCACAGGCGACGCAAAGCAAGGATTTTAAACCAGCAGAGTTCATAGTTGAATCGCAGCTTCACTGACGGGTGAAAGTATTGCGGCAGAGTAAACGGTTACCGGCGAGCCGACTGCTACAAATGCCGAACTTGGTTCATCTCGTAACACCGCCGCAAACTGGGGGCCATACAGTTCTGTGGTATCCCCCGTCAGTTTGGCTTCGACGTTGCTCCAAACTTCCCAAGGGGGATGGGCTACATGATATTCTGCGCCACAGCCATTGCGCAGACGACCATAGCCCCAATAATGTTCGGCAATGAACTCTTCGACCGAACCCGCGACGAGGGGCTGCGGCGATCCACGTCCAACCGCAGTAATCGAAGTCCAATCTCCGTCGATTTGCCAGGCGTACTCTGCCGTGATTCCACCATCTTCATCCTGTTCGACGCGTTGTCGCATTGGCAGTGCCCGATAAGGCTCGTTATAAACCCAGCGTGCGACCGCGGCGATTGCCCAACGAGGTACGATCTCACGAATGAAAATAACTCCGCGGCGGACTTCGTTACCAACTTGCCTGCGGACGTAGAACCGCAGATTCACTTCCGGAAAATGTCGATGGCCGGGAATGGGGCAGCCGAGCAGTCGCGTGTTTAAAAATTCAAAACCAACTACAGAAACGTAGGTCTCGCCATGAAAGGTATCGAGTTCCAGTCCCGGCGGGAGGAACGGCAGCAAGAGTTTTTCGGGCACTCGGTAGTTCAACATCGCCAGATGCCGCCATTCGGCCGTCAGAAAGACTTTTTCCGATTTTGGGTGTGGCAAATAATCGATCATGCTGCGTCTCATAAGCAAACGGGCTTGACTTGAATCGCAGGTTCAACCGCAGGCATCAGCCGGTCACAACGGCGGTGTAAACGTCAAATTCCCCAGGATCCTAAAGTTCTACCCAACCAGCAGGCCGGTTGCGCCCGCTGCCGATTTACGGGTAGAATTGAAGTTAAAGAGCGACCGGTTCCCGCACAAGAACAATTTCATGGTGACAGCCTCGCCAAAACTCGAAACTCAACTTCCTTCGCCGCACGATCGGCCGCAGGCGGATGTCGTAATTTTCGACGGAAAATGCAAGTTCTGCTCAGGCCAGGTGCGGAGACTGGCGAAATGGGATCGGGCCGGGCGGCTGTCCTTTCAATCGCTGCACGATCCAGAGGTGCTCAAGAATTATCCAGACCTGACTCACGACATGCTGATGGAACAGATGTACGTGGTCGATCAGGCAGGTCATCGCTACGGGGGAGCAGCAGCGTTTCGCTATCTCACGAGGCGCCTGCCACTCTTGTGGGCACTGGCACCTGTGATGCACATTCCATTCAGCTTACCCCTTTGGCAGTGGTGTTATCGGCAAGTTGCGAAGCGGCGTTACATGATGGGAAAAGTCGAATGCGACGGCGATACCTGCGATGTCCACTTTCGCTAGAGTCGGCTGGCGGATATCACCAAGGGGATCGTTCCCTGCCTCAACTTCGACTTACTGAGGATAACTCGCATGCACGCGATCGATCCTTCTGATCCCCTTGCTATCGGCTTCGATGAAGCGACGTTTCGCAAATCGCTGATTTATTCTGCCAAAGGTCCTGTAGCCATGCTACAAGCAGATCTACTGCAGATTAGGAACCTGGATGCAAACTCACAGCGGCAGGCATCCAAGTACGGAACGTGGGGGGCTCTAAGCGTTATCGGCACGATCGTGTGTTTGGTGTTTGTGGTGATCTGCATCGTGAACGTACTACAACTGGCCGCGGCTGGTGCAGTGATGCTGGTAGCGGTCGGCTTAGTGACCGCGATCTGGAGCCTCAGTCGCTACATGTACTTTTCCAAAACGGACGTGGAAAACAGGCGCTACGAATTGGCAGATGACCTGCTGCGATACCTTGGGGCGGATATCAAGTCAGAAACAGAGGTCGAACTATTCCTTAACTTCAACTCCTATCACAAAAGCGCCTATCGAACCGAAAAGATCGGCAACAACAGCACGTACATCCTTCCCTGGCTCGCCATGCGAGGCAAATTTGCCGACGGCAATCGCTTCGAGTTTTCCACGGAGTTGAAGGTCAAGCGAAAAGAGAAGCCGAAGCGAAAATACACAAAGGTCAAGGAGGACAAAACGCAGGACATGACACTGGAACTTGCTCTGCGAAACCCTCCCACGGATGAAGCATTGTTAAATCATCTGGTGACCATTCCTCCGCCGCCGCTGCAACGCTATCGAGCCCAGGTCAACCAAGGAAAATTGATTCTGCGGGCGGCAAGCGGCGTGCGACGGACCTTGACCGGTCGGGGAGGGGCAGTCGAGCACTGCGGAGCGCACATGGCAGAGCGAGAAGAGTTTTTGAGGCTCTTTCTCACGGCCTATCATTGTTGGAACACGTTTCCGCGGCAAGCGGCCTGATGTCGGTGGACATGGCAAAGGGCTATACTTGGAGCGGTGACTGCTCAGGACAAGTAACGATTTCCAAGTAGCGAGTTGCGTGTGTACAACCTTCGCCCTCTCTTGAAAGACGAGACCTTTAGCCGGTCTCTCGCTGCTCAGGTCGACCACGGCGAGTTGCCGCTGGTGCTCCGCTCGCTAAAGCTCAAGATCATTTCTAACTGCAACCTGCGCTGCGAAATGTGCCGCTATTGGCAAATTGCCAAGCAGCAACTTTCGCTCGAGGTCATCAAGCAAACGCTACAGTCGGCTGCCTCGCTGGACTGCGTCAAGGTCCACCTCAGCGGCGGCGAGGTGACTCTGCATCACGACACCACGGCGGCCATTGCGTTCGGCACGTCGCTCGGCATGCGCATGAACTTGACGACCAACGGCATTCTGATGGACAAGGCCCGCGCTCGCGGTTGGATCGATGCGGGCTTACGGGCCGCCTGTCTATCGCTCGATGGCTGTCGACCGAAGACTCATGATCGAATTCGGGGCGTGGCTGGCGCCTACAAACGAACGGTAAGGGCGATCCGGACTTTAGTACGTGAGAATGGGCGGCTCAGCGGCAAGTTGCAAGTGCGGATCAACAATGTTCTGTCTCACCGCAATCTCGCCGAACTTCCAGACTTGATTCGGCTCGGCGGCGAGATGGGAGTGGCCGACGTGTTGCCCATGCCAATCGACGGTAAACGAGGAGTGCGCCCCTCCGTGGAGGAGATTGCCTGGTTCAATGCGGAGATCGCACCTCGCGTTGCAGAAATGCGAAGAAAGTACGGCATGCCCCTCGATGCCGATCGCATTTATCCTTTTGGACGGACGCCGCAAGAGTTGCAACTTGGCAGCGAAGGTAAGTACGGCCGAGGCTATTATGAGCAATCCCTGTGCTACGCACCTTATCTGCACGCTTTTGTTAGTCACACGGGGGATGTCTTTGCCTGCTGCATGACTCGCGAGCGGATGCCATCCTTGGGAAATGTGCAAACACAATCTCTCCGCGATATTTTTCTGGGGGAGCCTTACCAAAACTTTCGCCAGCAGATGAAGGTCAAGCGGCTCGGCGTTTGCGGCAACTGCGATCAGTACTTGCGCGAAAATCGCCTGATCGAACAAGGTTTAGCTGCCCAACGATTACCGCTGCTGACGATTGCTCCCGTTCCTTCTCAACCTGCCTCAAACTTTGCAGGATTCGTGAAATGTCCGTCCTAACACGCTGCCTGTTCATTCCACTGTTGGGGATCATCATCGGTATTTCCGCTTGCCGGCCCGAGGTAGTTTCTCCCGTAAAATCGCCAGATGAGGCCAGCGAGCCGACTAAGCCCGCGGCGAACATTGAGAGTTCCGACTCGAAAACCGCAGGAGAACCAAAAGTCGCCGGCAAACCAGACGTGGCGAATTCCTCGCCCCCACCTGCTCCGAAACTCGCGCTGCCTGCGCTGCTCAAGAGCGAGCGCATTTACTTTCGCACCCCGGTAGGAGAGAAGCGATTTCAGATCAAGCCAAAGGAAGCCGATGCCGTCAAGTTCTACGATTCGAGCGGAGCTGAACTGTGCAAATTGACGATGCAGTCAGACAAGCTGAAAGTCAAAACCGCGAACGATACGCCGCTGTTTGAGTTGAAGTGGCACGGAGACAAGGTTGCGTTTAAAGATGGCACCACCGACAAGGAACTGAGCAAACTGCGATTTCGTGGGAAGGATTTTGAGTTCGTCGAAGGCGAGACAACGAAGGCAAAGATTATTCATGAAGAAAATGGAAGCTACCGCGTTGAGGATGCAAAAGGAAATAAAATTGCAGGCTTGTCGGTTTCAGATAATCGTGCCCAACTGCTTGCTGCCGACGGAAGTGAACTGCTGAGTTGCGAACAGACTCAAAATCCGCAAACGCTGATCGGGTTTGCTTTGCCCGATCTCAAGCCCGAGCAGCAGGCGGCACTGTTTATCTATTTTGTGAGTCGAGGGGAGAATTCAAGGTGACGAGCTTACCGGTGGTTAATAACGCAACGCTGAACGCGGTGAGCGAGCGCTATTCGGCGGCAGCGGTGGAGTTGGAGCCAGCTCTGTGCTGCCCCGTGAACTATGATCCAAGGTTGTTGAAAGTCCTCCCGATCGAGATATTGGAACGTGACTACGGCTGCGGCGACCCTTCTCGCTATGTGACTCGAGGGGATGCGGTTCTCGATTTGGGGAGCGGCGGTGGCAAGATTTGTTACATTGCCTCGCAGCTGGTTGGACCAGAGGGGCGAGTGATCGGCGTGGACATGAACGACGACATGCTCGGGCTAGCGCGCCGCTATCAGCCTGAAATTGCACAGCGCATTGGCTGGTCGAACGTCACTTTCTGCAAAGGAAAAATCCAGGACCTGAGCACCAATCTGGAAGCCACCGAAGCTCAACATCAGCCGCTCATTGCCAGCGACTCCATGGATGTCGTTCTTTCGAACTGCGTGTTGAATTTGGTCGATGAGAACCAGCGGCAGCAACTCTTCGCTGAGGTCTTTCGGGTGTTACGTCCTGGCGGTCGGGCGATCATCAGTGACATCGTCAGCAATCTACCAGTGCCTGCAGAACTCCGTGCCGATCCCCAGCTATGGAGTGGCTGCATCTCCGGCGCCTTTGAAGAAGGGGAGTTCTTACAATCCTTCGCCGCAGCCGGATTTTGTGCCGTGGAGCTGCTTGAACGGCAAACTGCCCCCTGGCAGGTGCATCAAGGAATCGAGTTTCGCAGTGCGACGATTCGGGCGACAAAACCGCTCGCGATAATCGAGAACGACGCTCCCGTCGTCGTAATGTATCGTGGTCCGTTTGCCAGCGTGACTGATGAGACCGGCACGACTTTCCAGCGCGGCCAAAAGGTGACGGTTCGCGGTGAGTCTCTGCAGCGACTGGCCAGCAGTCCCTATGCAGGTGATTTTGTCTGGACTTCACCCGCCTGGTTGCACTTGAACCGCATGTCCAAATCGGCAGAAACTCCCGGCAAGTGCTGCTAAGCCACGAGCCGGAGCGCCTTCAGCTAGTTGCTGTTAATCGCGGTATCAACCGCAAAGTCTTCGATCCGATCGTAAGGATAGAAGTCGTGACTGATTGCTTGAGCGAGTTGATAGATAAATAGCTTGCGAAAGTTGGCTTCACTTTCCGTAATATGGCGGGCTGCATTCTCAGGAAAGGTCTTTTGTTTGTCGATGGGACCGTAGACAACGTCCCCATTTTTCGCCATATCCAGCACGCGGACGCGAACGTCGGAGCGACCCTTGAGCAATGTCTGCCCTTCCTTAATGCTGAATGATTCCAGGTCAATTCCGATAACCATGTCGGCCTCTACACCTCTACCCACGTCACCATAATCGACCTGATCCCAATCATTTTTATCCATCCAGTCCGCGATTCGTGACTGTGGAATTACCTCGCAGCCTTTGACGTTTGCACCAAGAATGGTGCCGATGGTATTGGCTAAAGTGAAGGCCTCGTCGTTAGGCGCAACGGAATCGGCGGAGACGCAGACGATGGCAATCTTCTTCTCTTCCAACCCATTAAATTTTGGGTCGACTTTGTAGCCATACATCCAATACTGCACTTGAGCGAAGAGCCCACAGCCCGTTCCCTGGCTTACAATAAGTGCCAGTAGCACGCACAGCGTCCAGTGACTGCCTAGTTTTGTCAAATTCATGGCCGTTCCTTCGGCTGAGAAGCACAAACTTTTCGACAAAGCCGGTTATCGACTAAGCCTGATGCCCCAATCCACCAGCGTTACCAAACCAATTACCACACTAGCGGCCGCAATCCATTCCATCGGAGGAGGCCGCCACAGATATCTGCCCAATAAACTCGATCCGATCAACCATGGCCCCAGAACGACGGATGTGAGTGCGAGGAGCGTACCGCCGGAATTAACTCCGCAGGCCCGCCACAAGTTGCCACGCACCACGTACGACCAGGACGTTGTCATTCCACAGGAGGGACATCGGATACCGGCCCACTGCACGAGACTGCATGGTGGCAAACCAAGTTGCCGATGCGTTCCCATGCCCGCAGGATTGGGATTCAATCTCCATGCGATCACCAGCAGTATCACCAGGCCAACTCCTGCCACCAGGAAAACTAGCCGTTGCACGATCCCCAGTCGGGGAGCAGCGAATGGCATTGTTTCCTGTTCAATCGGGGCGGAGGGTACAGATTCTGTTGAAGACATACAAGGCCGGATGAATTGCTAGCGGCACTTTAAGTAGAGTATTGAACGACGGAATTAATGAGCTTGCCGATGCCGTCGATGCTTATCTCGACGACATCACCCGGGAGCATCGTAAAGTCACTTTCTGGAACGATACCCGTGCCAGTCAGCAGGAATGCGCCCGAAGGAAAGGAATTGTCTCGCGTCAACCAGCCGATTAAGTTCTCGAATGACCGGGCCATTTGAGCGATACTCGTTTCTCCCTCAAACACAACCTTGTCTTTTCGATAAATCGAGAGCGCGATGCCAATTTTCTCGCGGGCGGGCATGGCGTAGGGGAGCGTGATCCACGGCCCCAAGGCACACGATTGGTCGTAAAGCTTCGCTTGGGGCAAATAGAGCGGATTATCCCCTTCAATGTCACGTGAACTGACATCGTTGCCGATGGTGAACCCGACAAGTTGATGCTTGGACGAGATTACGAGAGCCAACTCTGGCTCGGGCACGTTCCAGTTCGAATCGGCGCGGATTCGAATGAAATCGCTTGGCCCCACCACACGATGAGGTGTGCTTTTAACAAACAATTCTGGACGTGGCGAAGCGTAGACACGGTCGTAGCAATCCGCTGCCGACGCGGATTCTTCCATGCGAGCCGTTCGACTGCGCTTGTAGGTGACACCCGCTGCCCAAACCTCTTGTTGATCGATTGGGGGGAGCAATTTGGTGGTTGCGAGTGGCAAACGTTCATCCGCGCGACTTAAGAATTCAATAACTTGCTGAGGATCGTCTTCCTCGAGAATTTCAAACAACGAGCGATATTGTCCGCCTGATAGTTCCAAGGGCCAAAGCTCATCCCCTTCCACACGCGCAATTCCAGACGAACCACTGGGATGCACGAAACGAGCAAGTTTCATCGATACCTTTCCTTAATCGCGACCGTCATGGAGAGAATTCATTCATTCCTGTGAAATCGCTGTAAATAGCTGTTACGGCAGCTCAATGTTCTTCAATTCAAACTCAATCGGAACTTTATAGATGGCTGCTGGCGTCTTGTAAATAAAGCGACATTTTTCGAGCGGAGTCTTTTCCAGGTCGAACTTGTATGACAAGCCGACCTCATTCTCTTGCAGTAAAGAAGCTTCGAGGCCAGCATTCTCGATGTGATTTCCCTTGTCGTCGATGAGGTAGGCCGGATTTCCATAAATCCAGCCGCGATGCGATTCCAACGCATTGGCGGCCTTGTCGAATCGGACTCGCATTTGGACGTCAAAGATATCCACATTCCGGCGAGCGAATTCCAAGGTCACAGTTACTCCGCCGCGCTCTTGTTGCTCATTGCGAATTTTATCGAGACCACTGTATTCAAAGGTTTCCTGGCGGCCGGGGATAGTCGCACTAATTTTCCCCTTCAACTCTTTGATCTGCTTGGCCGTGCGATCTGGCAGGGCGAGCGGAATATCCAGTTCTACGCCAGCATTGGTGAATTCCACGGGTACTTCAACTTCTCCTTCGTTCCCCCCCACCGCGATGACGCGGTCCTGATCATCTTTGGCCCGCACCTCGTCCAGTGGCAGCAGAAACACAATGGGACGCAACCGCGGCTCCCAGGCGATCTCCAGAGCTAGCCGCAACGATTTATTTTCCAGGTTCCTTAAGTCGAGCGAGGTCTCGACCCGCACAGGATCGAACCGGAACGGGCCGCCGTAACTGGCTCGCTCTTTGCGAGGATTCGCTTCGCCTCTGGCGACGTACGCGAGCGCATCACTCTCTTCGTCGTAATTGTAAATCGTGATTTCCGCATCATCGAGAACGGTATCTAGGGCTTCCCAGAATGAAATCTTCTTCAAAGTAAGTTCCAGGGGTGGGTCGAGTTTCAATTGATTGAAGCGTTCGCGATAGTCTTCAAAATGATTGCCCGACTGCTTCTGAATGGATTCCAATGCTTCCGAGAACCTCATTGTGCCGTCCAGCGTAATCTGAGTCGCTTTGGCTGCGGCTTCAACCGCCTGCTCACTTAGTGTTTGGCGAATGCGTGCGAGCCGGTTCTTCACTTCAGCCGGGGTGTTCGAACTCACCGATGGCAGAAATGCAACTACGCCATCGCCAAGTGCGATCAATTCCTTCTCGGCCTCTTCGCGCCGCGGCTGTTGTACGGAATCTAGTTGCTTAACAAGCGCCTTAACCTTGGATTCAAAATCTTCTCGGGAAGTTGTGGCATCTGTGGACGCATTTTGGCCGATCACTAGTGCTACGAGCAGCAAACAAGCAGACATGAAGCTTTCTCGCCTGGAAAGTGCAGTTTGAAACGGAGAGTAAGACTCCATTCTAGGTGGTGTTTCCCGCGGGTTACCAGACCTGCCAGCGACAATCTGATTTCCTTCATCGCCGTCGCGGGTAAAATACGGTTGCTCACAAACCTACAGAACCCAACTTAACTATGCCAACCTCGTTGGAATCTCGTCTGGACCACCACCCAGCCCTGGCGGAAACTGCGTGTCATATTTTTTACGCCGCCTGCAGTTGCGAGACGATCAATGGCTATCTCCAAGCAGCTATTCCTGTCGTTAATCAAGCAGCCGGCAGTGAATGGGCGGCTGTCGTGCGGGGCGAGAAAGGTGTTTGGCGGAAACTTGCGGCAATCGGTGCCGACCGACCCTTACCCGAAGATCTGCTGGCAGAGGCGATCGATTCCGAAACACCCATCCAACGAGGCGATTGGATTGTCGTTCCGCTGGCCGCCTTGAAGAAGACAGGGGAATTACTTCTCGTTTTTCGCGCCTGGGAGCATGCTGCTGAATCGCGCGGGATATTAGATAGTGTGGCCGATTGGCTAGGTGAAGGCTTGCAGGCTGTGCGACAAAGAGAGCAAGAACAGCAACGCAGCACACGATTGGAAGCGGTGTTGTCGATCGCTTCACAGTGGCAACAGAAGTTGGAACTCGAGCCGCTGCTTCATCAGATGGCGGAAACATCGGCTCGTCTGCTCGGTGCCGAACGAGCGACCATTTTTCTCTGGGATCGTGTCACCAAGACGTTAGTCGGCAGGCCGGCCCTGGGTGTGGAAGGGGGCGAACTTCGAATCCCTGAAAGTACAGGCGTTGTCGGTCAAGTGGTTCACTCTCTGCAATCGCGTCGTGTCGATGCCGACATTCGTTCCGATCAACAAGAGATTGACCGCCGTGTCGACAAACAACTTAAATTTCAAACCCGGTCGCTTGTCTGCGTACCACTTCTAGCGCCATCAGGGGATTGCCTTGGTGCATTCGAGGTCATCAACAAGATTCGTGGCAATTTTTCTCAAGAGGATGAAACAGCGCTGAGAGAACTCGCAGAGCATGCAGCGATCGCACTTGAAAAGACGCGACAATTCGAAGCCGTGCTGAATGCCCACCGGTACGAGACGGAAAGAGCCGCCGATCAATTCAACTTGCTGGGGAACTGCCCTGCCATCGAAAGCTTACGGCGTACCGTCGAACGAGTTGCAGCGACAGAGTTAGCAGTATTGGTGCTCGGTGAAAACGGCACTGGAAAGGAAGTCGTGAGCCAAAAGATACACTACGGCAGTCGGCGCCGCGACGAATTGTTTGTGGCCGTCAACTGTGCTGCCATCCCCGATACACTTCTGGAAAGCGAACTCTTTGGTCACGAAAAAGGGGCGTTTACCGATGCCCGCGAAACGCGTCCCGGGAAATTCGAATTGGCCGCGCGGGGGACGTTGTTCTTGGATGAGATTGGCGATCTGAGTCTGAGTGGACAGTCCAAGCTTTTGCGCGTCCTGGAAGAAAAAGTTGTGGTTCGCGTCGGGGGCTCGAGGCCGATCGCAACGAATGCTCGCATCGTGGCAGCCACCAATCAAAACCTTGGCGAGTTAGTACGTCAGAAGAAGTTTCGAGAAGACTTGTTCTTTCGGCTAAATGTCGTGACACTCGAAATCCCTGCTCTCCGCGAACGAGGCGACGACGTCGTCATCCTCGCCGAGCACTTTTTGCATGAGTTCGCCGTGCGATCTCGCCGAACGTTGCCAAAATTGACAACTGGTGCGAAGAAACGCTTGCTCGAACATACCTGGCCAGGGAATGTTCGCGAGCTGCGGAATTTGATGGAACGAGTAACATTCCTCCTCCCGGAAGGGCAAAAAGTACTGGATGCCGCTGACCTGCAGTTCATTTTGGCCCCCGACAACGACGCAGCGCAGGTAATGAACTTGGACGTGCCACTTACCGAAGCAACGCGACGTTTCCAGATGGAATACATCCGCCGGCACATCGACTCAGCCCGCGGAAATATGACTTTGGCGGCCGAGAGACTGGGAATTCACCGCTCGAATCTCTATCGCAAGATGGGCCAATTGGGCATGGAAACGCAAGATGAATAGGAAGTAACTACGGCTGCGACTTCAGTTCAAAATTGAACCTATTTGCCCCCGCCTTGACCTCCGCCGAGAGCGGCGTGGTCGAAACATCGGCATAAATCTCTGGCGTTATTCGTTTCGGGGCATATTCCATACCGGCTTCGCTCCTACCAGCAACCTCGGCAGGATCGACCTTTTCGTGCGCCACAACAGTTACTTTGTATTCGCCAGCGGCAACCTCGTCGCTCTGTCCGGTCGACAGTGTATAGGTACCATTGACCACGCTCCCAATCGCGATCGCTCCCTGGGCTTCGGGATGAAACATGACTTCACCGGATTCCAGAGCAGTACCGTCTACCGAGATTCGACCGCTTACGGTCGACGACGAATTGCACCCCAGGAACACCGAAGCCAAAGCAAACAGACAAACACAACAGATGAATTTCATTTAGCCCATCCAAGCGAGAAAGAAGAGCAGTTCGGCTTCTTAAGCCGCACGACTACTGTGGCAAGGCGATTGTTTCCCCGCCAGCACGCGTACATAACGCGCGAAAGTGCGAGAAGTCGACATTATCGCGAACAATTTGTACTGAACCGTCGGCGATTGCAAATTGCACGGCCCCTGGATGTTGACTGCGGAAGCTCATGTCGCGGGGCCAGGTACTATTATTGGTCGGCGCTGGTTTGGCGAAGAAGTTGAGTGGACGATGGCAACTGCAGTAGTCGCCATTGGAGTAAAACCAGGCAGAGTGGTAGTTATACTTCGGGACATCTTCGCCGATCATTAGCGTGTTGCTCAAGCCGTCGGTAATCTGAGCAAAGTTCACTGGATGCTGATAATTCATCCGCCAAAAGAGGCCATTATTCGGCGACACATTGTGCAGGTCTGCCGTACCAACACCACCACCCCCCATGTTCGGATCGCCGATCACTCCTTTGTAATTCGTCAGAGCCACCGGTTCGTTATCCCATTGAGCCTGCAGGCTCGAAAGCTCCTTGTTAAAACCCGTTCCATCACTGGGACAAATCAGGGCTTGAACAATGGTCTGCCGAGCGGCGCGCAAATTATTGTCCCGAACGATGTAGTGGTATTGCGCAAACTGCGAATTCAGATCCTCGCGCTCGATGAACGGCAGGATTCCAACGATCCACCCATGATGCTGCGGCGGAGTTGTCGTCTGCCAACCGATACTGGTGGGCATCTTCAGATTGACATCGTGGTAGTTGTGGACTGCGAGAGCAAGTTGCTTAAGCTTGTTGGTGCAGGAAGCCCGCCGTGAAGCTTCCCGGGCAGACTGCACCGCTGGAAGCAATAGGGCAACCAGGATCCCGATAATCGCAATGACGACGAGCAATTCAACCAGCGTAAAAGCCAGACAGAAGCGGGCTTGTTTGCTCTGATTCATGCGATAGTCCTGGGATAAGGCAAGGTAGAAGGTGCTCGTGACTACTTCGTCCTGACGACTATGCTAAACCCCCGCGGATTATCGCGTCAACCAAGAATTGGCAATTAGAGACGCACGATTCTACTGATCTTGAACCATGAGCACTTTCCCCCCCTCACGTTTGTCAATCGCCGTGCCGCTTTGGGGATCGAACTTGCCACCCTCGACCTCGACCCGGCAGAAGCCTTCGGTCCGTAGTTGAGCGACGCCATTTCCTGCGGCCGAGCAGTCTGTCAACGTGACTCGACAAGAACCACCGATCGAGATTCCACTGCGGCCATTGTGGTTCGAGCTTAGATTAATCAAATTGCACTGCCGCACATTGTCGTGTGCGTTGACGCCATCGAGTTGAAAGCCCTGTACGGTCAGGTCAAAGATCTGCACATTATGCACATCGTAGAGGGTGATTCCCACGGGATGCGCGCCGTACCGAGGAAAGGCAGCGGATGGGAGTTGCCTGGGCTCAACGCGGTGATAAATCAATCCGCCGATCAGGGCCCACTGACGAACCTCCAGTTTGTTCAAATCTTCGAAAGCAAGCGGCACACGTTGGGCCGGCTGATCTCCAAGGTAGAATGTCTGAAAGCTTCCTCGTCGCGGTCTAAAGCGGAGGATGTCCCGCCGAAAATTTTCCCAATCTAAATCTTCGATGGAAGCGGTTCCATCCAACACGGCGCCTCGTCCAATGATCGTAAACGGGTACAAATCGCTGCCGCTGTTTCGACCGGCTTGCAAGGTCAAACACTCACGGTAGGGCTCACCGGTATTCGCAATGATGATGCGATCCCCTTTTTGGGACAAAAGCAAAGCTCTACCGATGGTGCGTGTTGGGCCAGTGCCGGCACCCGTCGTCTGCTCGCTCCCGCCGTTATTGCCGTCGTCCCCTGAACGATTATCGACAAACAAATCTTTACCGCAGGCGATCGTCGTGGCCAGCAAGCACACGAAACTCGCAACGAAGAGGCGTAGGGCGGTGGCCATGATGTTTCCTGGTAAACCAGCTGCCATCCCCTACAAACTGCAAAGGATCGGCTTAGTATTGAATCAGGCTGAAAGCGTCGTGGGGTGCAATCGCTGCTCGGCCGTTAAGTCCCAAAAGTTCAATCGCGAAAGCGCAGCCGATAATCTTCGCCCCAGTCAATTCAACCAATTGGCAGCAAGCCTGCACGGTGCCACCCGTAGCAAGCAGATCGTCGACAACCAAGACGCGCTGTCCCTTCGATAACCCATCAATGTGCATTTCTAACGTGTCATGGCCGTACTCTAGCTGATAGCTGTGTGAATGGCGGCTAAAGGGAAGCTTTCCAGGTTTACGCACGGGAACGAAGCTGGCTTGAAGTTCCAAGGCTAAAGGCGCCGCAAAGATAAAACCGCGCGCTTCGGCTGCGACGATTGCATCAACCCGAGCGCCTGCATAGTGATGGGCTAAGCAGCGAATGGCTTCCCTAAAAGCCAGTGAATTACCCAGCAACGGTGTGATATCGCGAAACAAGATCCCCGGTTTGGGAAAGTCGGGAATGTCACGAATGAATTGCTTGAGTTCCAATTTTGGCGCTGTCATCGAATCGATTCTGGCTAAATGAGAAGAGTCGGCTGAACGGGTGGAATATAACACATCGTCTGGCACCGAACTGCCCGCCGGACTTTGCCAGGGGCGTCGACCGAATACGACCGAAAATGTGTTTTCAGTATGAATCATGAATTTCCTAAGATCTAAGCCGCTCGACGATGGGATTTTTTCGATCCCGCCGCAGCCAAGCGTTCGATTTCGAGCGCCGTAAGGGGCTTGTAGGTCTCAGTCACTTGGGACTTACCCGAATTGCCATCTGCGGTTGAATTGGATGCTGCAATCCGCTCTTGCAAAAAGACCAGCGTTTTGGGTTGCAGCATTCGGGGAATATACATCCAGGCTTTGGCGAGGGAATTCTCATCCAACCCGGCTGAAATAACCAGGAGATCCGTCCCCGTAAGCATGTTGGCGGTGCGGGCTAGTGCCTGGTACGGATCGCCAGGGACAAATTGCATCTTCACATTTGGTGTCTTCAGCTTATTGAAGGCCTCTTTGAGTGACATGCCGGGTGTACCCGCCGGTCGTCCCTCGAACATGTCGATCCCGGTGTACTTGAGGGGAGTGTCCCCTGCCGCGGACCAGCCAACGACTTCAAGTAAACGGCGAGTTCGAGCCCCGGTTCCGACGCCGATTTCGACGATGGACCGAATTGGCTCGGAGTTGCGGCTGACCGCCCTAAGGAGCGACCGCTCGGCAACCGGCTGGGAGAAATAGAACAAATAAGACGATCGCAGAAATTGTCGCAGGCTCAAGATAGCAATCCTTTGCTAACGAGAATCCATACTTCCCTGAACCTAAATATTCTCGGCTGCCGGCGGGCAAAATAATCTCCCGTGTCGATTGCGGACGCACAGTTTATCGAGACGGTTTGATCGGACTGAGTCGTTTTAACTCCTCAGTCAAGTCTGCCGCAATAAATTTCTCGGCCAATTATTCTTCGGGAGGAGCCGTATCAACTTCCGCTGGGAATAAATCGAAGTCCCCCTCTGCGGTTGTCAGCGTTCCCGACTCGAAGCCAGGCTGATCGGGATTGAGCTTGCCACGAACCGTTCCCTTCCCCTTCGGGCCCTCAATATCAAAGGCTACCAGTTCCGGATTATCCTGCTGAAACGATTGACTGAAATTCCAACTGCAAGTGTCGACGCTTCCGATGTGTTCTTGGACAACTGCGTTTTCACTGAGCGCTGCTCCCATGGCAGTGGATGCGGCTCCCATACCAAACATCGCGAAACCACCACAGCAAACGGCAGCCAGCACACCTCCTCCCACCAACAATCCGAGCAGAATCCACAACCACAGCAGGCTGCTCTTCTTGGGAGCTCCTGGGCCATACGGGTCATTGGGCATCGAGGACTGTGGATTGCTCCCCGCTGCGGAATCGAATCCGGATGGAACGAAACTCATGACGAACCTCTTGCCAAATAGAGTTATTACTGCTCTGGGAACAAATCGAATGTGCCATTGGTCGTTTCTAGATGCCCACTAATGAGGCCATCCGAATTATCGTTCAATTCGCCGATGATTTTACCGCTCCCCTGCGATCCTTCAACATCGAAGACCATCACGTCGTCGTCATCGTGCTGAAATGACTCGCCCACGTTCCAATTGCATTCTTTGATTTCACCGAGATGCTCCACAACGACCGGATTGTCGCGCAGCGAATCTGCAACCTGATCGGCCGCGACATTCATGCCGAAAAACGTTAGCCCGCCGCAACACCCACATGCCAATAACCCTCCCAAGCCGATAACGCCAATCACAATGCCAACAATCCAAATGATGGATGAGTTCGATTTGGGCTGGGGGGGGCCGTAAGGATCGCTAAATTGCCCAGGGGGTTGATAAGGGTAAGGGTTGTTGCCGGGAGAACTAGGACCAAAACCAGGTGGAACCGAACTCATCGGAGATCCTCACACGGGCGAGTTAAAAACGATAGCATAACTTCAAGTATTCTCTTCCGCGATGCTTCTCCGCGCGGAACTAGAGCCCTTTGACAGTTTTCTTCGTTCCGCCTACGCTGCCGGAGAGAAAACAGGCCACCCTACCCGGAAATCAGAGAAAGCCTTCCATGACCCATGCCTGGCACGACGTTATCCCCGGCGTTAAGCTCCCGCGAGAATTCACCGCGGTGATCGAAATTCCTCGTGGTTCAAAAGTGAAATATGAGCTCGATAAAGCGACCGGCCTGCTGAAGATGGATCGCATGCTCTATTCGTCGGTCCACTATCCGGCGAATTATGGCTTCATTCCGCAAACTCTGGCAGAAGACGACGATCCGCTAGACGTTCTCGTTCTGTGTCAGGAAGCGGTCGATCCTCTGACACTCGTCAATGCACGTGCGATCGGACTGATGACGATGATCGATAGCGGCAAAAAGGACCATAAAATCCTGGCCGTTGCCACCGACGATCCAGAATATGCCGCGTTTCTCGAGGCAAGCGAAATGCCTTTGCACCGCCTGAGTCAGCTTCGTCGCTTCTTTCAGGACTACAAGATGCTGGAAGGAAAACAGGTGGAAGTGGACGAATTCCAGTCCGCCGATTTCGCCTTGCCTGTCATCGAAGAAGCCCTCGAACGTTACAGTGCGGAGCGCCGCAGGGGCTTTATCAAGCGAGTCTAGCTTCCCTCAAGTCGGCTCGGCAATAAGGTTCGCGACCACATCTCCGCTGGCAGCGATTATCATAGGATCTGGGGCCTTCGTGGGCCGAATTTTGATCCTTGCGTAGCGAGTTTAGCAAATATGATCCGCCATTGGCTGATGGGCTCGGCGTTCGTTATTTTCTACATCGGGCTGACAGGGTTTCTCAGCGCTGAAGACTCGGCGATGATGAAATTGCTGAAAAGTGGCCGAGTTCCCGAGGAGCGGCTGCCAACCGTCGTCGAAATGCTCTGTCGGAGCGCCGGGCCAGACGAACTGCAGTACGTGTTCGAACAAGTCCTGAATGAAAAATTTCCGCTGGCAGCGCGTAAAAAGGCAATCTCTGCCTTAGCAGATGCGGCCAGAGGTAGGAAAGAAAAGCCCAGCGGCGACCTCAGCGGGCTTGCGAAACTTGTGGCCGCACAGGACCCCGATTTACGCAGCGGTGCCATGGAACTTGCCACGCTTTGGAAAGTTGAATCGCTCGGTGTGACCTTTCAGCAAATGCTCGTCGATCCACAGGCACCTGAAGTGACGAAGCGGGCAGCGCTGGAAGGCCTATTGGCCGTCGGTGGTGAGCAAGGGAAAGCCACGATCCAGCAGCTGGCCACGAGCGGTCAGCCGATTTCGCTTCGCTTTCGTGCGATTGCGGCATTGACCGAATTTGATCTTTCAGCAGCCGCGGACGCAGCTCACCAGGCACTGTTGATTGCGACGCCGCAGGACGATTCTGCGCCCTTGCTGGACGCGTTTCTTTCACGCAGCAAAGGCCCCGAGACTTTAACGTCCGCACTGGAAAAAAAGCCGCTGGAAAAAGATGTCGCTAAACGTGCGCTACGTCACATGTTTGCGACCGGGCACAGCGAGCAAGGTTTGGCAGATATTCTTAGCTCCGCTGCAGGACTCGCAGCGGATGTTCCTCCCCCTTCGCAGGAAGAAGCGTTGAAAATTGCTGCCGAAGTCGCAGAAAAAGGAGATGCTGCTCGTGGAGAATTAGTTTTCCGCCGCAAAGATGTCGCGTGCTTGCGCTGCCATGCCGTTTCCAAAGCCGGAGGACAAGTCGGCCCCGAGTTAAGCGCTGTCGGATCCATCTCACCTGTCGACTACATCGTGAATTCGATTCTCAACCCCGACCTTGCCATCAAAGAGGCCTACGTCACTCGACTCATCTCCACGGTCGATGGGCGATTGCTCACCGGCATTGTTATTGAGCGCGATGACGACAAGGTTGTGATCAAAGACGCCAACAATCGCGTGACCACCGTTTCTGTCGACGACATCGAAGCGGAAAAAGACGGCAAATCTCTCATGCCACGTGGTCTGACGAAATTCCTCACCCACCAAGAGTTTTTGGACCTGGCAAAGTTTGTATCCGAACTGGGCAAACCCGGACCTTATGCCATTCGCAGCACGCCAACGATTCAGCGCTGGCGGTTACTTGACCGTCCAGTGGCCGAACTTACTGAGGACCAACCGAACGTGGAGCACTTGCGAGTGCATGTGCTCGACTTGCCTGCGGATAGCTTCATTTCGGTGTATGCCAAGACTCAGGGGGATCTACCGCTAAGCGAACTTGTCGCAGAAACACCTGATCGTAAAGTCTTGATTCTGAAGAGCGAAATCGATGTCATCGAGCCCGGTGAAATTCAGTTCGCGGTAGAGGCTCCCGCCAATACCAGTGCTTGGGTCGGTGTCTCAGAATTTTCACCACCCCAATTCTCGACAGAGTTGGCCGTTGGGCGGCATACCTTGATCCTAAGAATTCCGGTCACGGCCGAAACGACCGACATTCTTCGTGTGACTTTAACGCAAGCTTCAGGATCGTCCGCCCAGTTTGAAGTTGTCGGTGGGCTGTAAACGAGGCAGTTGCTGGCAGCTACGCAGTTTACGTGAACTACCACGAATTCATTCCAAACTTGTTTCCAGAAAAGGACTTAGGCCGATTCAGCTTCCCATGTGTTGTTCTCGCGAAAAAATTTGGAACTTTCCGCGAAGAAAATCGGCAGCAGCTAGCTGCCTCTAGTATTTGTCGCAAGACAATGCCATTAAACTACTTGCGACGACAACCATACTCCGTTATCCACAAGTCGCTAGCAAAGCTGTCTCGTCTCAAATCCTTGCTGCCGAATCGCTTAGGTGATTTGTTAATTCCAGATTGACGCAGCGAAGAATAGGGTTAAACTAAGCCGAAACCACTAACAGTTGTGGATCCCACTGGACGGACATACAATATCTTGTGGCCATGGAGGGCGAGCGGCTACTACCGCAATTCTCTATTTTCACCAATTTGACAGCGTGAAAAATCACGGATTTGTTGGTCTCAGGCCGACATGGGTATAGTTAACTGTAAATTTGTTCACTAGCATGAAGCGGTCGGGCGGTGTTGTCCGGCACAAACCAAAGCAAGGAGCAGGAATCATGGCAACGGTAGGCACCCCCCCGATGCGCGGGCGATCATCGAAGGCAACCAAGACGGCGAAGTCTGAACTCTCACGGGGCCTGCATATCGATGCGACCTTCTGTCCGACAGATGTCGCGGATCCTTTTGATACAACGAGTTGGGACATCCGCAGTGCTCAGATCAAGGACGAGAATGGCAAGCTCATGTTCGAGCAGACGGATGCTGAAATTCCGTCAAGCTGGAGCCAACTCGCGACAAACGTTGTCGTCAGCAAGTATTTTTATGGCGAGAACGGCACGCCGGAGCGCGAACGGAGCGTGCGTCAGCTGATCCATCGGGTGACTCGCACGATCACCGATTGGGGCATCGATGACGGTTACTTCGCCACGGCCGAGGATGGGGAGCGCTTCTATCGCGAGCTCACCTGGCTGTGCCTGCATCAACATGGGGCGTTCAATTCTCCCGTGTGGTTTAACGTCGGCCTGTATCACCTGTACGGTGTCACCGGCGCGGCCTGTAACTGGCGGTGGGATCCAGAACAAATGCAAGTGGTTGTCGCCGACAATCCTTACGAGTATCCCCAGGGCTCGGCTTGCTTCATTCAATCGGTCGACGACAACATGGAAGACATCATGCGGTTGGCAACCGCAGAAGCGATGCTCTTCAAATTCGGTTCGGGAACAGGAACCGATCTATCCACCATTCGTTCGCAGCGAGAAAAGCTCTCCGGCGGGGGCAAGCCTTCGGGGCCGTTATCGTTCATGCGGGTCTACGACCAAATTGCGGCCGTGGTGAAGTCCGGTGGCAAGACGCGCCGCGCGGCAAAGATGCAGTCGCTGAAGATCTGGCATCCGGACATCATGGATTTCATTGAGTGCAAGTGGAAGGAAGAGAAGAAGGCCCACTGCCTGATTGAAAAAGGTGGCTACGAAGCCAACTTCAATGGCGAGGCCTATTCCAGCATTCTTTTCCAGAATGCCAATCTTTCCGTTCGTGTCACCGACGAATTTATGGAAGCGGTCGCGAAAGATCTGGACTGGGTGACACACTATGTCACCGATCCTTCGATCGCAGGTCCCTCCTACAAGGCGCGCGACCTCTTGGATCGCATGGCCGATTGTGCCTGGCACTGCGGCGATCCGGGCGTGCAATACGACACCACAATCAACAAGTGGCACACTTGCCCCAATAGCGGACGAATCAATGCCAGCAATCCGTGTAGCGAGTACATGTTCCTCGACAACACGGCCTGCAACCTGGCAAGTATCAATCTGATGAAGTTCCGTAACGCCGATGGCACGTTCGATGTGGATCGTTTTGCGACCGCTTGCCGAATCTACTTCATCGCTCAGGAAATCCTAGTCGGTCATGCGAGCTATCCGACCGAACTGATCGCCGAGAACAGTCACAAGTTCCGTCCGCTCGGCTTGGGTTACTCCAACCTGGGCAGCTTGATCATGTCCGAGGGGCACGCTTACGATTCAGAATCGGCCTACGGTATGTGTGGCGCAATCACGGCGATCCTGCATGGGGCTGCCTTCCGCACTAGCGCGGAAATGGCGGCGGTGGTGGGTCCGTTTGATGGTTATGCCGTCAATCGCGAGCCGTTCCTGCGAGTCATGCAAATGCATCGGGATGCTGTCGAACAAGTGAACCCTGCTTGTCCGGAATACCTGACCGATGCAGCCCGAGGTGTTTGGGATGAAGTGTTGGCGCTAGGTCGCAAGGTCGGCTTCCGCAATGCTCAATCCACGGTTCTAGCCCCTACGGGCACGATCAGCTTCATGATGGATTGCGATACCACTGGCATCGAGCCGGACATCGCATTGGTGAAGTACAAGCAATTGGCCGGCGGCGGCATGCTCAAGATCGTGAACCAGACCGTGCCACTCGCGTTGGCAAAGCTCGGCTACGACGATACTGAAGTGCGAGACATTTTAAAGCACATCAATGAGCAGGACACTATTGAAGGTGCTCCTGAACTGCAGCCAGAACACTTGCAGGTCTTTGATTGTGCTTTCAAGCCAGCGAACGGCACGCGCAGTATTGCCTGGCGTGCGCACGTGCGAATGATGGCAGCGGCTCAGCCGTTTCTGTCGGGCGCTATCTCGAAGACGGTCAACATGCCGAACGACGTCCTACCTTCGGACATTGCCGAGGCTTACACCTGGGGCTGGCAATTGGGCTTGAAGGCTTTGGCCATTTATCGTGATGGTTCCAAGCAAAGCCAGCCGCTCAATACGAAGTCGGAAGAAAAGAAGGAAAAGGAAGAGCGGATCGTCTACGTGCAGCAGCCGCGGCGGGAACGCTTGCCGGATACTCGACAGTCGATCACGCACAAGTTCAATGTGGGCGGCCACGAAGGATACATCAACGTCGGCATGTTTCCCGATGGACGGCCCGGTGAATTGTTTATCACCATGGCCAAAGAGGGCTCCACCGTTGGCGGCATGATGGACGCATTCGGCACCGCGATCTCCATGGCGCTGCAATACGGCGTGCCACTGGAAGCCTTGGTCAACAAGTTCTCACACATGCGGTTCGAACCGATGGGTCATACGACCAACCCGGACATCCGCGTGGCAAAGAGCATGGTTGATTACATCTTCCGCTGGATGGGAATCAATTTCCTTGCCGGCTATCGCGAAGCCACCAACGGCATCTCGATTTCCAAGGACAAGGATGAAGATTCTTCAGCAGCCTCCGCGCTCAATGGCGCGGCGAAAGCCATCGCCAAAGCTGCCGAAGCCAATGGCATCAAGAAGAGTGAGCCACAGCTCGCGACGAAGGTCGACGAGAACGGTGGTTCGGTTAATGTGCAAAGTGGTCAGTTCGCTCGCTTCCAGTTGGACGCACCCAGTTGCGACAACTGCGGAGCGATCACGGTTCGCAACGGCAATTGCTACCTCTGCCACAACTGTGGCAACAGCATGGGTTGCTCGTAGTAGGACTGGATGAAAATGATCCAGGAACAGTATTCGGGTTGCTAAACATGGAACGGGGGGCACGAGGCCCTGGCAACCCACCTTAAAATGACACGCCGGTGTTATCCTAATCGATAGCACCGGCGTTTTTTATTGGCGGTTGGCGCGAGAGTTCTTGCCACCCAAGCACTTCGATTGCCACGTTCTCAAGAGGGACTTCATGACTTTACCACCAACGCTTCGAATCACTGGCGAAATCGCACGTGCTCAGGAGTTATCCCAGGCGGATCTCGCTGCCTTACCAGCTGAGTTTCAAGTTCCTGATGTGCGGGTGGTAGCCCCCATTCGCCCCGGCACCGCGATTCGTCTCGCCTCTTTGCTCGACTTAGTTGAACCTGCAGCCGACGTGAAATACCTCACGCTGCATGCCTCCGCCGACGACTTTCACGCCAGCATCCCGCTCGATCAGGTTCGCGACAAAGGGCTATTGATTTACGCACTTGATGGTCAGCCTTTGGCACCGGCGAAGGGGGGGCCGTTTCGATTCTTCATCCCGGAATATCTCGAATGTCACTCGGCCGAAATCGACGAATGTGCGAATGTGAAGTACGTCGACCACATCGAACTAACATCCAACCGCGGGCACGACAATCGCCCGCACGACGATGCTGCCCATGCCGCATTGCATCAAAAGTAACAATTTCTGGTCATTTTTGACGCAAAAAGACGGTCCCATCGAACCTTTGCGCGATTGCGCCGTCGGTTTAGAATGCGTCGTTCGTCATCCTTCGCGGTTTTCGGCGGACTGAGTCTGCCCTATTGGAGAACTTTGTGCTACGCACCCACACTTGCGGCCAATTGCGAGCTGAACATATCGGCCAAGAAGTCACCCTTTGCGGCTGGGTTGATACGTATCGCGACCACGGCGGGGCAGTCTTTTTGGACCTCCGTGACCGCTATGGCAAGACGCAGGTCGTTTTTGATCCAGACAGCGGCGCAGAACTGCTCGCAAAAAGCAAAGATTTGCGGGCCGAAGACGTCATCAAAGTGACTGGTAAGATCGCGCACCGCCCGGAGGGAACCACTAACAAGAAGTTAATCACTGGCGAGATCGAACTTCGGGTCAAAGAATTGGAATTGTTGAACCCCGGCAACAACCCACCCTTCACGCCCGGGCAGGCCGATGCTCCTGGCGAAGACCTCCGGCTGAAGTATCGCTTCCTCGATTTGCGTCGCCCGGAAATGCAGCGACTGCTCATGCTTCGCAGCGACATCATTATCGAGATGCGCAACTATTTTGCCGAGCACGACTTCCTAGATGTTGAAACGCCCATTCTCGGCCGGAGCACGCCGGAAGGTGCCCGGGACTATCTCGTCCCGAGCCGCGTTCACAACGGCTTGTTTTACGCGCTGCCCCAATCGCCGCAGCTATACAAGCAAATTTTGATGGTCGCCGGCTACGACCGCTACGTGCAAGTCGCTCGCTGCTTTCGCGATGAAGATTTGCGTGCCGATCGGCAGCCGGAATTCACGCAGCTCGACGTAGAAATGTCGTTCATCGAACAGGAAGACATCATTCAGATGATCGACGGCTTGATGCAGCGGCTGGCCAAGAAGTTTCTGAACCTGGAATTAAAGTTGCCACTTCCACGCATGAGCTGGGACGAAGCGATGGAACGCTTTGGCCACGATGCTCCCGATCTACGCTACGGTTGCGAACTGGTCGATTGCACGGATATCGCCGCGACTGTCGACTTCAAAATCTTTCGCGAAACGGCCGATAGTGGAAAGAAGGTTCGCGGCATTCGCGCCCCTGGCGGAGCAGCGTTTTACTCACGCAAGCTGATTGACGAACTGACTGAATTCGTGAAGCAGTTCGAGGCCAAAGGACTCGCCTGGTTCCGGGTCGAGCCAGACGGCACGCTCTGGTCCCCCGTCGCCAAGCAGTTCACGGCTGAACAACTTGCGAAGTTCAAAGAACGGATGCAGGCTGAGCCGGGGGACTTGTGCTTCTTCGTGGCCGACACCTGGGCAGTCTCTTGCAAGGCCCTTCACAATCTGCGCAAGAAGGTGGCGGTGGATCTGAAACTCTTCGACCCTAAGTCGTTCAGCTTCTCATGGGTTGTTGACTTCCCCATGTTTGAGCACGACCCCGAAGAGAACCGCTGGAACGCGATGCATCACCCGTTTACAGCCTGCCGGCCAAAAGATGTCCCTTTGTTGGCGACGGATCCTGGCAAGGCTCGCGCCGTCGCGCATGATCTGGTGATCAACGGCAGTGAAGCAGGGGGGGGAACCATCCGAATTCACGATGGTGCGACGCAACAGACCATTTTTGACCTACTGGGCATCGAAGAAAAAACGGCGCGCGAGCGATTTGGCTTCTTGCTCGATGCTCTCAAGTACGGTGCGCCTCCCCACGGCGGCATCGCCCTGGGCATTGATCGAGTCGTGATGCTTTTTGGCGGAGTGGATAGCATCCGGGACGTGATCGCGTTCCCCAAGACGCAGAAGGCCACAGATTTGATGACCGAAGCGCCCAATGCGGTGGATTTGAAGCAACTTCGCGAGTTGGGAATCAAGATCGCGAAAGAATAGACCACCGTTATTTTTGGACTTCCATTAGGCCGCACGCAACTGAAACGTCGTTCGCTTCGCGGCGGCCTTGGCTCGGTTGAAGATGCCGACCGCTTCGTCGTACAAAGCACGATCCCATTCGGAAAGTTCTTCCAAGCGACGTTGAACTCCGGGGGATCGGTCCTGAGGGATTTCAACCTTAGCCTTCGAAACGTTCCTGGATCGAATTTGTTCTTGCGGGGGCCAATTGCGAACCTCGCAGACTCGTTGGAGCGACTCGTCCAGTTGCTCCACGAGTCCCACCACGGTGCATTGACGCAATCGTTGTTGCGCCCGCGCATTGATCGTTGCTTCCGAAGCTCCATTGGCAGCGTCGTTGGCTTCCTTCACCACTTCCTGCACTTGTGCAGGAGTCGAAGCCCGACGAAGCCGTTCCACAATTTCTGGCGTGAACCGACGCTCTGCAATGCCCAGGTAACGGGTCTGTGGGTTGTGAATGTATTTGGCAATGACCGGGTCGTGCAAAAAGCTTTCGAGATCTGGGCAGTTCTTCAGAACGTAAGGTCGCATCTGATCGCGGGTCGCTTCGTGAACGTGCTTGAACATCGAGATCAGGATTTTGTGCGGATCACGGATGAAGACAACCGTATCCACACGGCGACCGGTGATTTGTGGCAGATAGTATCCGAACTCCAGATGGCCGCCGAAGAAATCAAATTCGCGAAGCTTCGCCTCAGGGAGACGAAGGACGCTGAGCGGATCAACACTGCACACGCGATCCACCGGAAACCGGGCCCGCAGGGTGCCATGCACGGTGGTGCCCGCCGTTTTCGGAATGTGCAGATGATAGAGAACGGGCTCGTTGTCTGGATCGAAAATCCGCATGGTCCTGTCGCTCCAAAACGCAATGAGGGACCGCCTTACTTGGTCACACGCGTTATCGTCCTCTGGCAGACAGATCTTGCGGAAAATCCGGCAAAACCGCTATTGACGGCAAAAACTGCCGAAAAGGGAATGAAAGACAATGCCAAGACCCGCATCGCCCAGAAATCGACTTAAGAAGTCGTGTCTTGCTTGGCTTTGCCGAAGCTGAAACTGGCAAATCCCAGCCAAACGGCTGTGAAATAGCCTAGAGCGAAGTTTCCGAGTGACACGAAAAGGAACAGCACAAACGACATAGTACAGCCTTCTAAGTGGTGTTTCTTAAATCTAGGTTACAAAATGCCGATCGGCCGCAGCGGGAGGAAATTCACCGGTATCTCATTTTTTGGTATCGTGGGGCTGGCATGAAACCAGCATTGCTCACCGTCGAAAACCTCCATGTAGAATTCCCCACCGAGGAAGGAACGGTGCGGGCCGTCGACGGCGTATCCTTTGAGGTCAAACCGGGCGAAATGCTCGGCATCGTGGGGGAATCGGGTTCCGGCAAATCGGTGACCAGTCTGGCGGTCATGGGTTTGATCTCACCGCCCGGCCGAGTGACGCAAGGCTCGATCGTTTTCGACGGGCAAGACTTGCTTAAACTGCCTCCGCAACAAATGCAGAGCTTGCGCGGCCAACGGATCGCGATGATTTTTCAGGATCCGATGACCGCCCTCAATCCGTTTCTCACCGTCGAAGAACAACTGACAGAGGTCACGCGGCTGCACTTGGGGCATACACACGCCAAAGCGCGCAAGCACGCCCTGGAAATGCTCGAACGGGTTGGCATTCCTGGTGCCGAGCGCCGCCTTGACGATTATCCCCATCAATTCTCGGGTGGGATGCGACAACGGGTGATGATTGCGATGGCCCTCACCTGCAAGCCGGAGTTGTTGATCGCCGATGAACCGACCACGGCGCTGGATGTCACCATCCAAGCTCAAATCTTGGAACTCATGCGCGAACTCCAGCAACAAGAGGGGACGGCGATCGTACTCATCACGCATGCTCTGGGGGTCGTCGCGAACGTTTGTCAAAGGGTGCTGGTGATGTACGCCGGCAAAGAGGCGGAAGAAGCCTCCGTCGAATCCCTGTTTGCCGATCCTCGTCATCCGTACTCGCTCGGTCTGCTCTCTTCGATGCCCCGTTGGGATCAGCCGGCCCAAGGTCGTCTGCCGGCGATTGTGGGGCAACCGCCACACATGGCCGATCCGCCGGCGGGATGTCCCTTTCATCCCCGTTGTCCCTTCAGCGAATCACAGTGCACAACAACGGTCCCGCCGTTGCGAGCTCGGCCCGATGGGGGACGTTTTTCATGCTTGCTCGACATCCACACGGCCCCGAAGCATGCCGTCGTCGAGCCGGAGCTAAACCTCAATGGCTGATGCGGCAAACACAACATCTGCAGGCAACAAGCGGCCGATGCTCGAGGTCAATGATCTGCGTGTGCATTTCCCCACGCAGCGCGAGTTGTTTGCACCGCCAACGATGATCCGTGCCGTCGATGGCATTTCATTTCAAGTCGCTGCCGGCGAAACCTTGGGGCTCGTCGGCGAATCAGGCTGCGGAAAATCAACGACCGCTCGCGCCGTCGTGAATCTCGTCAGCCCTACCACCGGCGAAATTTATCTCGATGGCGTTCGCACCGATGGCCTGTCCGCCGCACAAATGCGACCCCATCGCCAGAAGGTGCAAATGATCTTTCAAGATCCATTTGCGTCCCTCAATCCGCGCATGACCGTCGGCGGCATCATCGGCGAACCGATGCAGATCTTCAACTTGCACAAACGGGCCGAACGCCCGCTGCAGGTGATGCGCCTGATGGATCTCGTGGGGCTCAATCCACGATTTCTCAATCGCTATCCGCACGAATTCTCGGGAGGGCAACGTCAACGGATCGGCATCGCGCGGGCGCTCGCCGTGCAGCCGAAACTAATCGTTTGCGACGAACCGGTCTCGGCACTGGATGTATCGATTCAAGCTCAAGTGGTGAACCTGCTGGCGGATTTGCAAAGCGAATTCAACCTTGCCTATCTGTTCATTTCGCACGACCTGGCCGTGATTCGTCATTTGTCCCATCGGATCGGTGTCATGTATCTGGGGCGGATCGTAGAACTGGCACCGGCCGAGCAACTGTATACCAATCCGCGTCATCCTTATACGCAGGCTTTGCTGTCTGCCGTTCCCGTCCCCGATCCTTCCACGGAAAAACACCGCCAGCGAATCATTCTCAGCGGCGAAGTGCCGTCACCTGATCGTGAATATCCTGGTTGCCCGTTCGCTGATCGTTGCCCGATCGTGCAATCCATCTGCCGCGAACAAGTTCCTTCCCTGGAAGGAAATCAGCATCAGGTCTCTTGCCATCTGGCGGAGAAAGACACTCTCCAGCCGGCTTAGGTTCACCAAGAAACAAAACCACGCTGCCGATTTTGGTCGACAGCGTGGTCGTTAATCTCATCTAGCTAAGTGCGGAGTCTATCCGCAAGTCAGACTAGAACATGAAGATCGCATCCATCCCGAAGATGGTGTTGTTGGTGTAATCCTGAGCCGCAGTGCCCACGGCTGGGAGCACTGGTGGCAATCCGCCAGGAGCCCAGTTGTAGCGAACTTCAGGACGCAGCAAGACGTTGGCGTGCGGCTTGTAGTTTACGCCGAAGGCCATTTCGTTCACGCTGAATCCATCCGCTTGCCACCATTCCACACGACCACCAAGGCGGACGCAATCGCTCACGGTGTAGAACAAGTATTGGTTCACACCGATCGTGTCGTAGTGAGTTCCGCCCGAGTTGACCGAGTTATCGGCACCAACCAGGTCGGATTGGAAGACGTATTCCCACTTATCGTTGATCACCCAGTCGACAACCAAGCTGTGGGTGTAGGCGTTGTCGCCGATCCAACCCAGGTTGCCCGCGGTGCAGATGTAGGTGGCAGTGACATTGTCCGTCACGCCCACGCTCGCACCACCGAGGAAGCTGTTGCCTTGGTTCAACTGATCAAAGCCCGTATCCCAACCGAGCGTATAACCGCCGTACAGGGTAACCCTGTCGCTGGCAGTGTACGTCGCCAGAGCACCCGTGTGGGTGAACGCTTCGCTGAAGTTGAAGGTGTAAGGAATGCTATAGAAGAAGTTCCCGGTGGCAGGAACGACCTGGTAGCCCAGCAGCGTGTAGAAGTGACCGAGTTTCACGGACAACTTCTTGTAAGCCACTTCGGCATACGCCTGGGGAATCGCCCAGCCGTAAGCACCATGGTCGAAACCGTTCAGGAAGTCCCAAGAGCCCGCTGGATTGCCGAACGATTGGGTGTTTTGAGCATCGGTACCGTAGAGCAAGTCTACACGACCACCGAGGCCAACCCCTTCGCTGCCGTCCGCGACCTTCTCCAAGTAGAGATAGGCTTGTTGCAGGTCTACCTTGCCCGGCCGGGTGTTGAACACACCGTCGTTCGAGCTGTGGTAGCCCATCTGGAACCAACCGCCGAGATCCCAACCGGAATCCGGGCAGAAGAGCTTATCGCCCAGGTCCCAGGGGTCGCCCAGATCGCAGTCGAACAACCCGAGGCCACCACCGCAGCAACAGCCGCAAGCAGTACCGCAAGTTTCGCAACCGCAAGTGGGTGCAGAACACGCATCGGCTGTGCAGCCGGGTGACGTGCAACCGGCAGGAGCCGATGGCATCGTCATGTCCATTCCCCCCGCAGCATCGCTAGGCGAATCCTGCGTGTAGAGATCAGACACTTGATAATATCCAGCCGGTTTACCTGACGCTGGTTGGCCTGGCGTTTGTGCCCAGGCCGGCAATCCGTAAATTGCTCCGGCCAAGGCAGCGGCCAGAGTGACTTTCGACCATTTCATCGCTTTTTCTCCCCAATCCTTGGTGAGCTTGGATCCGCGCGGATATGTATACGGCACTCCGTAGCCGCAGACTACGATGGGTCATCCACATGCGGCTACCTTGCGGGAAGGTATCTGCGTGTGGAACCAGCGAACTTATGCTCCGGCCGCCTGCCGGTTTCAAAGGGTCGCGAATTGGTAACCCACTTGCCGCGAGAGCAAACTCTAAACTCCGCGCGGGGGGAGTTAGAGCCATTGCTTTCGCCTGCCGAGTATCATCGGACAGGGAAATTCTGCTTATCCAGACTTGACAACCGCGGGAGTGCTAAAAAGAGCTGCCGGAAACGCCAACCTGTTAAGTTGTAGCGATCACGGGAAAGTTACCAGCAGCTATCAGACAAAGATCTAGCGGGCTCTTCACAAGACAGTTAGATTCAGAGCGCGCAGAACCAATTTTATTCGCTAGCGAATTTGTTCCGCAAACAACGCATCGACGAACTGGTCCGATTGAAAAGCAGCGAAATCCTCGACCGATTCACCAAGCCCGATGAATTTGACCGGGATCTCGAACTTCTGACGAATAGGAATCACCACACCCCCTTTGGCCGTCCCATCGAGCTTGGCCAGCACGATCCCCGTGCAGTGCGCCGCCTGCGAAAACCCTTGAGCCTGGCTAATCGCGTTCTGACCGGCCGTGGCGTCCAATACAAGCAGCACCTCATGCGGCGCGCCGGCAATCTGCTTGGCAATCACGCGGTGAATCTTCTCGAGCTGCTGCATCAAGTTGGCTTGCGTTTGTAGACGCCCCGCAGTGTCGATAATACAGACGTCCGCATTGATCTCTTTCGCCCGAGCAGCCGCGCGATGCGCTACGGCTGCCGGATCGCTGCCAGGCTCGCCCGTCGCTATCTCCGCACCGATTCGCTGCGCCCAGATGGACAATTGCTCGACGGCAGCGGCGCGAAACGTGTCTCCCGCCCCCAGCACGACCGACTTTCCCATTTGCTTGCAGTAATGCGCCAGCTTCGCAATCGAGGTTGTTTTCCCCGCTCCGTTTACGCCGACGACTAGGATGACCGTCGTTCCCTCGCTCGCCCAGCGGAGTGGTGTCTCTTCCTGCTTCAGCAGCTCGCGTACTTTCCGCTTGATTACATCAAGCACGTCCGTCATCTGCACCACTCGGCCACGGAAGCTCGTCTTAATCTCCTCTCGAATATCATTCGCCGGCCCTACGCCGATGTCAGTCTTAATCAAGATTGCGAATAATTCACTCAAGAAGTCATCGTCAACCAGCCGCCCCTCTTTCTTGAAGAGGTCGCGGATGTCGGTATTCAATAAGTCGTTGGTTCGCTTCAGCGCAGCCTTGAATCGCGAGAACAAACCGGCAGGGGCTGGGGCAGGAGTTGGTGCAGCACTCGCTGACGCGCCAACACCACCGGCCTGCAAAACATCGGCAGGCATTTCGGGCGTGGGAATCATCTCCGCGGCGGCCTTCGCTTCCGCGGGAGTCTTCTCCGGTTCGGCTGGCTTGGACTTAAAGAGATCGAAAATGCCCATAGGTTCGTCGAGAATACTGGGAATGTCAGCGAGAAACTGGTCGGAAACGGCTACTTATGATCCTTCAGCACCCGATCGAGGATTCCGTTCACAAATTGTGCTGACTGCCGAGTGCCGTAACGCCGAGCTAGTTCCACCGCCTCATTGATGGCCACGCGACCTGGGGTCTCGGCATGCAGAATTTCATAGGCTCCCAAACGCAGCACGTTCCGGTCGGTTGCCGACATCCGTTCCAGGCTCCAATGGTCGGCCAGCTTCTGCAACTGCGCATCGAGTTCGGGCCGATTGCGGCGAACGCCTCCCAACAGCGAGTTGGCGAAGGTGATCAATTCGAAATCGTTCAGCAGCCGGTCGCGCATGAACTTGGCCACATCCCCTTGATTTCGCTGGGGATTGAGGTCGTCGGCATACAGGATCTGCAGGACAACTTCGCGCACTCGGCGACGGCGGGAATGGGTCACAAAAAACGCCTCAGACGGACCAAAGGCACGGACATTCCATGCACGACGTAGCTATTATAGCCGCTGCGAAGAATAGCGGGGCACGTTGCCGCACGAAGCAGTGCGGCGAGAATCGCGAATCACGCAAAAAGGCCCGTATTTTCGGCTCATTTGGTGGGGTGGGACAAGCTCGCTGCGAGCGCGGGCCCACCATTGCTGGTTGCGTTGTTACGCCGCCCGTCGCGTCGTTTGCTGCATCTTCTTCAGCCGCTTTCGCTCGCTCTTGCTCAAGCTGCGATCGCCACCGGCGTCATCCTCGTCCTCATCTTCATCGCGGGAAGTCGCTGCAGCCGCGGTCTTGCCGGAATTCGCTCGTGCCGCTGCTTCCTTGTGAATGGTCTCTTCGTCCGTGTCTTCGGCTTCCTCATCGCTGTCCGAAGAAGCTTTTGCCGAGCGAGACTTCTTCTTCCGTCGTTTCGTCCCCGTCTCCACGGGCAACAATCCTTGGGCGTCGAGATACACGTGTCGCGCGAACGTCGCTGTTCCCATCACCACACTCCACACCCCCAGCAGCCAGGCCGTACTGTAGATCACCGTCCGTTCGAGCGCATCCGCCCGGGTCACGATTCCAGTGGTTAGCAACGCTGCGATGCCAAAAAAGAGCGGGCTCGACGCCAGTAAAACAAGCGCACCACGCGAAGCTCGCACCTCAATCCCCATACGGATCCCGAGAGAACCGAAAACCAAAGCGTAAATCACCAGCCACCAACCATCGCGCATCCCCAAGAAAGTGCGTCCTGCCAGAATCTCGGTAGTAGCACCACAGGCGTGATGCATCCCGGTGGTTACATCGATACTCGCCAGTACTGCAGCCGCGAGTGCGAGCCCCCAGAGCCGATAGCGGCCCCGAAAATCATCGACTCGATGAGCGCGCAAACGGTAAATGACAAACGCATGCATGGCGGTCAGTGCAAACATGCCGCCGGCCAACCATTGCCCGATATTTCCCGGGCGAGCCAAATCAAACACTTCCAACCGAGGCTCTCTCACGAGCCAGCCGTTCGTTCCCAGCGAGATGAACGCTGCTTGCAAGCCAGCAATCGCGGTTAGCAAGCCGAGCCCCCACAACAACAGCGTGAAGCCCCGTTGAGGCACGAAGTCCGTGATGCGAGGCTGGTTTTCCGCGAGCGCGCCGCTGCTGTAACGTCGTTTGGAAGGACGTTTTGTTGTCAGAGGAACGGTCGCGGGAGCTTCCGCCCCTTCTTCCCCTTGTCCGGTGATTTCATCGCGCATCACGCGACGCCGCCGCTCGTCGGCCGATCCGCTCCGCCGGAATTCCATAACCACTCCATCCTTGGAAAGCACGCGGCTCCGCCGCGTTGGGAAATGCAAATAGCTTTCCCTATCTCTTCCTTCGGCAGATGCCTGAACAGTCTGCAACCTGAGATTTACTTCGCCGTCCGCAGCTTCTCGAACAGCCGCTCCCTCGCCTTGCGTTGCCGGCGATTCAGGGGCGGATCGGACGTGAACGGCGACTGCGACGGACCGGGAAGCTCGCACTGAACAGGGTCCGACGATACGAAGTTACGAACTTCATCGGGCTGATTCTGCTCAGCGCATCTGTCGTCCTGCAATGAACTTACTGCTACGGGTGCGATTTTCGATTCGCTCCTAATTGGCTCTGCTTGCTGCGCTACTGAACAGTCCTCAACTGGGGGGTGGATAGTTTCCTCGTCGCAGTCAATTCCGGCACTCAGCGTCGAAATGGGAAGCTTAGAACCAACGACTGCCAAGCGAGCGGCTGCCAGCAGATAGCGACAGTCACCGGCCGAGTTCCGCGTGATCCGCACCGTCACCGGCGCCTGATTGGGCGTTTCGACTTCGCGGACCGAAATGAAGGTTCCTTGCGAGGCTCGAAAGCTCCGGACCGCTTCGCCGTACAAAAAGTCGATCCGTTCCGAAGCCACCTGTTCTGCTACGAACAGCCGTTGCTGCTTTCGTTCTTCGCTGATTTCCCCAGGCGTGACCTCGATGATAAATTCCGCCACTTTTTGCACGATCTGGCGAATTTTTGGCGGCGAAATTCGCGTTTGACCGGCCACGTCTGGTATCGATCGTCCGGCGAGGCACACCTGGCGATAAATCTCAAAATCTCTCCCGGCAGGAGGGAGCAATTGCTGACAGGCGACCATGGTTAGGCTCCATGAGGAATGGGATCGGAATTCACTGCTGGCTATTCAAGCTGCCGGTTGTGACACGTCTGGTCCTCATGGTTGGCCGCGGCGAATTTTTTTCTGGCCGCTAGCAGGATTTTTCTGTTTCTTTCCCTCAAGTCCCGCTTACCCGCCGTCGATAATAGCCGCAGCACAAGCTAGAGGAATTACACAAACCTTGCGGGCAGAGCAGGTTTTTCTCCAGCGGTGTCTGAAAGGATTCAGTCATGGACGGCAATCGTAATCAACCCTGGTTAAGTTGTGGCATCATCGCGCTGGCGTTTCTGGCCACAACGGGGTGCACCACCATGCAGCCTCAGGCTTTCTCGCTGTTCGGCCAGTCGGACGCCAAACCCGAAGTAGCCACCCCGTCGAGCGGCCAGACCTTTGTTGTGGAACTTCATCCTGCGAACGGACAAGCCAAAACTGCAACGGTTCCCTGGAAGAACGATCTGCACGTTCAGGAAGCGCTGAAGTCCGTGAATGGCTATCGCCGTTTCAGTCGCTTCAATGTCGAACTCCATCGCCAGTTGCCCCAAGGGGGCATGCACCGCATGGTGGTCGATTATGCCAAGGCGACGCAACAGGTCGAACCTGAGTTCGACTATGTGATCCATCCTGGCGACAAATTGGTCATCACCGAAAGTGATGAGACCATGATTGATGACGCGCTCAATGCCGTGCTCGCCCCGATTGGCATGGATCGGATGCTTGTATCGGGCAAAGGGAAAAAGGACCTGCCACCGCGTTATCGAGTGCAGGATTAACGCTGACGCGAAAGACACTCCCAAGTTGCTGTGTCAGCAAACGATGAATTGCAAATTAGCGCCGACGGAATCTCTTCCTCGCTAGCGCTACACGCGTTAATAGCGCCGCAAGCAATTCACACCCCTACGTCTTACACCACGTCTGCCACATTTCGCGATACGCGGCTTCCAGATTTCGGGCGAAGCGGGCGAGATCCATGAGGGGCGATTTTTGCAATCGCGGCAGAATCTGCTGACGCAGCGCGTTCAACCGCTGCAGATCGGCAACCAAGGTTATGGCACGTTCGACAAACTGCTGTGGTGCCGTCACCACCAGCGTTTCTGCCAGCCCGCAATTAGCGGCAATCGATAAGCACGTTCGCGAGATGGCATCCCGGCCACATAAACTGAGCACCGGAACTCCCATCCAGAACGCGTCCAGAGTCGACGTGCCACCGCAGAACGGATACGTATCAAGCACCACGTCGATGCGCTGAAAGCCCTTCAGATACTCCAGCCGCGATGGGTATTGCACCAGTTCGATGCGTTCCGGAGCGATTCCTTGCGCGGCGAACCAGGCAGCCAGTCGTTTACGCTGCGGCGGATTCTCGACTTGCACCAGCATCCGCGATTGCGGCACAGCTTTTAGCACTGATGCCCAGAGCGAAACGATTGGCTCGTTCACTTTCGAAAAAGGAACTTGAGTGCCAAACATCACCGAGCCGCCGGCGAGCGCGGGAGTTCCATTACTGGGAAGCGGAGGGGTGATCGGGTCAAAACTTGATTCGCAATCCGGCAGCCGAAATGATCGCTCGCTGTAAAATTCATCGCTTCGTTCGGGTGGATCCAAAAAGCGATCAGTCAGGCGATAGTCGATCTGCTTCAAGCCCGTCGTGCCGACGTAGCCCAGCCAGGTAACTTGCACCGGTGCAGGTTTGCGGGCGAAGAGGGGCAAGCGATTGCCGGGCGAGTGCAGCGATAAATCAACGAGGATATCGATTCCATCCTCGCGAACGAGTCGCTCGACAGCATCGTCATCCAACGTTGCAATCGGGCGCCATTGATGGGCGGCCCCGCGGATTCGTTCCGTCAACGGATCTTCCAGTGCCACGTTGGAGTAGCAGTAGACCTCGAATTCTTCGCGCTGGTGATGCCGCAGCACGTTGTCGAAATGAAGGATCACCGGATGATGGCGAAAGTCGGCCGAAACGTAACCGATTTTTAGCCGCCGCGTGGGATTATTGTCGTTCGTGTGGGGCGGGATTCTTCCCAGGTGTGGATCGGCAAACCGCGTGGCCCACTCTCGGGCAGCTTCAAACCGAGCCTTAGCATCGACCGAAGGAGCGAAGTTCAACGCATAAACCAGGCTACTGTTAAAGAGCGCACTCTGCGGATTGAGTTCGACGGCTTTCTTGAATGCCCCTAATGCAGCATCGAGAGAGCCAATCGCCCGCAATGCCATTCCCAATCCGTGATAGGCCTTGGCATGTTGCGGATTGATCTTTACCGCGGCCTGAAAATGAGCGACGGCCGCTTCGTGTTGCCCCACTTCGTTCAGGGCGACCCCTAAATTATTGTGGGCCTGAAACATCTGGGGGTTGATCGTCACCGCTTGTCGATAAGCGAGCAGGGCGTCTTCAACTCGTCCCAGCCGAAAGCAAACCGCGCCGAGATTGACGTAGCCGTCCGCATAATTCCCGTCGACTCGCACGGCCGCCTGATACTCGATCAAGGCCTGCTCATGCTTTCCTTGCCCGCGAAACGTATTGCCCAGTTTGAGCCGGGCCTCGGCACTTTTGGGATTCTTCTCCACTGCTTTTTGTAATTCGACTTGGGCCTCGGCAAACCGCTGCTGGTGCAGTAGCGCTTTGCCGAGCGCCAGCGCGATGTCTCCCGAATCCGCGCGGAGCGATTGCGCCTTAGTCAGCAGTGGCAGCGCCTGATCGATCTGCTCCGCATCGACCAGGGCCGACGCCAATTCGCACAGAACCTTGGGGCTATCGGGAAAAATAGCGAGCGACTTTTGGAACATGCCGATCGCTTCCGTGGTCTCCCCTTTTTTTCGTGCCGCCATGCCGAGCATCTGCCAGACCTTGGGAACATCCTGGCGGACCTCCAATATTTCGCGGCAAAGTTGCTCCATTTCCGCCAACTTACCGGACTTCTCGTGCTGCTCGGCCTGTTGCAGCAATTGCGGAACTTTCAGTTTAGACATAGGAATCGGTCGCTAAGCAGATGAGCACAGGTCGGAGAGCTTTGATTTTAGAACGAGAATCGACGCGCACGAGGTCCTTTCGCCAAGAAAGTGCCAGCGGCCGCGCCACTTGCCAAATCCCCCGCTCGCTAGCGGCAGATCAGTGCCATTTGATTCAACTTACCACCCGCCCCCGTGCCGATAGGTCGAGATAGGACAATCGTCGCATCCGTTACGCACCCGCCTGCGTGCCGGCCTGCCCCGCTTCCTCACGCCATGGACGGTGTCATGAAGTCTTTGCTCAGTCGGATTGCTTCGCTCTGGATTCGCCCACAATCGTCTACGCGTAAGGTGCGCCAGCGGCGTCAGTCGCGACGCATGTTTCTCGAAGGGCTGGAACATCGCTCGGTGATGGCCGCCGATAACCTCGGTGCGATCGTGGGGACCGTTTACAGCGACCTCACCGATAACGGCCTGACGGGTGACGATGCTGCAGTCGTCGGCGCTACCATTAATCTCTACCGCGATGGTGGCAATGGGACGTTTAATAACGGTGGCGGCGATGATGTGCTGGTCGGCACCAGGACCACGGACAGTGCCGGCAAGTATCGCTTTGATGGTTTAACCGCCGGAAGATACTTCGTGCAGCAACCGCTGACAAGCGGCTATCTGCAGAAACCGAATTCCAACGTGAAGACGATCAATATCTCCGCCGCCGATGCAGCCGGTGCAGCGGGACTGATCATCGATACCTTTGGCTCGAACCAGGAAGTCTCATTGCAGGCCCCTCCTGGAAACGTCAGCAAATCGAATACCACGCTCGATTCCAATGTTCTTGGCGGCGAACGGGATCTGTTTGCCAGATTAAGCTCAAACAGCGGCCGAATTTTGTTCTCGTCAAATGTAACCTCGCCGTCGAAGCTTGAATTTGCCACAACCCTCACCGCGCAAGGCGTGGGGATCGTGACTTACGACGGCATCGACGGGAATGGCAGTACGCTCAATGCGACCGGCCTGGGTGGAGTGGATTTGACTCAGGGGGGGACGATGCGCGGGCTCCAACTCACGATGAGTTCCGACCCGAACGACGCCACCGGAATTATCCGCATCTACAAGGATGCGAATAAATATTCCACCTACAGCTTCGACTTGCCAGACGGCGGGCCGTCGGTGGTTGAAAACGTTTACATTCCGTTCTCGGCCTTCACGAACTCGGCCGGAACCGGCGCGGACTTCACCAGTGTCGGCGCCATTCAAATGGAACTCAGTGGCCTGGCGGGTGTCGACGGCGCCGTTGATTTGTTCACCGCGGTTGGACCCAAGGAATTTGCCGCGAACTTTGCCAACTACGAACCACTTTCGGTCGGCGATTTGGTTTGGACCGATGCCAACAACGACGGCTTCTATCAGACAACCGAAGCGGTAATCTCGGGCGTGTTGATGAACCTGTACGCCGATACCGACAAGAACGGCGTGTACACGCCGGGCACCGATGTGAAACTCGCATCGCAATCGACGAACGCCCAAGGGAAATACCTGTTCCAGAATCTGTTCCCCGATGACTACGTGGTCCAGGTCGATCAATCCAACTTCACCGGCTCGGGCAAACTGGTTGGCTACGCGGCCAGCACAGGCAAAACGGTCACCGATCCCGACGACAACCTCAACAACGACAACAATGGGATTTCGCTGAGCGGGCAGGGGGTCGTGGCTCGCGCGGTAACGCTCGCTGCTCGGTCGGAACCAACCAACGATGGTGACGGCGCAAACTCCAACTTGACCGTCGATTTCGGCTTCTTCCCGCAAGTGGACCTGCAACTGACGAAGGCCGACAGTGTCGATCCCGGTGTTGCCGGCGGGCCGCTTACCTACACGATCACGGTTAAGAACAACGGCCCGGCGACGTCTACGGGAGTGGTCATCACCGATCCGCTCCCCGCGGAAGTGAACTATGTCAATGCGACTTCCACGATGGGTTCGGTGACCTACGCCAACGGCACGGTCACGGTGAATGTCGGCACACTGGCGGTGAACCAGGTGGTGGTGGTCACGATCAATACCACGATCAAGGAATCGGCTTCCGGCACGATCTTGAATGCGGCCGAGGTGCGCGGCAATGAATTCGAAACGAACACGACCAACAATCGTGACGAAGAACCAACGCCAGTTGATCCGCGGATCGATTTGCAGATCACTAAAACCGACGATGTCGATCCGGGCATCGCCGGCGGGCCGCTCGTCTACACTTTGACAATCCGCAACAACGGGCCGTCGCGGGCTACCGGAGTGATCGTCAACGATCCGCTCCCTTCGAGCGTAACCTACGGCAGCGCTACCACGTCTAAGGGAACCGTGACGTTCACCAATGGAACGGTTCGAGGAAATATCGGTACGCTGGCCGTTGGTGAAGTGGTGACCATCACCGTCAACACGACCATCAAACCGGGCACTCGCGGCACGATCTTGAATGAAGCCACGGTAGCCGGCAACGAGATTGAAACGAACACCGCCAACAACAAGGACGACGAACCGACACCGGTGAATCCGATCATCGATCTGTCCATCGACAAGAGCGATGACGTCGACCCGATCATCGCTGGGGAAGTTTTGACCTACACCTTGCTGGTCCGCAACGATGGACCGTCGACGGCAACCGGAGTTGTGGTCACGGACACCCTTCCGCCAAATGTGAAGACTCAGTCCATCACCACGACGCAAGGCACCTTCACGCAGACCGGACGGACGATCTTGGTGACCATGGGAACGTTGGCGCCGGGTGAGCAAGAACGAGTGACGATCAAAGTGATCGTCGACCGCGGCTTCTCGGGGCGCCTGCTCAATAAGTCCAAGGTCGCGGCCGTCGAAACGGAAACCACGTATGCCAACAACCGTGACGATGAGCCCACGCTAGTTGAACCAATTCCATCGAGCATCGGCGGCTTTGTCTACGAAGACCTCGACGACGATGGCATTCTCGATGCGGGTGAAAAGGGAATCGCCGGTGTGCAGATCACGCTCACCGGTCTGGATGACACGGGCCCTGTCACTTTCGTCGTTACTACCAATGCGCAAGGTGCCTATCTCTTTACGAATCTGCGCCCCGGAACCTACCAAATCAAGGAAGGCCCCGTCGCGGGCAAGTATCTCGACGGCAAAGACACGCGCGGGACGCCTCTGCTGGGAACCGCGAGCAACGATCTGTTCAGTGCGATCGTGTTGCCCAGTGACACCAACGCTCGCAACTACAACTTCGGCGAGAAACCCGATCGGCCAACCGATCCCGAAGGTGATCCCGATCCTCCGTTCTCCAAGAAGCGGTACATCCGCCGGATGAACTGGTCGTAGGTTGATCTGGACTGCTTGCTGGAGTTCACTCTGCGAACACGGGGGATGCAAACGGTGCGTCCCCCCGTGGCGGGTCTGAAACCATCAATCTGGCAATCGATTGACGGGCAAATTCATTGGTCCCGGGAGACTCCCTGGGGCATTCTTGCCGCTTGATGCTGGCAATTTAGCGGCCATTTGGTCTTTCGACGCTCGTGCCGCTCCCGTACTATTCGGGAGACAATTCTGCACGGACGAGCTTAGTTGGGAGGCGGTTGCCGCGCCATGCTTCACTTCTTCATATGTGCCTGTTTGCTGGTGAACGCGGACCCGACTGAGCCCGTGGCCGACACGGTGGTGGTTTGCCCGCCAAAATTCATTCCAGCCTTGGAACCGTGGCTCGCCTATCGACATTCGCAGGGGCATCGTTTTGTCCACATTGGCCGCTGGGAATCGCAGGCGGGAATTCAGCGCGATATCGCTCGGCTGGCGGCCCAAGGGGGCTTGAAGCACGTCGTCTTAGTCGGCGATGCGACCGGCAATGAACAGGCTCGCCGCGAGCAACTGCTCGTCCCCACCAGCCTGATTGAATCCAAAGTGGTTCGGCAATTCAGCAACGAGCCCGACCTCGCCAGCGATGTCTCTTACGGGGACCTGAACGGCGATGCCATTCCTGAACTGACCGTGGGTCGTCTGCCGGCCGATTCCCCCGAAGATCTGTCGATGATGGTCCGCAAGATTATCGCGTACGAGAAACTGGCCGATTACGGACCGTGGCGGCAGAAGGTAAACATCATTGCCGGCGTCGGCGGGTTTGGTGGTCTGATCGATGGCGTGGTGGAAATGTCGACGCGACAGTTCCTCACCAAGGGGATTCCGGCCAGCTATGCCAGCAGCATGACCTACGGCAATTGGCGCAGTCCTTATTGCCCCGATCCACGGTATTTCAAAGCGGTCACTCAGCAGCGTTTAGAGGAAGGCTGCTTGTTCTGGGTTTATATTGGACATGGGCGGCAGCGGGAACTCGATCGCGTTTCGGTCCCAGGAGCCGATTTGCCCATCCTCTCCGCAGAAGACGCAGCCGGTCTAAAACTTCGGCCGCACTGGCCCGTGGCAATCTTCTTGGCCTGTCATACAGGAGCCTTCGACCAACCACGCGACTGTCTGGCGGAAGAACTGCTGCGTGCTGAAGGGGGGCCGGTCGCCGTCTTTGCGGGCTCACGCGTAACCATGCCCTACGCCATGGCGGTGATGGGGACAGAACTGCTCGACGTCGTTTTTCAAGAACACCCCGCCACCTTGGGCGAAGCGATTTTGCTGGCAAAACAGCGGATGTCCGTCCCTCCCAAAGCAGGCGATGCGGACAAACTGGGAAACCGGGAAATTCTCGATGCTCTCGCGTCGGCCTTGAGCCCCAATTCGGAAGAGCTGCTGGCCGAACTGCGTGAGCATGTGGTTCAGTTCAATCTGTTGGGCGATCCTTTGCTGCGGATTCCGCATCCGTTGCCCGTTGAAATGAAGATCGAAGGTGAAACCAAGCCGGGGAGCACGCTCCGCCTGGTAGGAAGTTCGGATGTAGTGGGCCGATGCACGCTGGAACTTGTCGCGCGACGGGACACGCTCCGGTTCGACGCTCCCGCCCGGAAGGATTTTCTTCCCACGGAAGATGGCTTGCGGGGGATGCAGGCAACCTATCAACAGGCGAATGACAGCTGTTGGAATCGCCTGAGTTTTGTGCATCAAGGTGGTACGTTTGAGCAGGAATTGAACATCCCTGAAGAGTGTCGTGGCTTCTGCCACGTGCGAGCGGTGATTGAAGGGAAGGATTCGCACGCGGCCGGGGCTGCCGATTTGTACGTCCGACCGCCAGTTCGGCAGCAGAGGTAGCAAGCCGAGGGGAAGGCCCCCAATGGTTCTGCGACCTTGCGGCTTGAGCGCGTCGTTCGGTCAACAAGAATTGGTTTTTGAGGAGAAATCGGCTGAAAACAGCAGATCCCCCGCATGTTGCGGCGGAAAAGTGCCGTTATCTCCGATAGAGACTTTTGTCTCACTTTGACAACAACTGCGTTCTCGCGATGAAACCAGGCGGCTTACCGAAATGCAGTCGTGAACGTGGAAAAGGAAGGTAGCCAAACAAGTTACGCAGAAAGAAAAAAATTGCTTGCGAGGCTGGCACAACGGTTGCTTATGGAACGTATAGCCCTTCCGAACCGTCCTAAGGACAGGGGAGCCGCCATGAACCGCACGATCAAAAACGAAACTCGCGAAAACGAAGTTCCCCTGCAACGCTCGACGGGCGTATGGCTCGATGAACCGGGCTACGGGGGAACTTCATCGGCCAGGGACCAGTTCGGGGTGAGCATCGACCAGCAATTGGCGGAATTGGTCGCTAAGCACCCCGCCCCGCGGCAAGTCCCGGTCGGCCGGCCGCAATAGCTCAGCCGGCCCCCTGAATGGCAATTATTGATGGTCGGGCCTCTCCCCCGACCCAAGTCCGGCAGTGGCGTCGCTCTGGTAAGTTAGAAGGGAACACTTCGTAACCCTTCATTCGAGACCCAGAATGAGCCGCCGCGAAAAAATCGAAGCCATGCTGGCTGACGATCCTCAAGATAATTTTCTCCGCTACGCCCTCGCCAACGAATACGAGGCCGAAGAACGCTTTGAGGAAAGCCTGGCCTTGTTTTCCTCCCTCCGGAAAGAGCCCCAGCCGCACGTCCCCACGTTTTTGCGCTCGGCCCAAGTGCTCGTTCGACTCGGACGCATCGACGAAGCCCGCGGCGTCCTGCGTGAGGGAATCGAAATCGCGCGGTCCGTCGGTGCCAGTCACCCGGCCGCGGAAATGAGCGAACTGCTGGCCAGTTTGGGAAGCATGGGGGAGTGATCCACCGAGGCACGACCGTCAGGGAGTGATCGCCCGCTGCTGCCACAACACGGCAGCATCCATCATCCGAGGCACGACCGTCAGGGAGTGACACCCCGCTGCTGCCACAACACGGCAACATCCATCATCCGAGGCACGACCGTCAGGGAGTGACACCCCGCTGCTCCCACGAAGCGGCAGCATCCATCATCCGAGGCACGACCGTCAGGGAGTGACACCCCGCTGCTGCAACAACGCGGCGGCATCCGTATCCCGCATGTCCCAACATTCACTTCAATTCACGTTGGTTCATCCACCACAATCACCTGCCACTTCCCAGGCCCATGCACGCCGGTGGTCAGTCGCAGTTCGATATCTCCCGTCTTGCTCGGCCCGGTGACCAGGGTGATGTTGCTCGGCAGATTTTCGTAACCCTGCTTTGCGAGTGACGCGAACGCATCGAGCAAGTCGGGCACGATCTGGCTGCGCTTCACGATCGCAATGTGTCGCGGCGGAGCGAGCGAAGCCAAACGTTCCTGTCCCGGCTCGGCATGCAGCCAGAGGCTTCCTGTTTCGGCAATCGCCAAGACGGTGCTGGTGATTCCCACATCGCAAGCCAGAATTTGTTCCCGTTGCGTCGCCAGCGGCAGGGGAGCCAATTCGTCATGGTTGATCGACGCGATGCCAAGTGTAGAAAGTACTTCGGTCACTCCCGTGGCCTCGAGCACCGGATGTTGCCAGCAGAACGCTCGTTTCGCGTCGGCCGCAACGAGCCATGTTCGCAGTTGCTCCCTCGCCGCTTCCAGGGACGACACGATGATCGCTTCTCCGCCGACGTCGCGAATTTCTTCAGCCAATCGCTCGCACGGATTTTCTCCTTCCCGCAGACCTACATAGCCCGTCGTTTCTGCAAACGGCTTGATTTCCACGCTGTAAGCCCGGCCGGCATGCGCCGCTTGTCGCACCCGAGTCAGGAAAGCATCACGGTCCATCGGACTGCTCCTGCTTGGTAGCGCGCGCAGCTTCTTCTTGTTGCCACCAATCGCGAAATCGTTCCGCGGCCGGAGCAGGAAAATCGCGTCGTTCGGTCCAGCCGTGCAACTTGCCCGGCAATTTTGTCAGCCACGGCGAAGACTTCTTCCAGCGGCCAATCGTGCGCGATGCCAGCCAGGTTCCCCAGCGATAGAGCCACGGACGACGAAGCACAAATGCCCAGCCGCGATAAGCCAGCGATTCGAAAAAGCTGCGCTGCTCCGGCACCTCGTGTAGTTGCTCGCGGAGTTGAATGAGCATTTGCGGAATCTGGATCTTCACCGGGCAAGCTGCCTGGCAAGCACCGCACAGACTGGAGGCATGGGGCAAGTGATGATTGGCGGCGAGGCCGTCGTACAGCGGAGTCAGCACCGCCCCGATCGGCCCCGCATACACGCCGCCGTAGGCATGTCCGCCCACGGTGCGATAGACAGGGCAGGCATTCAAGCAGGCACCGCAGCGGATACAGAACAAGCTTTCCCGCAACGGCCCCCTCAAAATGCGCGACCGGCCGTTATCCAAAATCACCAAGTGAAACTCTTCCGGCCCATCCAGTTCTTCCGGCCGTCGCGCGCCGGTGATGATCGACGTGTAACACGAAAGTTTTTGCCCCGTCGCGGCGCGCGGCAGAACCTTCAACAGGTACGGCAAGTCTTCCATCCGCGGAATGACTTTCTCCATCCCCATCAGCGCGATGTGCATCTTCGGCAATGCCGTGGTGAGTCGGGCATTCCCCTCGTTGGATACCAAAACGATGCTGCCTGTTTCGGCGATCGCAAAATTCGCACCGCTGATTCCAACTTCTGCTTCCGCGAATTTTCGTCGCAAGGCTTGCCGCGCAAAGGCTGCCAGACGTTCCCGTTCGACGGGAAGTTTTTCACCGGCCGGCACGCTCAAAATTTCTGCCACTTGCTCCGCGGACAGATGCAGCGCCGGTCCGACAATGTGCGACGGCCGATGCCCGGCCAATTGAATGATGTACTCGCCGAGATCCGTTTCCGTGGTTTCGATGCCCGCGGCTTCGAGTGCCGGATTGAGGTGCACCTCTTCACTGGTCATCGACTTCGACTTGACCACCTTCGTGAAGCCCCGAGCGCGAATCAAACCAACGATGATCCGACAGGCTTCCTCCCCATCTGCCGCCCAGTGAACTTTTCCACCCCGCGCGAGCACGCTTTGTTCGAGCGTGGCTAGATGCCGATCCAGTTCCTGCAGCGTCCGTTCTTTAATACTACGAGCCCGTTCGCGGACCATGTCCGAGTTGGGGAGGGCGGCCCAAGCTTCTTGATTCTTCTGCCCTAGTGTTTGCGCCAGATGTCCCAGAATCTGCTGCAATTGCGGATTGGCAATCGCTTCATCCGCGGCCGGCAAGAAATCGTGGTGCGTAGCGCGGAGATAGTCGACGGGATGCACGGACTTCATGCATCGAAGTATAAGCAGAACTCGAACGGGTGGGGACGCAAGCGCAGGGCGGCCACATCTTGTTGACGCTTGGTGGCGATCCAGGTCTCGATCAGTTCCGCAGAGAAAACATCCCCCCGGACGAGGAAATCCCCATCGGCCTCCAGGGCTTGCAACGCCTCCGCCAGCGATTCGGGCATGCGGCGATAGGAAGCCCGTTCGTGAGTGGCAAACAAATTACGATCCGAAGGAGTTCCCGGGCTGATCTTATTTTCCACCCCATCAATGGCAGCCATGGTGATCGCTGCGAAAGCGAGGTAGGGATTGCAGGAGGCATCGGGAGTACGGTATTCGACGCGCTTTGCTGCCGGATTCGCACTGTAGGCCGGGATGCGACAAGCCACCGAGCGATTGCCCAGCCCGCAAGCGAGATGTATCGGAGCGCCAGTACCGGGAACCAGCCGTTTGTAGCTGTTCGTGGTGGGATTGGTGAACGCAGCCAGCGCCGGCGCGTGGCGCAAAATGCCGCCGATCGCGTGCAACCCCGTTTCGCTCAAGCCGCCGTATCCATTGCCGGCAAACAGGGGATGCTCATCCCGCCAAAGGGAAAAATGAACGTTCATCGCGTTCCCCGGCTGACCCAGTACGGGTTGCGGCATGAAGGTCGCCTTCAAGCCCCGCCGACGAGCAACCTGCCGGACAACGTGCTTGTAGATCATCGTCCAGTCCGCCATCAGCAACAGCGACTGCGGCACAAACTGCGCTGCCCCATGACCGGTTACAGCGGAGTAATGTTGCGAGGTGACTTCCAACCCACAGCCTTGCAAGGCCAGCAGTACTTCAGTCGAAATGTCGACCTCTCCCGGCAAAGCCCCATCGGTGTGGCCGTTTGTGTCGTCGTGATGGGCATGCAGCGGATTTTGGTAACTCGATTCATGGCGGGTGCCGTTAGGCGATGCCAGGTGGTAATACCCCTCGGCACTATCCTGTGCAAACTGGGCTTCTGAAAAGACCCGGAACTCCGTCAGAGGGCCGAAGTTGGCTACCTCCGCCACGGCCGTGCTGCGGAGGAAGTTCTCGGCCTGCCGCGCGATGTGGCGCGGATCGCGAGGGTACGGCTCACCGGTAACCGGATCGTTGACACGACAGATCAGCGCTAAAGTCGGCACCGAGCAAAGTGGGTCGACAAACGCAGTCTCGGATTCCGGCAGCAACAACAGATCGCCGTTTTCGATCGAGCACCAGCCCTGATACTGCGAGCCGTCAATCCCGGTCCCGTCCTCAAACAGAGTCTCCTCCAGGTGCGCCACCGGGAATGAAATCTGTTGCCAGGTACCGAACAAATCGGCGAAACGCAAATTGACCGTTTGGATTTCTTTTTCGCGGCTGAGAGCGATGACTTCGCGCGGTGTCACTACAGAACCTGATGTGAGAGAGGACGGGCATTGCCGCTCGCCAGTATATCGAATGACGATTGGTTGAGAGGAGCGAAAGAAATTCGTAGCGAAAAAACACAACGAGCGGGAAGGCAAGCCCCCCGCTCGTTGCGGTTGTTATCAGAGAACTCATGGCAGGAACCAGCAATCGATTCCCGCCTGGGCACAGAGTTCCTATTTGATAAAGAGCATTTCCTGGTAGGTAGGAAGTGGCCACAAATCGTCGGCCACCAGACCTTCGAGCTTGTCGGCTGCTTCGCGAACTTTCAACATGCCTGGCACCACCGTCGAGCAGAAGTACTTGGCTTCTTCCAACATGCCACCGCTGTGATGACCGAGCGCTTTCTCCAAAGCGTTCGTGCCGTCCTGCAGGGACTTCACGAGCTTGGTGATCTCGTCCAGCGTATCGGTGTCGAAGGTGTAGCCGAGCACCTTTAGATTCGTGCAGCAGGTCGCCAACTCGCTTTGGTAGCGAACGGCAGCCGGGAAGATCAACGTGCGAGCAACCTCGATCGTGATCTTGGCTTCCGTCATCACGGTCTTGATGTACTGCTCGAGATAGATCTCTTGCCGGCTATGCAGCTCGCGCGCGGATAACACGCCGTACTTCTCGAAGGTGGCAATGGTTTCCGGCTTCGTCAATTGCGGCAAAGCATCGACTGAAGTCTTGAAGTTCGGCAGGCCGCGCTTCTCGGCCTCGGCATGCCATTCGGCCGAATAACCGTCGCCGTTGAAGACGATCGCACCATGCTTGCTGATGATCGCCTGCAACACCTTTTGCACGGCATCGTTCAGCTTGGAAGGATCCCCGCCCGTCAGCGTTTCCAGTTCGGTAGCAACGTAGTCGAGCGATTCGGCAATGATTGTGTTCATCGCGACGAGCGGCCCGGAGATCGATTGGCTGGAGCCAACCGCGCGGAACTCAAACCGATTGCCGGTGAAAGCAAACGGGCTGGTGCGGTTGCGGTCCCCGGCGTGCTTCGGAAGTGGAGGCAGTGTATCGACACCCACGGTCAACATCCCTGCCTTCTTCGAAGACTTCGCACCGCCAGCCTTGATCTGCTCGAATACGTCGTTGAGCTGATCGCCCAGGAAGATCGAGATAATGGCCGGTGGAGCTTCGTTCGCACCCAAGCGGTGATCGTTGTGAGCCGTAGCCACCACTGCCCGGAGCAAGCCCGAATGCATGTGGACAGCTCGAATCGTCGCGGCACAGAACAGCAGGAACTGCATATTCTCGTGCGGCGTTTCACCCGGGTCGAGCAGGTTCCCCAGCGTCGAACAGCCGAGCGACCAGTTCACGTGCTTACCCGATCCATTGACCCCCGCGAACGGCTTTTCATGCAGCAAGCATTCCATGCCATACTGCTGAGCCACCTTACGCAGGGTCAGCATGATGATCTGCTGATGGTCGGTGGCGATGTTCGCGTTTTCGTAAACTGGTGCCAATTCGTACTGCGACGGAGCCACTTCGTTGTGACGCGTCTTCACTGGAATTGCCAGTTTGTAAAGCTCACGCTCGACTTCAAGCATGAAGGCCAGCACGCGGTCCGGAATGGCACCGAAATACTGATCTTCGAATTCTTGACCCTTGGGCGGCTTGGCCCCAAAGAGCGAACGCCCGGCATTGAGCAGGTCGGGACGAGCATAGAAGAAGTTCCGGTCGATCAGGAAGTATTCCTGTTCGGGACCAGCAGTCGCGCTGACCATCGAAACATCTTTATGACCCAGGATCTTCAGAACCCGTTGCGCCTGGTCGTTCAGGACCTTCATCGAACGCAACAGCGGCGTCTTCTTATCCAGCGCTTCACCGGTCCAGCTGACGAACGCTGTCGGAATGCACAGGGTAGTGCCGTTTGGATTTTCCAGAATGTAAGCCGGGCTGGTCACATCCCAAGCGGTGTAGCCACGGGCTTCGAACGTGGCACGAATGCCCCCCGAAGGAAAGCTCGAGGCGTCTGGTTCACCTTGAATCAATTGATTGCCGGTGAACTCGGCCATCGTCGAACCATTCCCGTCCGGAGACAGAAAGCTGTCGTGCTTTTCGGCTGTGATGCCAGTCAGCGGATAGAAAACGTGGGCGTAGTGGGTCGCCCCTTTTTCCAGAGCCCAATCCTTCATCGCCGAAGCCACCGTGTCGGCCAAGGAGGCATCCAGCATGGAGCCCGATTCGATGACCTTCTTTAGCGACTTGAAAACCGGCTTCGGAAGCCGCTTCTGCATCTCGGCCAGGCCGAAGACGTTGGAGCCGTAAACTTCGTGAGAAGCGAGGTCTTTGAAATTCAGCGGGGGGCCGCTCGGCTTGTAAGAACATACGGCCGAAATAGCTTCTTGTCGTGCCTGACTACCACTCACAGGGGTTTACTCCTTACCAAATTTGAAAAGATGAACACCAACCGCCTGATGTTCCAAGCTCCGCTTTGGTTAGCAGACTGCGTGCCAGCGAGTCTGCGCCCCCAGAGTTTGTGGCGGCACGTTGTAACACAATGCAAGGCAGCAACTTATCCGTTTGCCACAATCCGCAGCAGAAATTCCCTTGCGGGTTTCCTGCTAGCTTTTGTGGCAACTCTGCCGCCCGGTTAAGCATTGGCCAAAAGGACGGTCCCTCGGCAAAATCAATCTAGCAGAAGCCTTCCTAGCAGCAAGCATGGAGCCTTCACTCCCCCCGGCAGCCTTGGGTAAGCGATATATTGGCGAAATCAGGCCAGCGCGAGTCCTTTGCCCCAAGCTCGTATTTCTCCTGGATGGCGCCTGGTTCGTTTCGCAATGATTGGCCGCCGTTGTCCGCAGTTCTTCCCAAATCTGATCCCGCCGACGGGCCGAGCATCGCCCTTTCTGCCCCTTCGAACTGGCGCTTGATCCAGCGCATGTTCGCGCTCAGTTGGCCCTATCGCTGGTGGTGCGTCGCACTCCTGGTTCTGCAAGGTCTGATGTTGCTCACGGCGATGCTCAGTCTGCGCCTCGCGGGACTCGGTTTCGATGTCATCCGCTTCGCCTCACAGACTTCCAGGAACAAGCCACCCTATCCGCCGGGCCTGCATTTCCTCGAAAGTTGGGACCCGTTTCGACAAGTGCTGTTCTTGGCCGGCGGAATTGTTCTTTCTGAATTGCTGCGTGCAGCGCTTCATTCCACCTATCTCCGCACGGCCGGGCATTTGGTGCATGAGCGGATCGTCGTCGACCTCCGCGCCCGAGTGTACGACAAGCTCCAGCGTTTGAGCTTCGGCTTCTTCGACGGCAACGCCACCGGTTCGATCATCAACCGCGTCACCAGCGATGTGCAATCGGTGCGGTCCTTCGTCGATGGGGTGCTAATTCAATTTGTGATTCTGGCCCTCTCGCTGGTTTGCTACATCAGCTACATGAGCAGCATTCACGTCGGGCTGACACTCGCTTGCCTGGCAACGACTCCCCTCATGTGGCTGATCACGGTGCTGTTCTCGCGCGTGGTCCGACCGATGTACGACCGCAATCGCGATCTGGTCGATAAAGTGATTCTGCGACTCGCCGAAAGTATTCAAGGGGTGCAGGTCATCAAAGGTTTCGGTCGCGAGCGAGACGAAATCGCCCAGTTCAATCGGGCCAACGAAGAAGTCCGGGACCAACAGCAAGACATCTTCTACTACGTGAGCGTTTTTTCGCCGCTGGTAGGCTTCATGACGCAGCTGAACCTGATTATTCTGCTCGCCTATGGCGGCTGGCTGGTCACGCAAGATCTGCTGCCGCTGGGCTCGGGGCTGGTGGTGTTTGCCGGGTTGCTCCAGCAGTATTCCAGCCAGGTAGCGAACCTCACCAACATCGCCAACAACATCCAGCAATGCTTGAGCGGTGCCCGCCGCGTGTTTGAAGTGCTCGATGCACCAGTCGCCATCGAAAGCAAGCCCAACGCCGTCCGCCTGCCAAAGGTTCGCGGCCATATTTGCTTCGAGAATGTCTGGTTCGAATATCGCCCCGGCCTGCCCGTGGTGCAGGATGTTTCGTTCGAAGTCTTGCCTGGGGAGAAGGTCGCGCTGCTCGGCACCACGGGTGCGGGAAAAACCACGCTGCTGAGTCTCCTGTGCCGCTTTCACGATCCCACCCGCGGCAGGATCACTCTGGACGGAATTGATCTGCGGGACATCGATGTTGACGACTTGCGGCGCAGTATGGGAATCGTCTTTCAGGAAACATTTCTCTTTAGCAACTCCGTCGCCGCCAACATCGCGTTCGGCAATCCGTTTGCCACCCCCGCACAAATCGAAGCCGCCGCGCGGGTCGCATCGGCGGATGAGTTCATTCGTGAACTGCCGCAAGGATACGATACGATCCTGGGTGAGTTTGGACTCGACCTTTCAGGCGGACAGCGACAGCGAATCGCCATTGCCCGCGCGGTTTTGCTCGATCCGGCCTTGCTCCTCTTGGACGATCCGGCCGCCGCGATCGATCCGCATACCGAGCACGACATTTTGAATGCCATGCAACAGGCCATGCAAGGACGCACCACCTTTGTCGTCGCCCACCGGCTCAGCACGTTGCGCAACGCCGACTTAGTCTTGGTGCTAGAGCAGGGGCGGATTAGTGAAAGTGGCTCGCACGCCGAACTGATGGACCGCCGCGGTCACTATCGCAATATCGCCGATCTACAAACCGCCGGCAGAGAGTAAGGCCGCGATATCAGGGCCCGCGTGAGCTTCCATGACGCCGTGTACTCGTTAGCATTCAAGTGGCAGCGGATCATCTTTCACTGTTGGCAGACCCGGCAGCTCTACGGCGATGCCAAATACGCCGCCCAACGTATCCGTTAAAGCAACACCATCATTCGGCGGCTTGGAGTCGCCGCAGGGCGCGGTGTTGACGGCGACGTTCCAGGGCCTCTAAAGATTCTTGTTGGCGGGGTTGCAAGATGTGCTGGGGATGAGTTGCGGCCCAGCGAT
>JBGSNR010000034.1:0-88319 GCA_041739545.1 Pirellulaceae bacterium | reverse complement strand
TTTGGCCGTGTCCATTTTGTCAGTGGACACTTCCCTAAAAGACAATATTCGTGGCAAACGCTACCGCGCCTGCCTCTCCACCGACGCGTTGGAAGGCATACTCCGCAGTTTCACCGGGAATTAAGATGCGATTGCCGTGGTGGCCTGTCCCTTTAGTGGCAAGCCATTGAATCCAGAAATCAAGACAAAGGTTGGGACAACCGAAGTCGGCTTCTGCTGCGAAGGTTGCTTAGGCAAAGTCACCGCCGCCACTCCCGAGGCTGCCATTGAATTGGTCTTCGCGGACAAAGCCTTCGACAAGGGCTTCAAGGTCGGCGAAGAGAAAAAGGAATAGTTGTTCGGTTGTTGGCAAATTTAAAAGCCCAAAAACAGAAAAACCCGCGGTGCGAGCCGCGGGTTTTTTCGTTCCAGCCAAATGCCGGACATTCGCCATGAACGACGGATAGCGCGTGCTCCGTCCGCCTGGACGGAGCCTGGGTCACGCTAGCCGCCGTCCTTCTTTGCGAGGCGGATATGGCCGAAGAGGGTGTCCCCTTCGCGAAGAATGTAGAACAACAGCGGCTGCATCGTGTCCAGATCGTCGCGGTCGAGGATGTAAGAGAAGTTATCGAGCGACACCGTCTGCCAGACGTGCATCCCCACCAACACATCCCCTTGGCGAATTCCTTGGTCATGAGCCGGCCCATCTTTGCGGACAGAGGTCACCCGCAGCCCGCCGCGATAATGTGAATTCAGGGCGGAGAACTCATCGCGGCTGATCGGCTCCACGCGAATTCCCAAAGCATCCCACGACCGGTCCTGCAGGTTCTGCTTGCTGGAAGTCTTCGAAGTGGCTTCGATCGCCATCGCAAGTTGCTGATTCTTGCCGTCACGAAGAACCTCAACAGCAACATTGTCGCCCGTTTTTCGTCCCAGAAAGGCGAGTTCCACATCCAAGGGACGTGCTACCGCCCGGCCCCCAATGTGAGTGATATAATCTCCGGCCTTTACGCCGGCCTTTTCCGCCAGTGTATCTTTGCGAACGGCTGAGACCGCGTACTTGGGAATCAGACTACCATCGGATTGACTTTCGTATTCGCACTTTCCAGCCAAGCCATGTGCGGGATGTCCGAGCCGATCGGCAGAAACGAGTCGTGCTGCGATATCAAGAGCTTCGTCGATGGGAATGGCGAAGCCGATTCCTTGAGCTCCAACACGAACGGCAACGTTAATCCCGATGACCTCACCCAGAATGTTCATCAGCGGTCCGCCGGAATTGCCGGGGTTGATGCTGGCGTCGGTCTGGATGAGGTCCGTGTATTGCTGATTATCGCTGACTTGCACCGGACGATGCAAGGCGCTGATGATGCCGCGGGTTACGGTGTGTTCGTAGCCGTAGGCATTCCCCACGGCGATCACCGGTTCGCCCGTCAATAGGTCGGACGATGTACCGAGCTTGATGACCGGTAGGGAACTCGCCGTATCGACCTTAATCACTGCGAGGTCGGTATGCGGATCGTGGGAAATAAGCCTGGCCGTCGCGTTACGCTTATCAGCAAACGTCGCCTGGATATTTGCCACACCTTCCACCACGTGGTAGTTGGTCAGGATGTAGCCACGGGGATCGATCACGATTCCCGTCCCCATTCCATTCACTTGTTTGAAGTTCTCGCCCGCAGTTCCAGGTTGGTCGGCCCGCACGGTCTTACGGCCATGCAGGTTCACAATGGAATCTTTGGCTTCCTGGTAGGCTCGGACGATGGCAGTTCGGCGGAGATCTTCATCTCCCGCGTAGCTGCTATCAGCTCCTACCAGCGATCCCCAAAGGGCGAGCCAGGCAACAAAATGCCAAGGCCGGATCGGACAATACCAAGCGTAAGGCATGCGGAGCTCGAGGTGTCGCGAAGTCCGAAAAAAAGGGAACGGCCTGCCAATGCGGGATCGGCTGGACGGAGCGTTGCCCGAAGAGTTCATCGGACCTACCGTGGATGACGTTTATCCGGGGGGCTGGTCGGCCTTAGACTTTACCAGCCTTAACACGGCAGAAGCGCAGCTGGGTAGTTTGCGACGGGAAGGAGAACTGCAAACCAGCGTGATAGCAGTGTTGGCTTAGCTGGCAACTAGCAGAACGATTTCAGCGAACAGTGCGCGGCGAGTTTTTAGCGATCAGTCGGCTCTTCAGCGGAACCCGCTTCCGCCGCCGCCGGAAGGGGATCTGCGGGACTTTCATCGGCTGCATTCGTGACTGCTGTCTGTTGGCTACTAATCAGCGTTTCAGTCTTTCCCATGCGACCGTCGGCGTGAGCGTCGACAACGACCCGATAGCGACCACCTTGCGGCGGCATTTGAAATCGAATCGTCGCCTGGCCGTTGGCGTCGGTTAGCAGACGCGGATTCCAGAATAGAGTCACTGGTACTGAAGTCGGCGCTGGGGAAACGCCAGATAGATTTTCGCGTGAGAAAGCATCGGCAGCAGAAGCCGGAGATTTCCTGGCACCAGTTTCAGTTCCTGCCCGTGCTGCTATTTCTGGAATATCTGTCACATTGGCCTTCGCCATTGGCTTCGAGTTAAATTCCTGTCGACGATCCATCTCAGGACGGGCACCGCGAAGAAATCTTTCATCGTTCGAGTCTTTTGCCGGTTCATTAGCAAATGCCAAAGACTCTTCCGCGTATTCCAACGCGGGAGCTTCCGTCGGCCGGGAGTCATTTTGAGGGTCGCGTACTATGTCTAATCGTTCAATGTCTCCGTTGCGATTTATCGCGCGGTCATGCTGGAACTCGCCTTTCGCTTCGGGAACTGAGCTTTTAGTGACAGGAGCACGTTCTGCCAACTGCTGAACGATGTTGGGCAAGCGAGCTGCACCCAGGACAATGCAAGCGATTGCAGCTGCCACTGCTGGCAACCACACCCACGGGCGAAGTGAAATCCGTAACATGCACGAAACGCCCACCGCCATCAGCCCCATTAGGCCTGCTGCCAAAAGTAAGCGGGCAACAAACCGCTGGCGGAGTAGCGAATTCGCTTGTTCGCGCAAGACTGCATGATCGCGTGGCTGCGAACGCTCTTGCATAACGGGAACTGGGATCTGTTCGGCAACATCTACTTCTTTTGGTGCGACAGGGACCGGCGAGTCCATTCGCTGCGTTGCCAGCAGAACCTGGTAGGGCTGCGCTAGACGCAGTTTTAAATTCGTGCCTCGATTGGTGTCCGGCGCCAGGTTCGAGAGAACATCGTTCGTCCCCTCTGCACCATTGGCCCCTAAATCTGGCATCGCTAGAGCGTCACCGTCAAAGTTTTGACGCTTCTCTTTCTCCGCAGACTTCAAAGAGGAGGCTTGAAACTCAGCCAGTTGCCGATAGCGTTTTGCATTCGCAGACTGTTTCTGATCATCCGCCTCACCCTCGGCAGCCGAGTTTGCAGCTTCTCCGGGCACAGCCATAACAGGAGCCACAGCAGCTAGAAGATTCCGTTTCGTAACAGGAGCTTCGTCGTCCAGCAAATTGGCGACATCATCGTTCACAATTCGCACTCCCAACACGGCCGGAAGCGGCAGGCCTGCTTCGTTTCGAGAAGAAAGTTGCAGTTCGACTTCTTGCCCCGCTGCATAAACCTGATCGGAGGAATCAATGGATAGTACGGCCCGGCGATAGGCGGGGCGGTCCCATGTTTGGGAGTACAGAATTTCGTCAGGCCGATCAGGATCAAACAAGGCCATGAACAGCGAGCCGCTGGCTTCGGGGGGAATCGCGATCCGCATAAGTCGGGACACGACTTGAGGACGTTTAAAATCAACCGTTTGTCCGGAGGACTTGTCAGTCGCTTCCACCGGGACATCAGCCTGAGCGATTACATCACCACGTTCGTTCGAAACCACGATACGCCCGCCTTGCGGGAATGTGGCGGGGAAATCTAAAACCAGTCCATCTCCGAGATCGGAAACGATTTTCAAAGGTCCGCCGAGGGTTGCTGGCTCCATGCCCAACGGGTCCATTTTGGCAGCTTCGGGCGCAACCTCGGCATTCGCCGCCATTGGGCCATCGGCTGGCGATGCTTCTTGTTTACTCTGCCCTCCGATACCTCCGGCTGCTCCACCACCGAACTGGGCCTCTGCGAACTTCTCACTCGGCGGTGGGATCGCTGTTTGTTGATCCACGACCGCTCCCGCTTCCGGGATGCCACGGCGGAGGATCTTCGATGAATTTTCCTTCGGAGCAGCGGCGGCTTGCATGGCGGCCGGGGGCGCAAGTTGTCCTGGTGGTGTTGATGGCTTTTTGGGAATCGGTGCTCCTGGCGGTGCCGGAGCCGAAGTAAGAGCATCGGCCTCAACTGCTGCAGTCGACGGCGCGAGAGCCTGCTCGTCATCTCCTTTCCTTGCTCCATCAGCGGCCCGACTCTGTGACTTTCGCTCGATAGCGGCAGCGCTACCTATTTCCATTTGCATGCGGTTGCCGGACAGGTCTTTCAGACCGCGAGATTCGGCAAGCGCCAATTGGCCTGACTGCGCCGCTTCCATCTCAATGGAGCGCGCCGCGAGCTGCCGCTTATCGCGCATATTAAACGCGAAATCTTCTCGATCTTGATCCGACATTGCAAGCATGCCCGCCGCTCCGTCGCGCTGCACGACTAAACGTGCTCGCTGTTCGGCAAACGCTCCGTCCGGGCTCCGAACCGCCAATTCATAAACGCCCTCAGCAAGGTTCGAAGGCAGGATCGCATCCGCTGCCGCAACACCATGATCGGTGACGTCCTTGCTGAGCGTGCCAGGAACAGGATTCCCCTCGGGATCGTAAAGTTCAAACTCAGTCGGGACAGCCTCGCTGATCGCCAGCGATTGTTCACCCAAGACAACGGTCCGAAAGCCGACGGTTTCACCCGGTCGAGCGATCGGGCGATCGACCTCCAGGTGGGCAGCCAGCGTTTCAGCGGCAACATGCACGGGGACCGACAATTGTTGATTACCGCGATTTTCGCCTGATTCAACTTCCTCCGACAGGGACTTTCGAAGCATCTCGTCCGCGCTAGCCGTACGCTCAACGAGCAGCGTGCCGCTTTGCCGCAAGGCACTGCCGGGAATCACAATTTCTGCCTGACCGTTCGCATCGGTCTCGACTTCGCCAGCATAACGTTCGGCCCCCGCTTGATCGACGTACCGTAGACTCCATGCGGCGGAGACAGGCTGATCGTCTGAAGTGCGGGCCAACAGGGCAAAGTGGTTCGTCATCCCCGGAACGATCGATTGGGGGCCGCGAACTTCGGTGATCAGGGAAGCGCTTGCCAATTTAGACGTTGGCGTAAACGGCTTGGGCTGAAGCACTCCCTCGGTAGTCATCGTGACCGTTGCGAAGTCAGGCCGCTGCCAAAGGTTAGCGGTAATAATCCCCATCAGCAAAAGAGCAGCCAGTCCTACGACAACATTTGCCCAGGTTTGCGGCCGGATCGATGAAGCGGATTTGCGTCTCGTGGCACTAACGGACTTATTCACCGATTTTGGTTTTTGGGGCTGCACAACGTTGCGCCCTGGGACATTCAACGCCAGCGGAGCTACTTCAATGCGAGCCGCATCCGCGACGAGTTCCTTTTGCAAGCAAATATCGGCATAGCGTCTGGCAACTTCCGGATCGGACGTAATTCGAGCTTTGAGCGCGGCGGCTTCGTCCGGCTCAAGCAGGCCGTAAAGCAGATCCCAGAGTTGTTGTTGCAGTTCGTCGTTCATGAGTTATGTGTGGGGTGTGGAGTGTGATGGGTGACGTGTTGTGTGTGAAGTGAAGCTGAAAGTTCACCCGCCACACTTCACTGTCCACACTCATTCCGCCAAAACCTCTCGCAATCTAGTCAACGCCAATCTCATGCGCGTTTTCACCGTTCCAGTGGGAACTCCCAGCGAGGCCGCAATCTCTTCGTAGGTCAAATCACCGTTCTGACGCAACAGGAATACTTCCTGTTCTTCGGGCCGCAGCCCAGCCAGGGCAGTCCTCAAGCGATGGACCCGTTCGTCCCGTTCCACTTCCTCATGAGGGGCGAGTTGATTGGTCTTCACCACCGAATCTTCCTCCGGCAGACTTTGCCGCTTGCGTCGCCAAGCCGTCTCGCGAAGGTCGCGGCCGGTGTTCAAGGCGATGCGAAAAATCCACGCCTTTAAATTTTGAATGTCCGGAACTTCGTCGCGATGCTTCCAGCATTTGACAAACGCCTCTTGCAGGGCATCGCGGGCATCTTCCAAATTCCCCACCAGATAGAACAGACTACCGAGCAGTTCCGCCTGATGCTGCTGAAAGGCTTCCTCCAGCGCAGGTCCAGGCACCGGACCCACCTTGGGGGTCACCGGCTGCGCCTGGGTTGCCTGGCGGGCAGGAGTCATCATGAAGCCTTCATTAACAAGACGGTGTCGGTGCTGACTTGGTTTCTTGGAAAGGACGAAGAGGGGCTGGAGTTGGGGCTAGGGCTGGAGAAAGACGGAAAATGTCGGTGTTAAGGGAAAAACGGAGTCGGTTCGGTAACGGAACGATCGGCGACCGGCCGCGACAGAAGCTTGCTTCCAGAACGGACTTCGATTCTCGGAATTGTAACCGGAAGAGTCCGTTCCCACGAAATGGGCGTTGGCGTGCGAAACTAACGAGCCAATTCTACACCGTGGGGCGGCAAATGACTTAATCGCGAGGGGCTGCCATCATCGCGCGGTTCTGCGGCGAATGCGCGTTCCGCGGCGAAGTAGGGATCGGCCGTTGGTGACCTAAGGCCGGGGCTGCTGGGCCGTAAGCGTCTCCGTGCGGGCTTTGTTCCTAACAACATCCCGCGTCGTGGCCGACCCGGTCAGCGTGGCAAAGAACCAGTCGTTGCCAAGTTGACCATCGAGCGAATCAGGTACCGCGTCGTTGAAGACCGTAGTCCGGTCCAGCCTGGGTCGGGCGGCAGTTCCGCGCAAGAGGGCGTTGCGGCGGGCAGCATACGTACCTTTTCCGTTCCAAACGGCCATGAGCCGATCGAGTGCGGCCAAGAAATTGTCGCGCGTGGTCCTGCCAGCGATGAGGATGTCATCGTTGCCGCCACCGAGCAGATTATCGCGGCCCAGGCCCCCGATCAGAATATCCCTGGCGGTCGCCGACCCGATGATGCGATCGTTCCCGGTGCCGCCGACAATGATCGTATTCGCGGCACTTGCGCTGGCATTGATCGTATCGCTTCCGCTACCGCCGAAGATGCGGATCGGCACGTTCGGTTTGATGGTGCGAGTCCCGGCTCGGACACTTGCCACAGTGATCGCATCGTTCCCGCCACCACCGAAGACGACGATCTTGGTTGGCGTGAAGTTTTTCACTGCCGCCGTTCCGATTTTCACGCCAACGCGTTTGCCGTCGTTGCTTGCCGGGGTAATGGTGATCACATCGCGAACCGTGCTGCCACCAACAAAGAGCGCACCCCGAATAACCTGGGTGGAACGGACCTGCATGACAAACGACAACGGCTTACCTGTCACACCCGAGGCATCCGTAGCCGAGGCAGTCACACGGAAGTTGCCAGCCGTCGTAAAGGTATGATTCGCGCTGAGTGTTCCAGCGGGTCCCGAAATGGTTTCCGCCGGCGAGTTATCCCCCCAGTTCACAACCAACGTGACGTTACCCGGAACAATCGGTGGCGAATCGAAAATCGCGAAAAAATCAAAGCCGAGCGGCTGAGCAGGAACCGCGAGATTTTCGATTGGAGCAAGTTGAAGTCGTGGCCCTTGGGCCTCATAAGCGCCAATATCGACCACGCCGCTTACAATGCGACTAAAGCCCGTGCCCCGTTGATCGAGCCTCGCTTCGAAATTATCGCTGAGCAGGATCTTCCCCGCCGTATTGCGGATCAAGAGATCATCGACCAGCGCCACATGGTTTCCTAGAGTACCTCCATTGCTTTCACGGTTGTGCAGTGTGACCCGGTTGGTCAGCAAGCCGATGTTACTCGAAGCCGTAACGGTCGCCGTGTTTGCCGAATTGTTGGCGTCTGTCAGCGTGAAGGTGACGTTGGTGCCGTCGTCGGTGATATCGAACAAGTACGTTCCGCTGGGCTGAAGTCCGCCGGGAAAAGCGACCGGCCCGCCACCGGTCACGTTGTTAATCACCCCGCGGCCAATGATCCGCAGCGTCTCGTCATCACCATTGGCTTGAAACTCCAGACCATTGCTCGTTTCGTCGAAACTATCGGGATTGGGAACTCCGTCACTGCGGGTGAGGATCTGCAAAAAGTCGGTGCCCGTGTCGTCGAACGTCCATTTGCCGGTGATGCGCAGGCCGGCGTCCGTGGGATCGAGATTGCCCGTGCTCAAATGCCCGCGGTTGGTCAGTTGCAGCTTGCCGCCTTGAACCGCGACCGCCGCCGAGATCGGAGTGACATTGGTGACATACGTCGGAAAGAACGCCATGCTTCCCGCGTTGATGGCCGGACTGTTGACGGCGAGTGCGTGCGTCATTGTCGGGCCGCCGTTAATGGCGAGCGTGGGATCAAGGACGCTTGCCACCGCGACGCCGACAATGTTACCGTTCACGCCGTTGGTCAAGCCGCCCGCATTCGCAGCATCTCCGATAATGTTGTTGCTGCTGGTCGCGTCAATTATAGAACCGGCAGTTAGGTCTTCGGGGGCCGAGTTCCCAGTCCGCACGTTGCCGGCCACGATGGAGTTATGCACAGTGAGTGAACCGCGAAATAAGTCTAGTCCGGCACCGCCACTGATCCCTCGGTTTCCCGTCACCGTGCTGTTGGTCAGCACAACCGTATCGCCGTTGACGGTGATCGCTCCGCCGAAATCGGCTTGATTGTCGGAGAAGGTGCTGTTGGTGACGCGCACAGGTCGGTCTTGATTTCCAAAGGTGAGAATCGCCCCTCCCACACTGTTTCCTGTTGCCTCGTTTCCGGAAAACGTGCAGTCGGCAATGGTGACGCCCAACGAATTGTCGGCATTCACCGTGAGGGCACCACCGCCTACAGAGCCCGCGTTGGGCGGAGGGACAAAATCGAGCACATTGTTAGTGAATGCCAGGCGTTTCAACGTGAGAGCGGATTCGAGGCTGAGCAGGGCACCGCCGAATGAAGCCGTGTCCAAAATAATCCCGCCCGCAGAGGCTGGTCCGCCACCGCTGGCCCTCCCCTGGGTCAACGTGAGATCCTGGATCGTCACCGTCTTGGCACCGGCGATTCCGTCGATAAAGAAAATCTGCGACGCGTTGTTGCCGCTGATGGAAAGTGAGTTTGCGCCTAGGCCGGTGATGGTCACATCGCTCGTGATATTGAGCCGGCCGCTCGTCAGCGTAATGGTCTGGTTCGCCAGGCTGGCGGAAAAGTTGATGGTGTCTGTTTCGCCATTCCCATTGGCCTGAGTAATTGCTTCGCGAAGGGTGGTGACGCCGTCATTGGCGACGAGATCGAGCGGCGAGTCGACAGTGATTGTGGCCATCAGCGCCCGGTTTTCGAGAGGCTCGATAAATAACGAGCGGGCACGGCGCGGAAAGTGAGGCTGCGACTTGCGCATAAAAACATCCAGTCAATCAACGAGGGTGTAAATCGGCCGGCCCGCATTGCTTGGCGGCTACCGTCAGTTATAAGCCTCAGCGTAGCGCGGTTGGCCGTAGAAGCAAGCGAAAGTTGCGCTAAGGATCGCCAAGCGGCCATTTTCGACCGGTTTTGACCGCTGTTGTGCTTCAGGCCAAGCCCTTCCAGCCCCAACTCCAGACCTACCTACTCCGGCAGCTTGAAATCCGCCAAAAACAGCTGGCTGCTGCGATCCTCAGTCCGGGTGCTGGTCCACATCAGCTTGGTCCCGTCGGGCGAAAAAACAGGGAGGATGTCGGTCGACGGCGAATCCGTAATGCGGATCGGTGTGCCGAGCGTGAATTTTCCTTCCGTCGAAATCTCATACTTCGCCAGCCACAGGTCGTAATTCGGGCGGGCATTGGGGTCGGAATGATCCGCACCGGCCCAGATGATGTAGGGCTGCGTCGGATGCCAGTAGGGCCCCCAATTCACGCCGTTGGTATCGGTGAGTGCTGTCTCGTTCTTGCCATCGGTGCCGATGACGTACAACTGCAACAGTTCCGCTTCTTTGCGGTCACTGCGAAAGATCACCCACTTGCCGTCCGGCGAAATGAAGGGCCCACCGTCGTATCCCGTGGCGTTCGTAAGTTGGCGGACATCGCTGCCGTCAGCGTTCATGATGTAAATGTCTGCATCGCCATCGCGGTCGCTGCAGAAGGCAATTTGTTTGCCGTCCTTGGAATAGGCTCCTTCAGCGTCGTAGCCCGGTGCGGAGGTCAGTCGCTCCAGAATGTGGCCATCGCGGTCGGCGACAAAAATATCGGTGTGCGGATCAAAATCCCATTTATAGCGCCGGCGAACGTTGTTCTTCTTGTCTTCTTCCTGCTGCTTGATCTCCGCCGCTTCGGTCTCATCCAATTTTGGATCGAGATGGCTCGACGCAAACAAAATATGTTTGCCGTCCGGCGAAAAATAGCTGCAAGTCGTTCGCCCCCGGCCGGTGCTGATTCGCTTTGGCTCGCCGCCACTGAGCGGCTGGGTATAAATCTGATAGAACGGATAGTCCTGGGGCACAGCCTGATAGACGATGGTTTTCCCGTCCGGCGAGAAATAGCCTTCGCCGGCCTTGGTCATGCCGCTGGTGATTTGCTTGATGTTGGTCAGCGTTTTGGATTCGATCGAAGGACCGGCGGGAGTTGCAATGCCCGGCGGTTGAGCGGATGCGTCCAGTGCGCACGACGAAGCAACCCAGGCGAAGCCAAACAAATAGGCGGGGAACAAGCGAAGCACGTTGAACTCCAGGAAAGGTCCAAGAAACTAGCAGGCACACTCCGCCGCACCGCGGCAGAGACAAAACAGTGCCATCCGCAAAAACATTATACGGCCACCAAACACCATGAAAATCTACACCAAGACTGGCGACGAAGGGAAAACGGGGCTTTACGCAGGAGGCCGAGTTTCCAAGGACGACCCGCGGATCGAGGCCTTCGGCACCGTCGATGAATTAAATGCGGCCCTGGGATTAGCTCGCACTGCGGCATTGCCTGCTCCGATCGAAGCCCTGCTGAAAGGGGCCCAGAACGAGCTATTTTGCCTGGGAGCCGAACTCGCCACACCCGATCCTAAACAAGAAGTGCCCCGCGTGAACCAGGAAGCGATCCTGGTAGTCGAGCAAGCCATCGACGAACTCGAGGAATCGCTGGCCCCATTAACGCAATTCATTCTTCCCGGTGGTTCACCAGCCGCTGCCGAACTACATTTGGCACGGGCGATTTGCCGGCGTGCAGAACGGCGGGTCGTGACGTTAGCAGCTACGGAAAATCAATCTGTCTCACCCCTTGTGATTCACTACTTGAATCGACTCGGAGACTATCTTTTCGTCGCGGCGCGCTATGCGAACCACGTGGCGGGAATCAAAGACGTGCCGTGGCAGAAGCCGTAACGTGCGAATCTATCGCACGCGAATATAGACGTAACTCCCCCTCGTTGCGGTCGCCAACGTCTTCATGAAATTCTCCTTCGGCTCCTCGTCGTAGCCGAACTGCACGCTATGGATGGCAGTCTTGCCAGCGGCCATTTTTAGAATCCGGGCAATCTGGCTGGAGTTCATCTCCGGATCGCCCCCATCGGAGAAAAAGAAAACCACATCCGGCTGCATCGACAAGGCACTCACAAGTGCAATCTCATGTTCGGTTGGTCCAAATGCGGCCAGATCGTTCACGAACTTGATCAGCCTCAGCCTGTTCTGCTCGGAAGCTTCCAAGAGTCGCCGCCCATCGATGAACACCGTCTGCTCGTTGTAGGCAACGACTTGGATTTTCTGTTCCGCGGACAATGCACCAAGTGTCTTCTCAAACTCTTTCCCCGCCGCTTCGATCGCCCCGAGACCATCTCCACCCATGCTCTTCGAGCGATCGATGACAAAGACAAACGAATTCCCCACTGCGTTGCCGCCACCGAAGAGGGAAAGTTCCGCCGTCGGACCTTTCGGTGGAACACGCGACCGGGCTTGCGCTTCAGCTTCCAGAATTGCAGCGTCATCGATGCCTGGCAAAATCACCACTGAGCTTTTGCCCTGATTGCCGAACTGAGGCGCTGCCACCAACTGTCCTGCACCGGCGATTGATGTGGTTTCAGGCAAAGCGGGGAGCGCCACGGGGGGGGCTTGATTGGGCAAGCCGTCTGGGGTTCCCACAGCGGCCGGTGCGCCGTTCGCGTTGGATGCCAGGGCGTCATCCTTAGCCGCAGCAGTGGCATCTTGTTCGTCGAAATACTCGACCTGGTCGGTGGCTGAACGCTGCACCAGCACCATTCCTACTTCGCGGATGGGCTCTTCGTCCGTCTGCACAATCGCCGAAGCAACAAAGCAACTTGCGGCGACAATCGTCACCACAAAGTGCAGCAAGAGAGAAAAAACCCACCCACCGGCCATTCGTTTCCACGGTGGCGGCGTTTCGAGATCGTAGAGTGTGGCGGAAGACATACGGTTTCCCTATTCCTTATATCTTAGCTCATCTCTCGTACGATGGCCCCTGCAGTCGTACGATGGCCCTCCGAGGCCGTCGAATGCGTGTTCTGCCTGCTGGCTCGCCAATGTTTACCTCCGTGATTCGAAGCAACCCGCGGGGGTAAACATTCATGACTCTGGCGATTCGAGACCACAATCGACCGCCTCGGAGGGCCATCATACGAGTCATCGAACAATCCCAGCTACAAGCCCTCGCACAGGTCATTTGTCGACTTGCCCTTCCTCTCGATATAATAGCGAGCGTCCGAAAACCAAGCGAACTCAAACTGGATTGCGAAGCCCTTCGGGTTAGCATGGGTACTCGGCAAATCGCCCAGAGGTTGTGCAGGAGACGTTTATGGCAGAGCAAGAAGCGGCAGCAACAGTAGAAGAGCCAGTCGCCCCGGAGAAGGTCGAACCGGAAAAGAAACGGAAGGCCAAAGACAAGAACAAGCCGAAACGCCAGCCGCGATACCATGTTATTCTGTGGAACGACAACGACCACACATTCGAATACGTCATTCGGATGATGAAGAATTTGTTTGGACATCCTCGCGAGAAGGGAATGCAGATCGCGAATGAGGTCCATGAAAAAGGCAAAGCCGTTTGCTTGACGACGACGATGGAACATGCCGAACTGAAACGGGACCAAATTCATGCGTTTGGTGCCGATGCGATGGCGACTAACAGCAAGGGCTCCATGTGGTCCACGATTGAAGCGGAAAGTTGAATCAAAACTCCGAGTGACTAATGACGAGTGACCAATGACCACCGTTGTCATTGGTCATTTGTCACTAGGGCTACCGTCTATGCCGCTTTTAAAAACCCTAACTCTCGGCTGCAAAGTCAACCAGTACGAGACCGAACTTGTCCGTGAAGGTTTCTTGCGTGCGAATTTTCAGGATGCGGCCGAAGATCAGCCGGCCGACCTGTGCGTGGTGAACACCTGCACGGTTACGAACGAAGGGGATTCTAAGAGTCGCTATGCCATCCGCAAGCTCGCACGCGAAAATCCGAACGCCCGCTTGATCGTCATGGGTTGCTACGCCACGCGAGCACCTGACGAATTAGCTATGTTACCGAATGTCAGTGAGGTAATCACCGACAAACGGGAAATTCCGGATTTACTGGGGCGGTTTGGTGTGATTGATCTGCCGACGGGCATTTCGCAATTTGGAACACGCCATCGGGCGTATGTCAAAGTACAGGACGGTTGTTTGTTACGGTGCAGCTACTGCATCATCCCTTACGTTCGGCCTCACCTATCGAGCCGACCGGTGCAGCACATTGTCGAGGAAGTCGCGCGCCTGCGTGATAACGGTTATCGTGAAATCGTTCTGACAGGGGTCCATTTAGGACACTACGGCGTCGAAGGAAACCTTTCGCGCCCCCGCGAACAATGGCTCCGGCTGGCAACGCTGCTGTCGGCCCTAATGAAAGTTCCAGGTGACTTTCGGCTGCGACTGTCCAGCATCGAAGCGACCGAACTTACGCGTGAACTGATTGCGGTGATGTCCGATCATCAGGACCGCATCTGTCCGCACTTGCACGTTTGCTTGCAAAGCGGCTCCGATGAGGTGCTTCGTCGGATGCGTCGCCGCTGGAGCAGCCGGACGTTCATTAGTCGCTGCGACCTGATCCGCCGCACGCTCGATCGACCCGCTTTCACGACGGATATCATTGTCGGTTTTCCTGGCGAAACGGAGGCCGATTTTCAGGACAGTTGTCAGGTCGCCCGCGATGTCGGCTTTTCTAAAATTCACGCGTTCCCGTTCAGTGCTCGCAAAGGAACTCCCGCGGCCGACATGCCAAACCAAGTTGCTGCGGAGGTGAAGAGCGAGCGGATGTCCCGGCTGGCAGAAGTCGAATCGGAATTACGGCAGGCGTATTTCGAATCGCTCCTGCATCATCCTGTGGAAGTTCTCGCGGAAGGGATCTCGCCGCAGGATCCGAATCGCATGATGGGGACGAGTTGCCGTTACGCTCCAGTTTCATTTCCGCACGGCAATCGCCTGCCGGGAGAATTGGTCCGAGTTGTTCCTGCGAAGATCGACGGCAACCTGTTGCAGGCGTAGGTTCCTTCCAGTGCGCCAGCGACCTGACAAACTCTACCGCGGCTTGATGGTCGACAGTTGCTCGACCATTTCGGAGCGTAGGCGGCGTTCGATCACTTCCGAAGCAATCGAGATGACTTCAGTGCCAGCGGTCATGTCGGTGCGGAGCAAATCTTGATCGTTGCGTTCTTCGCCTGTTAGCTGGAATTTGACGATGAACGCGCCGATTTGCAGACCTTGGCCGCGATAGGAAGCGGGCCAGAAGAGTTCCGCCCGGGAAGACAGCATTTTGGCGAGCAGCCGTGTCGCCCGGCCGGAAAATCCGCCGAGAGCCATTTCCAGCTCCCCCTGCGATTCGCGATGGACGTAGAACACGAAGGCCACATCTTCGTGGTCGGGGCTCCACGGGCAGCATTCCCAGGCTCCGGAAGGAACCTCGTAGTAAATGCCCGGCGCGGATGGAGATTTGCTCCCCCCTAAATTCAAACCACCGCAGCAGGAAGGGGGATGAGGATCGTGGTCGCGATACCGCATGTAGAACGGGCAACTTCGCCGACTAGGAGCCGAGACGTTGTCTTGCGTTTCGTACGGGGTGCAGCCGAATGCTTCGGCCAGGATCAACTCCACCACCGGATTGCTTTTCGTACTACCCAAGCAGACCAGCGCTTTGTCTTCAGCCGTATCAACAAAGCCTCGATAGACTTCGCGAGCGCGGTCTAGCACCCGATCGTTGGCTGCAATTCCCGGGCTCCAGACCAGCGATTGTCGCAAAAGTTCCGGATGAGGCGGACGAACCGGTGCACCGAGCGCAGCTAACGCCGACTCCTCGGTCATTGCTCCTTCGATGCGATGCCGGGCCGTTCCACCCAGCGTCGTCACGCCGTTAAGCAGTTCGCCCATCAGCACGGCATCGGAAGCGACAACCCACGCGCCATCGAATGAATAGTGAGCTTCATTCTCCTGCCGCACGCCTGCACACAGGTCCAATCGTTTGCGCCGCGCCAGTAACTCCCAAAAATGCTCGGGCTCGACGGCAAAGAGTGCTCCCGGAAGTTGGTCCGCGGAGACCCGCCCCGTTTCAATCAGGAAGTCGCAGATGCGCGATAGCGCATGCAAAGGGATGTACTTAACTTCGTTTTTCAACAGGGCAGCCACTTGGTGCCGATCGAGTCCCGTATGCTCGACAATCTGTTTGATGGTGCCGGGTCGTTTACGAGGGTCGGGCTTATGCCCCACAAGTTCCGCCAGACGGAAAGAATAACGCATGCCGGTTTCCCCTCCCTTAGTACCCGAAAGCTCCGGCCCTTGCGGCGTTTGCAACGCGACACTTTAGGGGGCTTTCCATCCCTTTATTTGCCTCAGACTAGCCCGCAAGGGGAGTTGCGTCAACTGTGGGGAGCAAAGTCTAGCTTTTTGCCAAGTTCGGCTCGGCGGGAATATCAATCCATTGTCGCGTGGCGTGCGATTTTAGCACAGAATCAGCAACAACTTGTGCTGTGAGACCTTCATAGAAACTGGGAACCGCTTCGCGCCGTTCAACGATGGCAGAAACGAATTCCCAAATCAGGTCGTATCGAAAAACGGTGGCCGGCTTTCCCTGCGCAGGATCTCGCACGCTGCCAGGCCACTTCAGGAATTCGGCAGGAACATTAACCGGAGCGAGATCCTGGCCGGTGCGACCAATCCAAATCTGATTGGGTTCGTGCAGCCGATAGACGGCCGAGGCTTTCGAGCCGTTAACTTCTGCCCACTCGTGTCCGAACCCGTTTAAGTTGTACCCCTTGGCCAGCGTGGTACCTTCCCAGACGCCGACAGCGCCACATTCGAATTCACCAATCAGGGCGGACCAATCATCGACTTCCGATGGCGGACAGTCCTTTCCGTCAGGCGTTTTATCCCGCGGTGCGAACCGTGCAACAGAACCACAAACGCGACGAATTGGTCCCAGCAGTTCTTGAGCAAAGTCGATGCGATGAATGGTCATATCAAACAAATCACCGGCACCCGCGCGTGCTTTGTATTGTCGCCAGCCCCAGCTAGTTTCAGGCCAATCGAGAAATCGTTGGCTGCGAAAGTGCCGTAATTCACCCAGTTCGCCGCTTTGCGCCAGATGCTGTAAATATCGCATAGAAGGAGCGAAACGATACGTGAACGCAGTCATGTGCACCGCCCCGGCATGATGCAGCGCGTGGTACATTCCGCGGACTTCCTCGGCATTCAAGCCGAGCGGCTTTTCGCACATCACGTGCTTGCCATGCTTCGCTGCTTCGATGGAAATTGGAGCGTGCGTGTCGTTGGGTGTGGCAATGATGAGGGCATCGACGTTTGGGTCACGACAGATTTGCTGGAAATCGGTCGTGACATTATCGCAGCCCCAATCCGACTTTCGTTTCTCAAGAAGTTCCGGACTGGCATCGCAAATAGCCGCCAATCGGCAGCGATTATCGAGCCGAATTCCCGGGACGTGGTGATAGTCGCTCACGGCACCCGCACCGACGATGCCAATACGAATGGGAAGCTGAGAGGCAATTTTGGTCATGAAAAGTGACTTTGAGGCTTGCTAGCGAGCGGAAAGCTGACTTGAGACCTACCGCAATTTCTTGGATCAACGAAGTTTGCTCTGTCAGGCTAAGTGCGGATGGCTCCATCGCTTACAGTTCGCGGCGAAATTTGAAAAGCGTCTGGAAAGGACTCAAAGTGATGAAAAGTATAATAACCCCCCCATTCGATGGTGTCCTTCGCTGAGCCCGACCGTTACATTGATTGAAACGTTGTGACCCACGCATCACTTCTGACGCGGCGACGTAACCAATTCGTATAAAAAGACTAACGTACTATGTGCCTGCTGGCAATCCAGTATCGTTCGGTTCCCGACTCCCCTATTCTTGTCGCGGCGAACCGAGAAGAGAGCTTCGACCGAAGTAGTTTGATTCCGGCCATCCAGCCGGGTAAACCACGCATTTTATGCGGCATTGACACTCGTGCTGGGGGCACCTGGCTGGGGGTCAATCAAGCTGGCCTCTTTGTCGGCGTTTGTAACCGTCCACGCCAGGTTCCACCGATCGCTCCGAAGTCTCGCGGCATTCTCTGTCGCGAAATGTTGCGTGCGAATTCGGCCCGTCAGGCAATGAATCTGGCGATGGACGAACTTTCCACCGGTCTGTACGACGGCGCGAATTTTGTAATCGCCGACAATGAGAGTGGCTGGATTGTGCATGGTCTGGAAGAGCCGGAAGTCGTCGAATTGCCAGACGGCCTGACGATCATTTCTAGCGGCGATATGAATGATCCTCGGGACGAGCGAGGCAAGCTTTGCCGCCGCTTGCTCACGCTGCAGACGTTGGACTCAGCCGTCAAATTCCTGGCCCGCGCAAGCCAAGCCTTTTCCCGTCCACCGGCACCAGACGGTCGACCTTCCATGGTGCTCCGCGGGAAAGATCGCGGCACGGTCAGTTCGACGCTCATTGCGTTGGGGAAGAAACCCCGCGATGCGATTTTTCAGTACGCGGCCGGTGCTCCAGACGATGCCCGCTACGAAGATTTCTCACCGATGCTACGAGACATCTTGAGTCGCGGCCTGCGCGAATCTCGTTCGCGAGCGAAGGCCTAGATCGACTATGGCGAACGAGACCGACGTTTCGCCAGCGAATCCTTATGAACCCCCGCTAACTGATTCAGCAGTCGCGGGAGTCGATGAAGCGATTCAGCCTCTATCGCCGGGCTTACTACAGAATCAATCTTTCTGGGGTTTGCTCAGCACTCAGTTCCTGGGGGCGTTCAATGACAACGTCTTCAAGCAATTGATGCTGCTGTTGGCGATTCCAGTTGCCATAACAGCGGCTTCCACCACTGCGGGTGAAACGTCTGCCGATGTCGCGAAATTGGCAGTGAAAGATCAACAAGGATTGGCGACGTTCTTGTTTTCTTTGCCGTTCGTTCTCTTCTCGGGCTATGCGGGATTTCTCTCGGACCGGTATAGCAAGCGGACGATCATTGTCTTGGCCAAGGTCGCAGAGATTGTGGTGATGGCCCTGGGGCTCGTAGCATTTTTTTGCTACGACAGCACCGGCTACGCGGGTCTTTTGTGCGTCTTGTTTTTGATGGGGACCCAAAGCGCCTTTTTTGGGCCCCCGAAGTATGGGCTCTTGCCGCAAATCGTGCGTGATGATGAATTGCCGCGAGCAAACGGCCTGATCTTGATGACGACGTTCCTCGCGATCATTTTTGGGACGGCCCTCGCGGGGGGACTGAAGACTCTTTTGATGGGAGAAGCGGGTGACGCCAGTCGCATTTGGATCGGCTCCTTAGCATGCGTCGTGTTGGCGATTCTCGGCACGGTGACATCCCTCTTCATTCGCCCCCTCCCCGCGCAGTCGCCGCAGTTGAAATTTCATTGGGACACTATCGCCATCCCCAGGGAAACGCGTTTGCTCCTCAGCCAGGATCGGCCACTGCTCGCGGCGCTGTTGGTTTCGAGTCTCTTTTGGCTCGTAGCAGGAATCGCAGTTCAGGCGGTCAATTCACTAGGCAAGGTGCAACTGCAACTGAGCGATGCACTCGCGAGTGTGCTCACTGCCGTCATTGGGATTGGCATCGCCGTTGGCGCGGTGGTGGCTGGAAAATTGACGCGCGGCGCGAACGATTTTCGATTCGTCAAGCGCGGGGCTTGGGGCATGCTGATCGCACTCGTGCTCCTTTCGATTTCGCTCCCTGTGAATTCCGGCTGGCGACACCTACTGGGATTTGGTGGCTCTCTGATAGTGCTGATCGGCCTAGGTGCCGCCGGGGGAATGTTCGCGGTGCCGGTGCAGGTCTTCCTGCAAACTCGCGCACCGACGGATCAAAAAGGCCGGATCATCGCGGCCATGAATATGGTGAACTTCATGGCGATCATGTTTGCAGGAGTCGCCTACGACGGGATGGACCGCTTTGTCACGACACTTGATTGGCCTCGCAGTCCCATCTTTTTCTTGATTGCCCTGCTCCTGCTCCCAATCGTGTTTCTCAAAAACTGTGGGCTGGGAGAGGTGACGGTGCGGCCTGAATCTAAGAAGAGTTAGCTATTCGAACCACTCGCCGCTGAAAACTTCCGTGGCAGGGCCTGTCTTGTAGACATTGCCGTCAGTTTCATTCCATTCCAGATCCAAGTCGCCGCCGAGCAAATGAATCCGCAACTTGCGTGCGGTCCGATTTGAAAGGACTCCCGCGACACAAACGGCACTCGCCCCCGTTCCACAAGCAAGCGTCTCGCCTGATCCTCTTTCCCAAGTTCGCTGTCGGACTTCGGTTGCAGAAATGATCTCGATGAATTCGACATTCACACGTGCCGGGAACGCGGGCGAATGCTCAATTTTGGGTCCCCAGCCTAGCACGAGTTCATCGGTCGCTTCTGGAACGTAAATGACGCAGTGGGGATTCCCCATCGATACACACGTAACTTCAAACTCCCGGCCATCGACTTCCAGTTTCTGGTTGACGACCGGATCGCCGGGCAACCGGGTAGGGATCTCAGTCCCCTTTAAGATTGGCTGGCCCATGTTCACTCGGGCTCGCTCAGCTTTACCGTTTTCAATGTCTAGATCGACGGTCAGCACGCCTCGCCCGGTTTGGATTTTGAGTTGCGGCGACTTCTTAATTCCGTAGTCGTACACGTACTTGGCCACGCAGCGCAAGCCGTTGCCGCACATCTCCGACTCGGAGCCGTCGGCATTGAACATTCTCATTCGTGCGTCCGCACCATTTTCACTCGGGCAGATGACGATCAAGCCGTCCCCTCCCACACCAAGGTGGCGATCGGAAATTTTGCGGGCCAGTGATGGCAGATCGCTCGGTAGTTTCTCGGCGAAGGCGTTTACATAGACGTAATCATTGCCAATGCCGTGCATCTTCGTGAATCGCATGTTTTGAGCGCTCGTATCGCAAGAAGTAACTCTAGTTCTGGAGACTTTTACTTTATGCGATGTCCAGAATTATGTCAGGCCAGTTCCGCCGCCAGTCCCGAGGTGCGTCCTACAAAGAGCAGGTCTCTCCTCGTACAATGATTAGTTTAAGAGCCCCCTTTGTTGAAAGGAACGTGCGGATGCCGAAGTGGCCTATTGGAGTTTTCGCCAGCGTGGATGCCGGTTTAGGCGTAAAACTGGAAGTCGCTCGTGACCTCGGCGTACCGACCATTCAGTTACATGCTCCGCATGCCTCGACACGCACGCGTGCCGCGGCAGAAGCCTTTTTGCAAAAGATCGCCGACTATGGCATCGAGCTGACCTGCGTTTTCGGCGGCTTTGAGGGGGAAAGTTACGCGGATATTCCCACGGTCGTCAAAACGGTCGGCCTCGTCCCTCCCGAAACGCGGCAGGCACGTTTGCAGGAAATGAAGGAGATTTCGGACTTCGCTCAACTGTTGGGCTGCAAAGTCATTGGCCTGCATCTGGGGTTCGTGCCGCACGACACTTCCTCGAAGCTCTACAGCGACGTGGTCGGCGTAACGCGTCAATTGTGTGACCATGCAAAAAGTAACAACCAAGACGTTCATTTGGAGACGGGACAGGAAACAGCGACCGGTTTGGTGCAGTTCATTCATGATGTCGGTCGCGACAATCTCTTCGTCAACTTCGACCCAGCCAACATGATCCTGTACGGTACCGGCGAACCAATTGAGGCACTGAAACGCATCGGTTCCTTCGTGCACAGCATCCACTGCAAAGACGGTAAGTGGGCAGCGAAGCCCGGCGAAGAGTGGGGACAAGAAGTGCCCCTGGGACAAGGTGATGTAGGAATGGAAAACTACCTGCGCATGCTGCTGGAAATTGGCTACGACGGGCCCCTCACTATTGAACGCGAAATTCCCCAAGATCCAGAACGCCAAAAGGCGGAGATCGGCAGTGCCGTGACCCTGCTGCAGAGCATCAAGGCAAAATTAGGCGTGGCTTGAAAAAGTAATCGTTACTCTTCCAGCAACAGCTCCTGCAGCTTTTTTAGTGAGCGCGAAAGCATGACACGAATCGAGGCATCGCTCTTCCCCATTCGCTGGGCGATGTCTTTCGAGGGGCGGTTTTCGACGTAACGCAGTTGCAGCGCCGTCCGTTGTTCTTCTGGCAAACTTTGCAGGGCATTGTACAAGCGGGCTTCGCGGGCGTTTCGCGAAAATGCCTGGCTGGCCGAGGTCATGCTGGCGACGAGCAGATTGATCAAACCTCCCTCGCCGTCATTACTCGCTCCACCACCATCGATGGATACTTCTTTTCCGGCGTCCCGTTTTTGAGCATCGAAAAAGCGGCGATGCAGGTCGATGATCCGCCGCTCTGCCAATTGGCACAGCCAAGAGAAAGGCTCGCGATAGCTGAAATCCGCTCCCGGAAAACTGCGCACAGCTTCAGCACAGGTGTCTTGAAAAATGTCTTCCGGCTCGACCTTCGTACGTAGTGCCGGCCCAAGCTGTTTTTCGATGAAGCCCAGCAGCATGCCGCGACGGGCTTGAATAAATGGGGCAAGTGCGCCGACATCCTTAGCCTTGACCAAAACTGCTAGTTCTTCGGGCGTTTTGTTCATGGGAATTTGCTCTGCGGCCCGCCCGCGACCAAGTTTCTCTGCTCAATCTTGCGCACTTAGTGTAAAACGACAGACGGAGATCTGCCAGACTTTTCTCACCGTCACCGCTGCCAGCCGCTTTCGTCGCTATGGATCTCGCCCTCGATAAACACGCTTCGACGATGGTCTGGTCTGCACTGTCGGGGCAGCTCGAAGAGTTCGCAGCCGCCTGGACGTCGCAACCGGAGCCGGACCTGGCATCGTTTTTGCCGCCAGCGAGCCTGAGTGTCGACGTGCGACAGATGGTGCTCATCGAACTGGTAAAATATGACTTGGAGCAGCGGGCTTTGCACAACTGCCTCCGGCCACTCGATGAATATGGGCGAGAATTTCCGGAAATGCTCGACCAAGGTGAGCCCCCCCTGGAACTCATCTACGAAGACTTTCACGTTCGACGCACTGCAGGGTTAGCACCGACCGTTTCGGACTATGCGAAGCGATATCCCAAACAAGCCGATGGTTTGAAACGGATGCTGGGGGAAAGCTCAGAAACGTATTCCACTCAGCTCTACACGGGTAAGCAGGGTAGTCCACCTGCCGTGGGACAGCGGCTGGACGACTTTGAATTGCTCGTGGAACTCGGCAAGGGGGCGTTCGGGAGCGTGTTCCTGGCGAAGCAAGTTTCGATGGCGCGGCTTGTCGCGTTGAAGATCTCCGCTGCGAAAGGGTCTGAGCCTCAAACGCTGGCTCAACTCGACCATCCCAACATCATCCGCGTCTTCGATCAACGCACCGTTCCCGAGCAGCGTCTGCGGTTGATGTACATGCAGCTCGCGCCAGGCGGAACACTGGAAGAAGTCGTCGACCGCGTGAAAGGGACGAAGGTTTCCGAGCGCGACGGCAGCTTGTTGGCGCAGTGCGTGATTGCGGGCACAGCCAAAACGACGTACATCATGATGGACGAAACGACGATCCGCAAACGCTTCGGTCAGATGCCTTGGCCGGAAGTTGTCTGCCGGCTGGGAATGCAGCTTGCGCAAGCGCTTTACTACGCTTGCAATCAAGGAATCTTGCACCGCGATGTGAAGCCGGCGAATGTCCTGCTGGCCGTCGATGGTTCCCCGAAGCTGGCGGACTTCAACATCAGTTTTTGTTCGCAACTTGACGGAGCCACCCCGGCCGCCTATTTCGGCGGCAGCCTGGCGTACATGTCGCCGGAACAACTAGAGGCGTACGACCCGCGGCATCCACGCCGGCCCCAAGATTTGACGGGGCAAAGCGATTTGTACTCGCTGGCGGTGGTGATGTGGGAATTGCTACACGGCGAACGCCCGTTCCGAGACGAAAAACTCGCCGGCGGAATGCAGGCAACGCTGACCGCCATGATCGAACGTCGACATCAAAAGCAAATCCTGCGACCGGACAAGGCGGCGGACGACGAACTGACCCAACGACTCGAGGGAATTTTGCTGCAAGCGATGTCCCCCGAACCGGCTCAGCGGCCCGTCGACGGCGATGCCTTGGCGCGAGAGCTTGCGCTCGCACTGCATCCGCGAACGTGGGAGTTGTTTCATACCACTGCCGGTTGGGTGCAATTTGCCCGGCGGCATCCTTTCATTACCTACACACTCCTGACGGTTCCTCCGTTCTTAGTCGCGGGCATCTACAACTTCTTTTACAACGAGCAAGCGTTTATTGCCGGGCATGGAGAGGTCCGCAAAGCACGGTTTGAGGCCACTGCCATTCTCGTCAATTCTTTAGTTTATCCCGTGGGGATGGGGATAGTCTTGATCTACGTTCTGCCATTTGCAAGAGCGCTTTCCAACGTGATGCACGGCCGGCATGTCCCTGAAGATGTCCTGGAACGAGCACGACTGCGTTCGTTGCGCATCGGCTACTGCATCATGTTGATCAGTCTTCTGGAATGGTTCCTGGCCGGCGTTGCTTTCTCGGCTGCCTTGCAGCTTCCCCTCGCCGATTCGCTCCGATTCATCTTGGTCCAGCTCACCTGCGGACTAGTCTCGGCCGGCCTACCGTTCCTGGCGACCAGTTGGGTGGGAATGACCGTTTACTATCCCACGCTGCTAAACAAAGAGATGCCCAGCAAGCGGGAAAGAAGACAACTGGCAGCCATTCCGCTGCACGGCAATTATTCCTTGCTGACCGCTGGCGTCGTTCCCATGCTCGCGCTGCTACTGCTGGTCGTCACTGGCGTGAACGAAAAGCTGACCGTGCACACGGCCATCTTCATCGCCGCCTCGATTGGATTGTTCCTGGTCGCCTATCTCGTCTTTACGCGACTTCGCGATGACCTGACAGCTTTGCATCAGGGGCTGAAGCCAACCAAGGAACTGATGAACGAACGGTACGGCGACGATTGAAATCGACACGATACCAAGTCGAATTCTGCTTAGTTCAGCCGCTTCTTCATCTTCCCGTTTGGCCGAGGCACGAAACGATACGTGCCTGCGTGATCCTTCGCGATTTCCGTGAGCGTTTCTTCGCCGTCCGGATCATAAAAACCAACCGTGTGAATGACCGACTTGGGTAGTAGCCCGTCGATAGGATCTTTGTAAAGATTGTTCGTCTTCAAGTACGCCACACTCCGTCCGCGATCGGTAAACTGACCATCAGTGAGAATATAAATGGCATCCGGGGAAAGGGAGCGAGCAAACACCAGAGCGTCGTAGGGATTGGTTTGGCCTTCGAGTTCGACCGTCTTCATCCAGGTATCCAGCTTTTTCAGGTTCGGGGTGATCGCGCGTGCAAACCCCATCTCAGGCTCAGTGTTCGGCGCGAAGGTCATCCGCGCGGCGTCTTGATCGAAAAAGATCACATAAAAGTACTGATCCGATTTCAATCGCTGGATCGCATAAAACAGTTCTTCGCAGGCATCCTCGAACTTGCCATTTTGCATACTGCGGGAACTATCGACGACGAAGACAAACTTCCTGCCAGTCGCTTTCACCCCAAAAAACTCGGCCCCGCCCGTTCCTTGGCCAAGCGCTGCCATGCCGGCCCCGTCAGAGCCAAAAAGTTGACCAAAGTCATTCGTGCCGACGTCCACATTGAGATCACCGTTGTCGATACTGGCGAGTGCCGTTGAAACTTCTGTCACATTGCCGAGATCGGCCATCCCCATGTCGGACGGAGCCAACACCGCTGCGATGGTATTCTCGTTCGGTGCTTCAAACTCAATTTCCGTGACTTGCTCTTCTAGCAGTTCCTCAATCGGTGACGAGATCGAACCTTCGAACATTCGATACTCTTGCAATTTCGGAGTGATGGTGCAAATTGCCAGGATGATGATCAGCACCATGTGCACGATCATGCTCACCGCCCAACTTGGGACTGTGATGAATAAGCGACTGGGAACAACCGAAGCAGGCTCCTGATCCGCGTTCGAATCCTTGAGGCTTTCTTCCCGAGCTTTCACAGCCTCCGTCGGTGCAATCGGCTTATCTGCGGTTTGCGCGAGGACAGCAATCTCCGGACTGGTAGCAACAACGGCAGCTGCCGTAGGTCGTGCTTCCGACGGCGGCGTTTCTTCGTCTACCAGGAATCGTTTTTTTTTGGGCTTGCTCGGGGAGGATGGTTTGGACGGAATAGATTCGGGCCGTGCTGGGTTCACACTTTGGGGCACGAAAACCGGAGCAGCAGTCGGCGCATTCGTGGCGAGCGCACCCTTTCCTGCGAGGCGCGTTGCCCTAGCAATTTCTTCATCGAGCGCTGCCGCTTCCGCAGCCAGGCGTGCTGCTTCTGCCTGCAAATGCAAACGCTTGCGGCGCAATTCCAACTCAGAGGCAGGGACTGCATCCTGCCTGGGAGTAAAATCGGATTGCGTATCTGATGCGGGCATGAAGGACACGTCTGTTCGATTTCATTTGCGGTTGCTGCCGCTTCGCCGAGCAGCCACACTTAAACCTAAGTCTCGCCGCCCAACGTCGATGGGTCAATGTTTTCCGTCTGTTTCTACTTCCTCCGTTCCTACTGCTCTGGGCGAATTACGCGATGTCGATCCTGACACTTACAACCGACTTTGGCACGGGGAGCCCGTATGTGGCACAAATGAAAGGTGTGCTGCTCTCGCTGTGTCGTACGATGCCCATGATCGTCGATATCTCCCACTCCGTTCCTCCACAAGATGTTTTCGCAGGCGGAATGATTCTACGCGATGTCTGTCGATTTTTTCCCCCTCAAACCCTGCACGTGGCGGTTGTCGATCCCGGCGTAGGCACAGTGCGGAGGATTATTTATGCCGAATATGGCGAGCAACGCTTTATCGCACCAGACAACGGCCTATTGTCGTTGCTCCCTCACGATCTGCCGCTGCAGCGACTGGTCGTTCTCGAAAACCGCCAATTTTGGCGGACAGTCGTTTCCAGCACCTTTCACGGGCGGGACATCATGGCACCGGTGGCAGCGGAGCTATTCAATGGAGTCGATCCAACCACTTTGGGTTCAGGCAGTGATTCTTTGCAGGTTCAACTTCCTTGGCCTGCGATCGAACGCATTGCCAACACCATTCGTGGGGAAGTCGTTTACGTGGATTCCTTCGGGAATCTCATTACGAACATTACCCTCGCAGAATTGCCGCCAACTTATACGAAAATGGTCGTTGAAATTCGTGGCAGAAGGATTTGCGGCATCCGTGAGACCTACGGCTCAGCCGAGCCTGGTGAGATCATTTCCCTCGGCGATTCCGGAGGTCGATTGGAGATCGCCGTTGTCAACGGTAATGCGGCTGAGTCGCTGCAAGTTTGCCGCGAAGAGCCGGTGGTCGTTTGGCTGTAAACCAAAACCAGCCACTCTCCGCGCCCGATTTGCAGGCGCGGAATGATACGGCTAGATGCGCTGCAAACCAGCTTTACCAGCCCATCACGATGTTTGATTCGACCACTTTGCGGGCATGATCGAGATCGGTTCCCGTTTCATGCATGTAAAGACGAATCGCATGCACTTTGTCCCCGGAGGCTTTGTGCAGGCAGTCACGGGCAATGGCGCACGGATCGACCGAGCGGTCCACCAGGCCCAAAGCACCCTTGGAAATTACCCAGGTATCGCGGGGGCGCTTGGTCAGGCGGATGACCTGATCGGTGGGGTAGGCTTCGCTGACTACCCCTTTCGCCGCCGGTTCATCCCCGGCCCAGGTAATGATGATGTGCGAATCGGTTTCCACCTCGTACAAGGGCATTATATGCCTCCTTCCAACGAAAAGATGGGAGGGAGTCGCACCTACGGCTCCCGGAAATCCAGCCGCTTAAGTCTTCCCTGTTTCCCTTCAAAGGCAAGCCATTCAGGAGGTGCTTGCGGAAGAACATTCTGGGGCAGGCCATGCGTAGCATGCTCCAGCCGGTGCATTTTCGCAAGTAGTCGAGGTAGAATCAATTGATTTCGACCCGATTCATCTTCGCATGACGGCTCCCCGTCATCTCCAGTTAGCTGCCCCCCAGCTCTTTGCCCACCTCTCCCGGGTATTCGAGCAACTAATAGTCAATTTTCGCGCGGCATCCTCGGGCGGAGAGTGCTGGCAATGGAAGTGCTAGCCGTTGTGAGCTTTCCAGGTCGCCGTTATATTAGCCGTTTTATCAAATCGAGCTTCAGGCTGGCAAAATTGCCACAAGTTATGTTCCGGCAGGGAAAACCTCTCCGATTATAGTGCCGCCGGATTTTTGTTTTTGCCGATACAGTATGAAGGGTCGTGTTCGAATTTTAGCGCGACTAGGAATTTTTAAGGGTTGGGTGGGTTTCACTATGATGCAGTTTTGCTTGATCGACCGCATCGTGGAGTTGATCCCTGGGAAGAGCATCCGCGCAGTCAAAACATTGCGACCAGATGAAGACTACCTGCGGGACCACTTTCCCTTATTTCCGGTCATGCCCGGCGTCTTGATGCTGGAAGCCATGTTTCAAGCCAGTGCCTGGTTGGTTCGCGAATCCGAAAACTTTGTCCACGCGGGCGTGGTGCTGAAGGAAGTTCGCAATGCCAAGTATTCAGACTTCGTTTCCCCCAATCAGGAATTGGTGGTCACGGCCGAGTTGCTCAAACAGGATGACAAGTTAAGTACGCTTAAGGTTCAAGGGGAAGTCAACAATAACGTGGCGGTCTCCGCCCGACTAATCCTGGAACGATTTCATATTGGTGAGAAGTATCCTTCGCGTGCCAATGCGGAGCCCTACTGCATTGCCGAACTGCTGAAAGATTATTCACGTTTAACCGCTGGAGCTTGAACGCAGCAACCCGAGTTTTCTGGTTCTGCTTCAATCACTCAGCGGTGTTAGGCTCGCGATAAAAAATAGGTCCCGTTTTTATTTCCCGTTGCGACAGACCGGAGTGTGGAGCACATGGCCGTCACGAAAGAAGAAGTTTACAAGAAGGTCCAGAATGCACTGGTGGAAGCGCTCGGCGTCGATGACGACGAGGTTACACCTCAGGCGACGATGGTCGGCGATCTGGGTGCCGAATCGATCGACTTTTTGGACATTGTGTTCCGCTTGGAAAAGGCCTTCGGGATCGAAATTCCCCGAGCGGAACTTTTTCCGGAAGACATTCTCACCAGTTCCGAATATGTGCAGGATGGCAAGGTCACTCCCGCCGGCGTGGAAGAACTGAAGAAGCGCATGCCCTTTGCGGATCTGACCAAGTTCGCTTCCAATCCGGTCGTGCAGGATTTCGGCAACTTGCTGACCGTTCAAGATCTGTGCAATTACGTGAACTCTAAAGTAGGTGCCGCTTAGTTTCATGATTACTGCCTGCAGGACTAGTCCCGTGCAAGAGCGTCAGTCAAGAAATTGTGGCGTGATGCGTTGGATGTGGATCGATCGATTCGTCGAATTTGTCCGGGGTCGCCGTGCGCGAGCGGTGAAGAATATCTCCCTCGCCGAGACCTATATCGATGGCTACCTGCCAGGTTTCCCGATCATGCCCGCCCCGCTCATAATCGAAGGGCTCGCGCAAACCGCGGGTCTGCTCGCCGGTGAGTTGAGCGGGTTCCGTGATCGGGTCGTGCTCGCCAAGGTGAGCAAGGCCGTGTTTCATTTTCCAGCCCGCCCGGGAGACACGCTGGAATACTCGGCGGTTCTGGAGAATGTCGATAAAGACGGCGCCTCAGCCAAAGGGGTTAGTCGCGTCGGCGATGTCGTGCAGGCGGAAGTGGAGTTCATTTTTTCGTTCCACCTGGGGGACAAGTTTGCCGACAAAGTTCTCTTTGATCCGGCAGACCTATTGCGCATGATCCGCACCTTCGGCTTGTACGACGTTGGGGTGACGGAAACCGGCGAGCCATTGCTTCCTCCGGATTACATGGTGGAAGCAGAAAGCCAGTCCAACGCCGACTTGGAAGCGCGGCATCACGGCCGGGTGCAACAAGCAACGGTCCATACGTAGACGATTCGAACTGAGTTTGTCGCTCGGCCAGGGAGGGCGGGGGTGCAGGCCAGCAAGCAGGAGCAAACTATGCGGCGGCGAGTTGTTGTGACTGGAGTTGGCGTCATTAACCCCATGGGGAACGATGTCGCCACCATGTGGGCTAATCTGAAGGAAGGGAAATCGGGGGTGGGCTACACCACCGTCTTCGACGCCAGTAATTTCCCCACGAAGATCTCCGCCGAAATCAAGAACTGGGACATCACCGACGCCGGCGAATCGGCAGAGGTCTGGAAGCATCGCGGCCGCCACACCCGCTTCGCTGCCGGTGCCGCGAAGCAAGCGGTGGCAGCTTCGGGCATTCTGGATCACAAATTCGACCCCACTCGCTTTGGCGTTTATCTGGGCTGTGGCGAGGGAAGCCAGGACTTCTTCTCCTTCGCCAAGATGATGACCGCAGGGCTTGCGAGCGGTGAGTTCGATCTGGCCACCTTCACGCGGAAGGGATTGGAAATCCTGAACCCGATCGCTGAAATCGAACAAGAACCGAACATGCCTACCGGCTATCTCGCGGGCATGTTTGGCGCCGAAGGACCAAACAGCAACTGCCTCACCGCGTGTGCCGCCAGCAGCCAGGCTGTAGGCGAAGCGACCGAATTGATCCGCCGCGGCGATGCCGACGTGATGCTCTCCGGTGGTGCCCACAGCATGATTCATCCGTTCGGCGTGACCGGCTTTAACTTGCTCACGGCGCTGTCGACCAACAATGCCGATCCTGAAAAGGCCTCGCGACCCTTTGATCGCCTGCGAGACGGATTCGTCCTGGGCGAAGGGGCGGCGATGGTCATTCTGGAAGAATACGAACACGCCCGTGGCCGCGGAGCCCCCATTTATGGCGAAATCCTGGGCTACGGCACGACGGCCGACGCGTACCGCATCACGGACATTCATCCGGAAGGGCGAGGGGGCATCGGCTGTATGCGCATGGCGCTCGCTGATGCGAAGCTCGATCCTTCCGCGGTGAACTACGTCAACGCGCACGGAACGAGTACTTCAGTGAACGACCGCGTTGAATCGGTTGCTTGCCGGGCCGTCTTTGGCGAACGGGCGATGCAGGTTCCCGTCTCCAGCACGAAAAGCATGATGGGGCACTTGATCGCCGCAGCCGGAGCTACCGAATTGATCGTTTGCCTGCTCGCCATTCGGGACAACATCCTGCCGCCCACCATCAATTACGAAAACCCCGATCCCGACTGCGATCTGGATTACGTTCCCAACGTCGCGCGCCCTGCCAAGTGCGACGTGGCTCTCACCAACAGCTTTGGCTTCGGCGGCCAAAACATTTCGGTCGTCGTCGGCCGGGTGTAGCCTCTGTTCAACTAGGTGCCACCCGCTGCCCAGAACTCGGCGCCCGGTGCCACTGCTGGCTTGCCCAGCAGTGTAATCGGCAGAGCGAACACTCCGTTCGTTTGCATCCGACGCATCAAGCTGGGGGGCTCGCACGGTGCCACTGCTGGCTTGCCCAGCAGTGCTCCTAGCAAGAGACGGCGTCCATTTTATTTGCAACGGTTCCTAGATTTCCGGGATCGAAAACGAGCAAAGAAGTAGAAAGCCTTCGAGAACATCAGCACTGCTGGGCAAGCCAGCAGTGGCACCGAAACCGGGACTAGTTGCTGTCGCCGGGAGGACTCCGCTGGGCCAATTAACTCACCAACTGCTCCGCCTCGCACTCCTTCTCCATCGCTGCGACGATCTGCTCAATCTCTTCTAACGTGTGCGTCCGGCACATCTCTTCCCACTCAGCTTTGTAAACCCGCTCTTCTTCCGCCGTGAGTTTCAGCCCGAGGTATTCACGTTCCTCGTCGTCCCCTTTCCCGGCCTCATCAGTGTCCTGAACAGTGCTGAAAGTGGTCGGTTGAACAGTGCCGTTCGCCGTTGCTGAACAGGGGTGAACAGCCCCCTTTTCCTCGTTATTTCCCGAGGAATTCGCAGGCCCAACTGCCGTTTGAACAGGGGCCGATTCAGCACGTTGAACAGGGGTCTCATCGGTCGACTGAACAGGGCGCTTTGCACTGCCGGCGCTCGTGCGAGCTTGCATCAACTCCGCGCGCACTAACTCCGATCCGAGGGTCGAGATCGGCAGCTTGGAAGCCATCACCGCGATCTTCGCGGCCACCATCAAGTACCGCACATCCGGCGTTTGCTGCTTGCGCGTGACCGATTTTCCCTTATGCAAACCCGTGTCTGATTCCCGACGGGTCTCCAGCGTGCGGGCCGAAGCGTGCAGCAAGCTCATTGTCAGATGAAAGAGCGAATCCAGTCGCTCCGCCGCCAATTGCTCGGCCACGGCGAGTCGCTCCGGTCGCCGATTCGTTTCTGGGGGTGGTTCCTGATCGGCCAGATACTCGGCCACGCGGGAAGGGTTTTGTCGCAGCTCCAGGCGGCTGATTTTCAACTGCTGCGACAAATCATGCGGACTGAAGGAATTCACCTGCAGTGCCCGATAAATCTCCAGATCCGCGGCCGTCACAGCCGCGCATTCCAAAGCTGCAATCATGGTTCAATCTCCTGTCACAAAGAAGAATTCGGCAAAATCACCGATTCGGCCCGCGCGAGCGCAACGCCCCGCAGACGGCTTTTCTTCTTTGTGGAAGTTGATTGATTAGATGTCAATACTTTAACATGAATAGTGCTTGATTGTTTTACGCATCGCCACGCAATAGCGCAGCCAGGCCTACTTACGGGACTCAATCTTGCACAGCTTTTTCATGGCTGTCCCCATCGACTCCCCGATCAGGTAGTACGTTTCGGCATTCGTATTCCAGTGATACCCCTGGCCGCTGGGGGATTCGTCTTGGGCACGCCAAAACGCTTTGGTCCCGACAAACGCGACATTCCCTTGAAACTCGGAATGCTCGGCAACGGCGGCCTGTGCCTTCATCAAGGACAACGCGCGCGGATGCATTTCATCCGGGCCGTTCATGCCTGTTTCGGCGATAACGAAGGGAAGCCCCGGAACGTCCAAGTCCTTGCGAACATCGCGAATGAAGTTGGCCATGTTGGCCTCGTACTCGGCATTGAATTTTTCGTTGATGCGATCGTTCCAACCCTGGTGCCAGCCGAAGCCGACAATTTCGTAGCGTCCATCGGAACCGGGGACGAGCTCCTTGACCTTCGCTAGGGCGGCCTTCGACAAAGTCATCGTTTCGCGATAGTACTTGCCGACGATGTTGGGGTCCGCAGCAATCGCCGCATCCTGCTTCTCGCCCAGCGAATAGGGGAGCTTGCCCGAACTGGGAGGACGAAAATCGACGGCGAGGCTTTTGCCACCCCACGCGCATTTGATCAGCAGCACGGGTTCTTCCAGCGCATCTCCCAGCACCCAACCAAAAGCGAGTTCCGGGCCGATGCGATCTTGTTTTGGACCATAGCCGACCGTGAGTGCGCCCTGACGGTCAAGATAGGAAATCCAAACATCGTCGCGCACCAGCCACTTCCCTTCTTTGTCGACCAGCGATGCAAATTTTGCCGCGGTGCGAGGTTCTTTGACCAGGTACTCCAGGCTTCCCTTGCCCCCATTGCGATTTGGATCGGTAGCGATGATTCCCTGCCCCTCCATGTTGGACTGCCCGGCCAGGATAAAGACTTTTACCGGTTTCTCAGCAGCCGGCAGAGCAGAAGCGGCGGCAAGAATCGCGACCGCGGAAAGCAACATGAAACGCATCATTAGGAACTCTTTCGTGGAGAGGTATGTTTTCTCAATGTTGAACAACGCCGGTGGCGACTGCGAGAATGCCGCTGGAAGATAGCTGCACTCTCCTGCCTGATTCTAATCGCGGGGACAGGCTGAAAACAGAACCCGCGGTGCTCGATCCGGCCGATGATGTTTGGCTGCGGTCGGGCACAAAAAAGCACGGGCTGAAGTTGTCTTCAACCCGTGCTCAAATTTTCTACGCAATAGGCTCAAAAGCCACCTGTCAAGCGGATACTTACAGATCCGCACCCAAGGCACTGGCTTCGCCCTGAATGGTGCTGCCATCCGGGGTGGAGTCGTCGTTGAGGTCGAACCAACCTTCTTCGAACTTCAAATAACCACCCTTGCCGTTGTTGGCGTTGGCGATGGCCACATTTGCGGCCAAGGCAATCACGCCGTCCCCCAGAGCGATCTCCGCCCGGCAGCGAGGGAGTTGCGTTTTGTCAGAGGTTCGGGGATCGACATTACGGATGCAGTAGGCCCAATGTTCGATCTCTTCCGTGTAACCACGGCTGACCGGCCCTTGTTCCTGCGCGGCCTTGGCGACCGATTGCTTGCCACTGGCTTGCGTATCGAGCGTGGGGCCTCCCTTGTCGTCCTTCACGCCGACTTTGTCGCTGGTGGAGGAATCCTTGTAGAGCATCACTTCCTGCTCCCGTTCGAGCACCAGCGTTCCGCGGCTTCCCATCACAATTTCGCCATAACCGCCGAAGCCGTTTCCCATGATCGAGGAATAGGTGACCATGATCCGCTTGTTCGGATCGACATCGTAGGGCGGCACGAGCCATTCCCCTTGCTTGTTGGGATAGTTCATCGTGGCGTCGTAATAGCCGACCTTGAAATCGGGGGTATAGCCAGGCCCAGGGAATTCAAACATGCAGAAGACATGGTCTTCAGCGTGACGATCCAGCGGGAACGTGTAACGCCCGCCGACCGCATGCACGCCCAGCGGATGAGCCTTCTTATCGTCGTGACGTAGGGCCGAGCAGAAAATGCTCGCCGCATCGAGTTGATGGCTTCCCAGTTCGGCCATCAAACCGCCGCCGGTTCGCTGCCACAATCGCCAACGACAAAGTTCTTCGAGAGCCGTTCGAGCCCGCCCATCTCCCAGATTGAACGGCTGATAGCCGTGATTCTCGGCGTTAACTTCTTTGTCCATGTCCCACGCCACCCATTGAGCGAGTTGCTTCGCCGTCATCCGGGCCTCGTCGGAATCCTTATCCTTGATCTTCTCTAGCTTTGCTTTGAGGGCGTTCATCCGGTCGGCGATTTCGTTGACGGTGACTTCCTCCCCCTTGGCCCAGCCTTTTTCACCGCCGGGCAGAGGTTGACGCCAGCTGTCGTTCCCCGGCAAGTTGCCGCGATGCCATTGCGCACGGATGTGATGCAGTTCGCCCAGCAATCCCCAGCGAATCAAATTCACCGCGTTATCGTACAGCACGCTGTAGTGTCGCTGATGGCCGACCGCGAGGAACAAGTTCTGCTTGTTTGCCACACGTCCCATCACTTTGCACTGGGCAACATTGTGGGCCATCAGTTTTTCGGTCAGCACATGCTTGCCGGCCTGCAATGCTTCCACGGTCACGATCGCATGCAGATGCAACGGAAGGGCGATGATGATCCCTTCGACATCGGGATCGTTAATCGCTTCCTTGTAATCGGCGTAAACCTTGATCTTCTCGCGAGCCGCGTTCTCACTGGCAATGCCATACTTCGACATCAAACCGGGGCGAGCAGCCGCCGCGGTATCGCTGGCCCAGTCCCCATGAAATGCGCGGTGAACGTTGTACGGGCGTATGTCGCAAATGCCGACAACTTGCACGTAATCGGGGTTGTGGGCCCCAATCAGCACTTGCCCTTCGTCCCCCGTGCCGATTACCGCCACTCGAACCGGATCCGTTACCTTCGCGTAGCCAAAATACATGGCTCCGAGGCCTGCGCCCGAAACGGCACCGGCGGCAATGGCCCCTTTCAGAAAGTCGCGACGAGACACGCTTAGTGCCGAATAGTAGTTCTCTTGACCCACTGCCTTGTCGTCAGGTGTTAGATGCATGTTCAAGCTCCAGCCAGAAAGATTGTATTGGGAAAGGGAGGCGTATGCGGATTTACTTCGCGGTGACGGCCGACGGCTTGTTGGAGGTCAGCCAGGAAGTAATGAAAAAATCGAGCCCAGCGAGATTACCTGCACCAATCGCCGCCAGTGCGAACATCGCGAGCATCTCGACTCCTTGGTAATAAATGGGGGCCGCGCCCGGAGTGCCTGGAAACTGCGAAGCACAAACGGTCAGCAGGAAGAGCCCGCCGAGCACGGCTGCCGGACGAACGAACAGTCCCAGCACTAAGCACGCACCGACAATCAAATTGAAGTACGGAATGATACCGTCGACCATTTCGGAATCACCAAAGCGACGACCGACCTTGCCAATCGGCAGTTCCCCGTGCTGTTTCCATTGCTGCGACGTCGCAACATTGTTCAGCGCGCGATCGAGATCCTTCCACATCGCATCGATGCCCGGGACAACTTGCCCCTTAAGCTTCATCCGTTCGCCGGTGATTTTCATTTCATGCATCTGTAGCGATGGCAGGGCCAGACGGGCCGGATCTTGCAGGTTCTTATCGCGACGTTCAAGTTGAGCCCAATATTCGTCGATTTCCGGCTTCCAGCGCCCCATGAAGTTCTTCAGCCGCCCATCGAAATCGGCGACGATCTGCTCGGCTTGTTTAGACTGCTTGTCGTCAAATTTGTAGTGCCGACTGATCTGTTGGGCGTACTCATTCCAGTAGTCGACCGTCCCTTCGTAATCGAGACGGGCCGCGCCGTCTGGATCCCAGATCATTTTCTTGTATTGGTCCGCGAAGGGCCCTTTGGCGTTCGAAAGAAACCCAGCCGAGAACGGCTTGGGGTTTTGAAGTTTGTCGGCCCCTTCGTAGAAGAAGTGAAGACCGATACCGACGCGGAGAGCGACTAAAGTCACAATCCCCCACGTGCCGAGTTGCACACGAGACATCCGAGGTTACTGCTTTTTGAGGGGAGGAAAATTCAGGTGAGCGAGGAGAAAGGAATTTCTCCATCTTACTCCCCTTCCATTATTGTCAAACGGAAAGGGTTAAGGAAAGGTTTAGCGAGCGGAAAGTTACGGCTTCGGGGAAAAATTCGTCAGCGTCATGAAGACCGATTCCACCTTCTCCACAATTTTGCCGTCCGCTTCGCTGGCGTCGCGGGCCTTGATCCATTCGGGGTCGGACCGAAATCCAGCCCAGGATTTGTCGGCCGCCTCTTTGCTGTCGTGCGAAACGACGTAAATCAGCGTGTTTTTCGATTTCTCTGGATCGGTCGGGGTCCAGTACATCTCGTTCTTCATGCCATGCTTTTCAAAGAGTTTGACGGTGTGGTTGGTGAACCGTTGATGCAGGGCTTCGAGTCGGCCGGGAAGCGTGGTGTATGTCCGCAATTCGTAAAGTCGTTCGCTCACTGCAGGTTCCTTGTCCGCTGAATTCGCAACCGCCAGCCAAGAGCCGGCCGAAACGCCAAACAACACCACCGTCAGACACAGATACCGGTTAAGCATGGTAATCTCCTAGGTCGAAGAGGAAGCTCTTTCGCACTATGGTAAAGGGTCGACGACCGTCGCAGCGACCCCCGACCGAGTCTTTTTGCACGGAAATTTTCCCACACGTTCAAAACGAAAGCCCCTCAGGAGGCCCGGATCATGAAAATCGGAATAGTCGGCGCAGGTTTCGTGGGCTCCACGGCTGGTTACGCACTGATTATGCGGGGAGTGGGACGGGAAATTGTGCTCGTCGATCGCAATCGCGAACGGGCCGAAGCAGAAGCGGCCGACCTACGGCATGCCGTGCCCTTTGCCCATCCAATTCTGGTCCGAGCGGGGGATTACGCCGATCTCGCTGGTTGCCGCGTGGTGATTCTTTCGGCTGGCGTTAGCCAGAAGCCGGGAGAAACGCGACTGCAGTTACTCGCGCGAAATGCAGAAGTCTTCCACGCCATCGTGCCAGAAATTTTGCGCTATGCGCCTGAAACAAACTTGCTCGTAGCAACCAATCCGGTCGACATCATGACCCATCTGGCCGCACAACTTGCGGAAAAGCATGGCGGAATTTCGTCACGTGTGTTGGGTTCGGGAACGACTCTCGACACCGCCCGCTTTCGGATGCTGCTGAGCGAACGCTGCGGCGTGGATGCGCATCACATTCATGCCTATGTGCTTGGCGAGCACGGCGATTCGGAAGTGCTTGCCTGGTCGTTGGTCACGCTCGGCGGCATGCCTCTCGATGAATTCTTAGCGATGGAGAACAAGAGCCTCTCCGTTGCTGATCGCGAAGACATTGATTTGCAGGTCCGCCGCGCAGCCTACAACATCATTCAGGGCAAAGGAGCGACGTACTACGGCGTGGGGGCGGCCATTGCCCGCATTACATCAGTGATTCTAAGCGACCAACGTGCCATTCTCACTGTCTGCGTTCCTGCCGAGGAGGTTGCCGGCGTGCGCGATGTCACCGTTTCGTTGCCGCGATTGGTCGGTGGTGAAGGAGTCCAGCTAACTTTGCCTCAGCAATTAAACCAGCAAGAACAAGCAGCCTTACAGCGCAGTGCGAAGGTGATTCGGGACGCCTTGGATGAAATGGGCGTGTGAGCCCGACTTCAAGTCACACTCGCTCCGCCAACTTTTCGACCACCATCCGCCCGATGTTCAACGAGCTTGTCGCGGCGGGCGAAGGGGCGTTGAGTACGTGCACCACGCGTCCGTGTGATTGAATCACAAAGTCGTCCACCATGCTGCCGTCGCTTTGCACCGCTTGGGCACGCACACCGGCTCGACCGACGATCAAATGCTCATTGCGAACCTCGGGGACTAATCGTTGCAGAGAATGCAAAAAGGCCGACCGACTGTAGGAACGCCACATCTCCCCCAGGCCGACCCGCCAATACTTCGTGGCTAGTTTCAAGAATCCCGGAAAGAGCAACGTCTCTGCCAGGTCGAACAAATTAATGTCACGCCGGCGATAACCTTCACGTGCGAAAGCCAAGACCGCGTTGGGACCACATTCGACACCACCCAGCACCATCCGGGTGAAGTGCACCCCCAAGAATGGAAAATTCGGATCAGGGACCGGATAGATTAAGTTGCGACACAGATGCTCGGCCGCGGGAGCTAGTTCGTAATACTCTCCCCGAAAGGGAACAATCCTCGCGGCCGGGGATTCTCCGGACGCCCGCGCCAGCCGATCGCTAAACAGGCCCGTGCAGTTCACGGCTTGTTCGCCGAGCACGTCCCCCGTGGAACTTTGCACCACCACTTCCGGGCCTTGCTCTTTGATCCCCGTAACGCGCGTGCCGGTGCGGACTTCTCCCCCTGCGGCGCGAATCAATTCCGCCAACTTTTGGCAAACGCCGAAGTAATCCACGATTCCAGCCTCTGGAACATGAATCGCTTGCACCCCAGCGGCATGAGGCTCCAGTTCTTTCAACCGTTCGGGGCCGATGAGTTCGCACTTCACCCCGTTCTGCTGGCCCCGTTCGAAAATGCGTGCCAGTCCCGGCTGTTCGTCGGGAGTAACCGCGACAATCACCTTGCCGCAGATCTGATAAGCGATGCCGTGCTCCGCACAAAAAGCTTCCATCGCCCGCTTCCCGTCGCGGCAATTGGTGGCTCGGAGCGAACCGGGCTTGTAATAAATGCCCGAGTGCAGCACGCCGGAATTACGGCTGCTTTGGTGCTGGGCGACCTCGGTTTCTTTTTCCAGCAGTACTACCCGCTGCCCAGGGTAGCGCACGATGAACTGCCAGGCCGTCGCGAGCCCCACGATTCCCCCCCCGATCACAATCAAATTCGCCGCTGCCATTTGGGATTCAGTCTTCTCGTGGTTGTCGGATCGGAATGCTCACTATATGCCTGCTAGCAGGTGATAGCATCGAAACAATACCCGCAAGCTTGCCGCAGCTTCGCCATTCTGTCTTGGTAGGTCTGCTTATCGCCAATAAATTACGCAACGATCAAAGGAACGACGGCGGTCGACCGATGTGATTCTAGGTGGCAAGGTTTGCGCCACCCAAACGTCAGGTACAACCGAACGAAGTTCTCTTAACGGTACGAGCGGAAAGTGAACAGGTTTTGCTTTTGGTCTTCGATTCTACTTGGGCTTATGGCTCTAGAATCGGCTGCTGCGCAAGGTCCAATCTTTGGCCCCCCACCCGTCGATCAACAACCGCAGATCGGAACCAACTTTCAGCCTTACGAAAATGGTCCCCCGCCCGGCCAACCGTTTATCGACCTCGACGCCATGCCACCGGCGTGTGAGCCGTGCGACTATTGGACCTATCAAACTCTACCTGATGGGATCATTTATAAATCGTACCTCGCCGGCGTGAAGGAGCCGCGCATGGGGGCGGTGTTCCTCCACGAACAAAACGATGGCTGGCTCTGGGACTCCACCCTGGGCGGTCGATTCGGGTTGATGCGTTACGGCACTCAAGACCGAATTCGCCCTCAAGGCTGGCAACTAGATGTTGAAGGTTCGGCCCAATTGCGGTTGGACCTGGTCGAGACCATGGACTTTCGCGCCGTCGACTTTAAGGCAGGTCCGTGGCTCACTTACGGAATCGGCCCGCATGCTTTCAAGTTCGGATACTACCATCTCAGCTCGCACACAGGCGATGAATTCCTCCTCAAGCGTCCTGGCTATCCGCGGTTGAATTTCGCACGCGATGTCTTAATGGTGGGGTATTCACGCTACCTCTACGACGATTTCCGCATCTATGCGGAAGCCGGTTGGGCGTTCTACACCGATGTAAGCGAACCGCTGGAATTCCAATTTGGCTTCGAATGGGCTCCCTCCTACGCCACGGGTCCACGAGGTGCCCCGTTCTTTGCGGTCAACGGCCATCTGCGGGAAGAGCTCGATTTTGGCGGGTCGATCACCGCTCAAGCGGGTTGGGCCTGGCGCGGAGACAATAACGGCCATCTCATGCGTTTGGGCCTGCATTATCTCAATGGCGGGAGCAACCACTACTCGTTCTTCAACGACTTCGAGCAGCAGTTTGGAGCTGGGCTATGGTACGACTACTAAGTTGCTCCCCGTGACCGAAAAGCACCGTCTAGCTCTTCACTTTGCCAGGTCGGGTTGGTAAGCGAGGTCTTTCAGCCCCCTTTTCCCCATTTTTGGACGTTCGTCGTGCCGCCGTAAGGCAAATGGGTTCCTTGACAAACCGGGCCGCTCTACGAAGATAGGGGATTCGCAAGTCTCCTGCTTCCCACCTTTCCGGCCTGCCGACCTTGGTCGCCTTGCCGCCTAGCGCCCGCATTGCGGGTTAATTTCCTCATGGCCGCGGTTCTCGACGAGTTCGACCTCGACACTTTGCCTACCCCTTGTGATCTTCCCGCCACGCAAATTGGGGGCGGGGTGATTGCCGCGCCTCGACTGTCGGAGGAAGAGGACGAGGAGATCGAAATCCCCGAAGAGAAGCCTGCCATCGGCGATTTCGAAGATTTCGACGAAGAGGATTTCGACGACGAGTTCGACGAGGACTTTGAAGGCGAACTCGAAGACGAATATGAGCTTTCCGAATTCGAAACGGTAACCCCGGCCGAACTCGATGCCGACGAAGATATCGATCTGCCGATCGACGGCGATTTTGTCGACGATGACGAAGAAGAAGTTGCCGAACCTGTCGAGGAAGAAGCGGCTCCCGAGGAAGAGGAAGAATCCAAGGGTAAAAAGGGGAAGGGAAAGAAAAAGAAGCCCGCCCGCGATGACGACGACGAATAGGACAGAGGGGGTCGGGAATCAGGGGTCAGGGATCGGAGCGCTGCAAATGACGATCAAGGAAGTCGCTGTTTCGAATTGCTCCCTGCCCATTCTTCACCCTTTGCCCTTCTTTGCCTCTCTGACCCCCGACCTCTGACCTCCGATCCCTCTAATGTTCCAGTCCGTTCCTGCCAGCGCACCGTTTCCGCAACTGGAAGAAGAAGTCCTCCGCTTCTGGAGCGAGCGGAAGATTTACGATAAATCGCTGGCCGCCCGCGAGGCCGAAGGGGCCAAGCGCTTCGTCTTCTACGAAGGTCCGCCGACCGCGAACGGCAAGCCCCATCCGGGGCATTGCTTAACGCGAGCCATCAAGGATCTCTTCCCGCGCTACCGCACCATGCGCGGCTATCTTTGCGAACGCAAAGCGGGCTGGGACACGCATGGTCTGCCGGTCGAGGTGGAAGTCTGCAAGGAGATGGGGATCCACTCAAAGGAAGAAATCGAAGCCTTTGGCATCGAGCCCTTCATCCAAAAATGCCAGCAAAGCGTCTGGCGGTACATGCAGGAATGGGAGCGCGTCACGCAACGTCTTGGTTTTTGGGTTGATCTGAAAGCGGCGTACGTGACGTATCACCAGAGCTATGTGGAAAGCGTCTGGTGGTCGCTGAAAAATTTGTTCGACCGCGGGCTGCTGTACCAGGGCCACAAGATTGTTTGGTGGTGGGCACAAGGCGGAACGGCGCTAAGTGCGGGAGAAGTTGGGCAGGGATATCGGGAAGTTGCGGACCCGAGTGTTTATGTGTTGTTTCCCTTACTTGATGACGGGGGAAAGAAGACTGACACTTCGCTGCTTGTCTGGACGACGACTCCCTGGACACTGCCGAGCAATCAGTTTGCCGCGGTGCATCCCGAGCTTGAATACGCGACCGTTCTTGATGCCGAGACGAACCAGAAGATCGTGATGGCTGCGGCGCTTGTCGAAACGATTGCCGGCAAGATCAAACGAGAGTTGAAGGTCGAATCAACGTGCAACGGAAGCAATCTGCTAGGAAAGCGTTACCTGCCGCCATTTGACTACTTCTACAAGTCACAAGGAGCGAAAACTGGGAAGCTCAAAGATGGTAAGCCACTCGCGGCAGCGTGGCGAGTCGTGGGTGCTGACTTCGTGACAATCGACAGCGGGTCTGGCGTTGTCCATCAGGCACCGGCGTACGGTGAAGTCGACTTTGATGTCCTTCAAGCTGAACGCACCCGCTTTGCCGAGGGTGGACCTGAGTTGATCAATGCCGTTGGTCCAGACGGAAAATTCACGGACGTTGTGCCTGAATATCAAGGCCGTTGGGTAAAAGATGCGGATAAAGACATCGCCAAGGAACTGCGTGCCCGCGGCCTCCTCTTTCATCGCGAAGAATACATCCACCAATATCCCTTCTGCTGGCGGGCGGACCAGGATCCTTTGATCCAATACCCGCGCAGAAGTTGGTTCATCAAGACGACGTCCTACAAAGACGAGATGCTCGCCAACAACGAGCAGATCAACTGGCTGCCGGAGCACATCAAGCACGGTCGCTTTGGCAACTTCCTGGAATCGAATGTCGACTGGGCGTTGTCCCGCGAACGCTATTGGGGAACGCCGCTGCCGATTTGGGTCTGCCAGGAAACCGGCAAGATGGAAGCTGTCGCCGGCTACGACGAACTACTAGCGAAGCCCGGCGTGACCGGGACCGAAGTTTGGGAAGCGGCCAAAAAGAAAAATCCCGAGCTCGCTGACGATCTGAAAATTCATAAGCCGTACATCGACGCGATCACGTACGACTCGCCGTTCGCCAAGGGGGCGCGGATGCAGCGCGTGACGGAAGTCATCGACTGCTGGTACGACAGCGGCGCGATGCCCTTCGCGCAGTGGGGCTATCCGCATCAGAACGCCGACAAGTTCAAAGAACAGTTCCCTGCCGACTTCATCAGCGAAGCCATCGATCAAACGCGCGGCTGGTTCTACAGCCAACTTGCCATCAGCACGCTGCTATTTGGAGGGGCGAAGGGGCAAAGGGGCGAAGGGGCGAAGGGAGCTGACACACTCCACACCCCACTCCCCACACCTTACCCCCATCCTTTCCGCAACTGCATCGTCCTCGGCCTGATGCTGGGCGAAGACGGGCAAAAGATGTCCAAGAGCAAGCGGAACTACCGCGAGCCGGGGGAAATTTTTGAGAAGTACGGGGCCGATGCGCTGCGGTGGTTCTTCTTCGCAAATCAGCCGCCGTGGACGACCATCCGTTACAAAGAGCAGGCGATTAAGGACAGTATCCCCGAGTTCCTGCTGCGGCTTTGGAACTGTTATTCGTTCTTCGTCATCTACGCCAAGATCGACGGTTTTGATCCGGCCGAGCTGCTACGCATCAGCGACAAGCAAAAGCTGCCGCTGCAACTAACGGCCAAAGACTTCGCGACCGCGAAGGGATATCGACCCATCGCCCAGCGTGGCGAACTCGATCGCTGGGTGCTGAGCGAGCTCAATCGCACGGCAGCCGCGGTCGTTGAGCGGATGGATGCATACGACAACTTTGAAGCGTGCAAGCGGATCAACGATTTCGTCGACGCCCTTTCGAACTGGTATGTCCGCCGCAGCCGTGATCGCTTCTGGGCCGCGGAAAAGGAATCAACCGACAAGCTGGATGCGTATTGGACGCTGTATGAATGCCTGGTGACCACGGCGAAAATCATCGCCCCCTTCACGCCATTCCTGGCCGAGACACTGTGGCAGAACCTGGCGGGGGTGTTTGGCGAAAGCGCTCTTGAAAGCGTGCATCTGTGCGATTATCCGAGCGGCGATGCGGCTGTCGTCGATACGGCTTTGTCGGAACGCATGCGGCTCTTGCGCGAAATCGCCTCGCTGGGCCTTTCTGCTCGGATGGCGAATCGCTTGAAGGTTCGTCAGCCGCTCGCGAAGGTGGAAGTCATCCTTTCCGACAACACGCATCGCGCGTGGCTCGAAGAACATGACGAACTGCTGCGCGACGAACTGAACGTGAAGAAGATCGAGTACACGAAGGACGCCACCGAATACATCAGTTACCAGGTGCAGCCGAATTTCAAAAAGCTGGGGCCGCGGCTGGGTAAATTGCTCCCTGAGTGCAAAAAGGTTTTGGGGCAAGCGAATGGGGGAGAACTCCTCGCGCAGATGACTGCCACGGGGAAGGTCGTCTTGAATCTTGGTGGTGAATCGATCGAACTCGACAGCGAGGACATTCAAGTCGGCCTGAAGGCGAAAGAAGGTTGGGCGGCCGCGCAGGGCAAAGGCTCGGTGGTGGTGCTGTCGACGGAGCTTACGCCCGAACTTCTCCGTGAAGGTATCGCCCGGGACATTGTGCGACTGATTCAGGATCGGCGGAAAGAACTGAATCTGGAATACACGGATCGGATCGAAGTCAAGATCTTTAGCGAAGTGGCGGAGGTAGCGTCTTCCTACACAAGCAACTGGCCATTCATCGCGGGCGAAACACTTTCTTCAGCGGTTGAATTTGGTCCCTTTGCGTATGGTTCAGGTAACGAGTACGAACTCGCGGATGGAAAGATTTATTTAGAAGTTCGAAAGGTAGAAGGGAATCAGTAAGAATCCTGGTCGGTCGGTTCTCAACGAAAGCTTGATTTTTCGCATGCATTATCGGAACTAATCCCGATGCCAACAATTTTCGAGTGGGATGCGGAAAAGGCTAAACTAAATGAGAAGAAGCATGGCGTAACCTTTGAACTCGCACGGACCGTATTTGGAGACCCGCTGGCGGCGATTTTTGCAGACGAAGATCACTCCGATTTTGAAGAACGAGAATTCATCATCGGACACGCAGCTACGGGCGAACTGCTGATCGTATGGTTTGTAGTAAAAGAGAAAGATTTGGTTAGAATTATTTCTGCCAGAAAACCCACCCGCTGGGAACGGAAAGATTATGAAGAAGCAAACTAAGAAAGCAAAAACACCGCCAGAGCGCGTGATGCGAGACGAGTATCGCTTCGACTATTCTAAGGCGAAGCCGAACCGTTTTGCGGCTGGTTTCAAAGAGAGTACGATCTCCGTCGTGCTTGATAAAGATGTTGCTGCCGTGTTTAAGACGCCAGAGGCGGTCAACAACGTGCTGCGGGCGATCATTGGCAACTTGCCCGCTGCTACCACCGACAAATAATCGTGTCTATCCGCCCCCTTCCCATCGCCGTCCTCATCTCCGGCGGCGGCACGACGCTGAAGAACCTGCTGGAAAAACGAGCTCAGCACGCACTGCCGATCGACGTTCGCCTGGTCATCTCCAGTCATCCCGCGGCGAAGGGTTTGCAGTTCGCGGCGGAAGCAGGAATCCCCTCCCTCGTCGTTGAAAAAAAGAAAGCTACGTCGGCAGAAGAATTCTCGGCTGCGATTTTCGATCCATGTCGCGCGGCAGGAGTCGAATTGGTGGTGATGGGGGGCTTTCTCAAACACTTGCTCATCCCGGCCGACTTTGAGAACCGCGTGCTAAACATCCATCCGTCGCTGATTCCTGCCTTTTGTGGCCAGGGAATGTACGGCCATCACGTACACGAAGCGGTGCTCGAATTTGGGGCCAAAGTCAGCGGTTGCACGGTGCACCTCGTCGACAACGAATACGACCATGGGCCGATTGTTCTGCAACGCGTAGTGCCGGTTCTTCCGGATGACACGCCTGAATTGCTCGCGCAGCGGGTCTTTGCCGCGGAGTGCGAAGCCCTGCCCGACACCTTACGCGCCTTTGCCGAACGGCGCGTTGAAATTCTCGGCCGCCGCGTGAAGGTGCGCGCGTAATTGCTCATCGCTGGTCAATCCGCGGGGCGTTTAATCGCTAAGCGCGAATCAAGACTTGCGAACGGAATGTGCAATTTTAGTTCGAAACTGTGCATTTCAAGTGCGCAGTGTGCGAAGTCCGAAGGACTTTGATAGCACCCCAAGTGACGGCGAGGAGTGGCCGCACGATCTTCATTCGGCACGGAGGCAGCGATGCGCTATTTGCTCACGATAGGATTTCTACTTTCATCCGCTTGTTCGCTCTTGGCTCAGGAACTGGCGGCCGACTGCATCGTCGCTGCCGATGACTATTCCGCCTGCGACACGTGCGAGATGTGCGAATCTTGTTGCACTTCAGAACGTGGAAAGCTGCTGGGATTCATTGCCCCCACCAGCCTGTGTCATTCGGACTATATCAGCCCGATGACGAACCCCGTCTTCTTCGAAGATCCTCGGACCCTTTCCGAGATTCGTTTTATTGCCGCCCATCATCAAGTCCCCGGGACGGCACCTCTGGCAGGTGGCCGAATCAACCTGGTGGCAGCCCAAATCCGCGCGGCTCTGACCGATCGCCTGTCGATCGTCGCTGCGAAAGACGGTTACTTTTGGATGAGTAACGATCTTCCTTTTGCCGCCAATGATGGCTGGGCCGATATTGCTGCCGGGTTGAAATACAACCTGTGGATTGCCGACAACTACGATGCCATTCTAAGTGGCGGTCTGTCTTATGAACTGCCCGTCGGCAGCACGCAAACTTTGCAGGGAAATGGGGACGGCGAATTCAATCTTTATGGATCGTATGGGATGCGCGTCGGCGATCGCAGCCACTTCCTGACGGCTGCCGGCTTTCGCTTGCCCGTGGACAGTTCCGCCGAAAGCCAGATGTTTTACTGGTCGGGACATCTCGATCGACAGATCTGCGGCTCGAATTTCTACGTGTTTGGGGAAGCCAACTGGTACCACTACATGTCTTCCGGCACTGCAATCCCTGGCCTGCCGGTGGGGGGACTCGACCTGTTCAACTTCGGTGCCGGAGATGTCGCGGGGAACGATATTGTCACCTGTGCTTTGGGTGCGAAATACAAGCCCACCTTGTGGCAGGAAATTGGCTTCGCGGCCGAAGCACCCGTCACTTCTCGCGAGGATGTACTGGATTTCCGCCTGACTGCCGACTGGATCATTCGTTACTAATTGCCTGAATGCATCGGCAGCGAACAGCCCACCTGCTGGATGACTTCAGATTTTAAGCCAACGACAAATGCTTTGTCGTTGGCCTTTTTCTTTCCTGCCGAATAAAGCGGAATGGCTGGCGGGCCAAGGGCGAATGTTCCGTTTGTATGGATTGCGCCGTTTCTGCCCTTGCGGTTTTGCATAGCCTGAATTGAATCTGTCATCACGTAGCCGCCGCAAAGCTACGCTTCTCCAGGCCCGTTGTGTGGCTTTGTGCCGCCATTTCGTGTGCCCCACGCACAACTCCTCTGCCCAGAGTGTTGCATGGAAAGTTTGAATTCGATCAATGTGACCTGGATGCTGGTTTGCTCCGCGCTGGTGTTTTTCTTGCAGGCCGGATTCTGCAGCATGGAGTGCGGACTAACGCGCTCCAAAAACAGCATCAATTCGGCCATGAAGAACATCGCCGATTTCTGTATCGCGGGGGCGCTATTCTGGACCTCCGGATATGCCCTCATGTTCGGCCGCTCGTTCTATGGGCTTTTTGGCGGAACCGACTTCTTCTTCGAAGAGACCAGCCATTCGACCTGGCTGATGGTCTTCTTTGTTTATCAGCTCATGTATTGCGGCACGACCAGCACGATTGCTTCTGGTGCCGTTGCCGAACGGATGCGATTCAAAGCGTACGCGATTATGTCGGCAGTAATCGCCGGCTTGATCTATCCCGTCTTCGGACACTGGGTCTGGACGCGCCCCGATATCGATGCCCAGGGTTGGCTTGCGCAATTGGGGTTCATCGACTTCGCCGGTGGCACTGTGGTCCACGGTTGCGCTGCCTGGGCAGCGCTAGCGGCGATTGTGGTGATTGGTCCCCGCGTGGGGAAATTTCAGAAGGACGGAACCGCGCGCACGTTCCACGGCAGCAATTTGCCGCTCGCGGCACTCGGACTGTTCATTTTGTGGTTCGGCTGGTTTGGCTTTATCGGGGGGAAGACGCAGGAACTATCGGAAATGGTGCCACATCTGCTGGTGAATACTCTCTTGGCCGGTGTGTTCGGCGGGTTGGGCAATCTCATTTTTCAGTTCGTATTCCGCAAGTACTATTCCATCGAAAGCTTCATGAGTGGTGTGCTGGCCGGTCTCGTCGCGATCTGTGCCGGTTGCAATGTGGCCGGGGATAGCGCGGCGATCATTCTTGGCGCTAGTGCCGGGGTGCTGGTGGAATTGGCGAAGAATTTCATTGAACGACGGTTGAAACTGGATGATTCGGTGAACGCGATTGCCATTCACGGCGTCGCTGGTGCGTGGGGAATTATCGCCGTGCCGTTTCTGCTATCAGCGGCCGAGTTGCCTATGGGGCATTCGCGTTGGTCGCTGTTGGCTGTGCAGTCACTGGGAATTTTGGTGAACTTCAGCTGGTCGTTTGGAGTGTGTTTTTCGGCACTGAAGCTCGTGCAGTATTTCATGCCCTTGCGAGTTTCCGAGGAAGAAGAGCAGACGGGGCTCAATACCGTCGAGCACAACGCGATCACCGATCTCCACGACCTGCTGGTGACCATGTCGCACAATGTGGGGGGGGATATGTCGCGCCGTGCGAACGAAGATCCCTCTTCCGAAGCAGGAATGATCGCCTACCAGTACAACCGAGTGCTGGATGCACGTGGCAAAGCGCTCGATGAACTGCAAATGTACACCGACCGGATCGATTTCCAACGCTCCGAGCTCGAACTGCAAGCTCAGCAATTAGAGAGTGCTCGCCACGAGGCCGAGCACGCGAATGAAACTAAAACGCAGTTCCTAGCTAACATGAGCCACGAAATTCGGACGCCGATGACCTCGATTCTGGGTTATGTCGATCTGCTGCTGGACGAACTCGATACTCAGGTCGATACCGAAGAAAGAATGATTGGTCCGCTGCAAGTCATCAAGCGGAACGGCAATCATCTGCTCGAAATCATCAACGACATTTTGGACATCTCCAAGATCGAAGCGGGTCGGCTGACCGCTGAGTGCATCGATTGCGATGTGATGGAACTGATCGACGACGTGAGTGTTCTGATGAGGCATCGTGCGGAACAGCGCGGCTTAGTGCTCGATGTCCGCTACCTGACGCCCGTTCCCAAGAAGATTCAAACCGATCCCACACGCTTGCGGCAGATCCTGCTGAACTTGATCGGCAATGCCGTCAAGTTTACCGCCCAGGGAGAAGTCCGCATCGAAGTGCGCTTCGTCCCCCGCTCGGCTGGCAAATCGCAGATCGAATTCGCGATCATCGATTCGGGCATTGGAATGAATGCCGAACAAGTATCCAAACTGTTTCAGCCCTTCCGTCAGGCTGATGGCTCAACCACGCGCAAGTACGGCGGCACCGGCTTGGGACTCACGATCAGTGGCCGATTGGCGCAACTGCTCGGCGGAGAAATTCGGGTTGCCAGTGAACCAGAAAAGGGAAGCACTTTCACTTTGACCATCAAGGCTGGAGACGTCGAAGGGATTCCCTTGGTTTTGCCCAAGCGTCCCGCCGTGATTCCGACTGACGAAATTTCGAACGCCGTCAAAGATGCGTCGCCGGCGTCCGTTGCCAAGGACCAACCATCCACGGCAGTCACTCGCAACTTGGAAGTATCTGCCTCCCCCGCCGGCGAATCCAGATCAGCCACCGAAAAGAAAGAAGGGTTCCTCAACTGCCGGATTCTGCTGGCAGAAGATGGTCCGGATAATCAACGGCTGATTTCGTTCATTCTGAAGAAGGCAGGGGCGGAAGTCTTTATTGTTGAGAACGGCCAGATGGCACTCGATTTCGCGTTAGCTGCCGAGCATGGAGTGCTGAAGCGCGCCAGCGATCCGACCGGTCCTTTCGATCTAATCTTGATGGACATGCTCATGCCTGTCATGGATGGCTGCCAGGCGACGCAAAAACTACGCGAAGCGGGCTTTCAACGTCCCATCATCGCGCTCACCGCCAATGCCATGAAGGAAGATCGCGATCGCTGCCTGGAGGCGGGCTGCAACGACTTCTGCACCAAGCCTGTTGACCGCCCCAAGCTGTTTGCCACGATCGATTCTTGGATCAGGATCTCCCGCGCCCAGCAAACAACCGCTGCGACGTTTCTTCAAGGATAGCCGGGGAGTATCGCGAACTTACTTTGGTCCCAGGCCGGGCAAATTAGTCCAACGCAAGTCCCGTTCTTCATCTTCCAGAATGACCGGCAGGTGGCGGTAGTAGGTTTCCAGGCACAACGCTCCCAGTGCCGTGCTGAAAACACGGCCGCCGTAGCCCCCCCAGTAGATATCAGGATCCCAGCTTCCGGCCAGTTCGCCATCGCTGCGTTGCGCGTTCAAAAGCGCCGGCTTCAGTGCTTCGTTCCAGCGTTCCCAATCCTTGCCGCCGCGTTGAAACATCGCCACCGTACCGTAGTACCAGTAGTACAGATTCATGCGGCCGCCCGGTGGTTCCTCGCCGATGTAGCGGGCCGCTTCCTCAATGGCAGCAGGGGAGTTGGAAGACTGCAGAAAGTAGCGGCAGGCGAGTGCTTCGGCCGTCATCGTTCGTGACGGACCATCACCGGGACGATAACTGGCAAGACCACGGGCCGGACCAAGCGAGCAGCGTTCCAAGAAGTTTTTCATGCGAGTGATCGTTTCCTCGGGGACTTTGATCTGTCCCATTTTCACGCTCCGCAGCGCCATTGCTTGCCAACCAAACTGGCTCATGTCTCCTGGCTCTTGGGGGCGATACCGCCAGCTTCCGGTCGAATGCTGGGCCCCTACGCTGAACTCAACCCCCCGCACGATCGCAGCTTCCAACCGCCGATCACCGGTCATCGCATGCGCTTCCCCAAGCGCGAGCAGGCTGATGCTGTGGCAATACATGGCCGCGAAGAACTCCGCTTCGCCCGCCAGACTTCCATTCTGTGCTTGACTGGCGATGAGAAATTCCAGCCCATGCTGCACGTTCTCACGATGCTCTCCCGTGAGATGCGTCTCGCCATTGCCCAGGAAGGCCAGAATCGCCAAGGCCGTAACCCCGGTCGAGGCTTTCGCGCCGCATCCGCCTCGATCGTGCCCTAGCGTTTTCGTTTCCCGTCCCGCACCGAAACGAGCGGGATCCCAGCGGCCGTCCGCGCTTTGTGATTTGGCGAGCCACATCAGCGCCGATTGCACCGCGAATTCTGTATCCGCATTCCCGCCATACTTGGCTAACTGGGCGCTATGGTCCGAAACCCGCGCGGAGAACGCCGAGGGGAGCGGTTCGCCGTCCGCAGCGCGCACGGGCTCGGTGGTCGTTGTGATTGGCGTGGGCGGCGGAGTTACACTCGCGGCGCTTGCGATTTCGGCCGCGGTAGCATTCGCATCGGGAAAGCGCGCGGGCGTGTCGCTCGCAACAGGCGAGGGAGTCGATTCCGCCACCGCCAGGGGCGAAGGCTCAGCCGGCGTTGCAACCGGTTCCACTTCGTTCCGCAAAGGATTCTCGACCGGCTCGGGCTGCACGGCAATCAGAGGCGGGGCTTGAGACGGCGAGTCATCCGGTTTCAGTGGGTCCGGCTCAGCTTCCTGCGGTTCCAAGACCTGCACGTCGTCCGTGCTATCGTCTTCGTTCGCTGCATCGGAGGTCGCCGGGATCGTGTCATCCCACGACGATTCGTCCTCCAGTCGCACCCGGGCGATTTTTTGATAGCCGTTGGTTGCGGCCGGATTGTGAAACAGCACGTGCGTACAAAACGCATAGGTCGCCAGCAGCAAATGCGCAATCAGTGACAGTGCGATGCACTTGGAGAGGGGCCGCGATTGCCCCCACTGCGTACCAACCAGCAGAATCACCGCGGTGGTGAGAAACCCCAGTCCACACAGAATGGCGGCCTCGGCCACGCTGGGCAACCTCCAGGCAACCAGCAGCCAAGCCGTTGCGCTAGAGTGCATTTATCGTCCCTTTTGAGCCATGCGAACGGATAAGCCAATGTCTTCTACCCCTGCTTCGCGCACCGCTGCCAGTGCCGAGGCCACATTCTGAAAATCTCCCGCTCCATCGCCGCGGAGAGTCACTTTCACGTCCCCGCGCTCACGCTTGCTTTGCGAAAGCCGCGCCGTTAGTTCCGGCAGACTGACATCCACGTTGTTCAGCGCGATGTGTCCATCGCGAAAGACGTTCACCACGAACTTCTCAGGAACCTGCGGCAGCGGGGCGGTCGTACTCACCCCGGGCACTTGCAAGTCGATCTGTTTTTCCTGTTCGCTGAATCGCGCCCCGACCATAAAAAAGATAATGAGCTGAAAGACGATGTCGATCATCGGCGTCAGGTTGATCGTCGGTACTTCGTCTTGCTGTGTTTTTAGAGGCATGGTTTCCTCCCGCTCACGCGGCCTTCGCTCGTTTGGAGGAACGTGAACCATCGCGGTCAATCGCATCCGCAGAAATCACTTCCACAAGCTGCTGGCCTAAGTTGTCGATCTCCACGATCAAGCGATCCGCGCGACCGACAAAGTACAGGTACGAAATTAGGGCGGGAATCGCCACCACCATGCCGGCTGCTGTTGTGAGGAGCGCCTGGGCAATGCCCCCCGCGAGCATCTCTCGTTCGCCGGAACCGGCCGCCCCCGCGATGGAGTTGAATGACGAAATCATGCCGAGCACCGTGCCTAGCAAGCCGAGCAGCGGGCCAACTTGCGAAACGCCGTTGAGGACCCGCAGGTACTTGCGGAGATCGTTGTTCACCCGCTCGCCGGCGTCGATAATCGCTTGTTCAACTTCGACCGCCGTCCGCCCCCACTTCTTCACCGCAGCACCGAACACTTGCGCCACCGGACTGCCGTTTTCTTTGCAGCGGGCGAGTGCCGACTCTCGATCGAGTTCCCCTTCCCGCAGCTGTTCCAAAAATTTCTTCACGAACGGCTTGGGAATCACCCGCGCACCGCGGAGATAAATGAGCCGCTCGAAGACAAAGATCATGCTCAACACCGAGCAGAACGCGATGGGGTACATCAGCGGTCCGCCGTCGTGGAAGATCCCGAGCATGCTCCGCGTCGAAATGGCGGGCTCGCTCGTCGCTGCTACAGGTTCCTGCTGCGCGAAGGCGACTGCCGCTAGCAATAGCCCGACGGCGTAGACCCCCAGTGAAAGAACGCGTGATTGCGTGCGAGAACTGCCAATTGCGTGACGCATGGATCGAACTCCCTTTCGATCGCGGTAATCTGTCTCGGCCGGGCGACGATCAATCGCGGCGGACGTGCGGCGGCAATAGCACTATCGGCGAACTTCCCGGCCACCATTGCGAATGCTTGCAACCCGCGGTTGAATTCTCCCCGCGTGACGCCTCAATGTTCGGGCTGCAACAAAAGTAACGACAGCAGTCTGCCGTTCGCCCCTTTGTCCCCCTTGATCGCTTCGCTTTCGCCAACCGATGCAATCCCACCGCGCCGTCTTCGTTTACTATCGGCGTGAGGCGCAGTGGGAATGATTTCTTTTTGTCGCTGGCAATGCTGGCGCTGTAGCAAGCGTGGGAACTACGGCAGTTCCTTGATCCGGAGATTCTTGAATTCCACATGTGCGCCGTGGCCGCAGAACGCGATGTAACCACTTTCGCGCTTCAAGCCCGGATGCTGGTTGCCATCAACGGTTTTAGGTGTGCTGGCGGCTTCCAGATCGGCATCGACAATCGTCTCGCCGTTGAGAACCACTTTGATGTGCTTGCCGTCGCAGGTGATTTCTTGAGTATTCCACTCACCCACCGGCTTTTGATGCCCGCGTTTCGCTGCGACCACACCATACACCGAGCCGTGATATTGATACTCCTTCAGGTTCTTATATTGATCGGCCGTGTCGTCGAGAACTTGAATCTCCATTCCCACGTAGGCTGGATCTCCCTGCATTGGAGTGCGAATGCCGATGCCGTTGTTCGCGCCGGGGGTCAGTTTGAATTCAAAACGAAAGACAAAGTTTTTGTACTCCTTTGCGGTGTACAGATTCCCGCCTCCCTGCTTCTGACAAACGATCGCACCATCTTCCACGGTGTACCCCTTCACCGCCCCCTGCCAACCTTCCAGCGTCTTCCCATCGAACAGCGAAACAAAGCCTTCCTCTTCGGCAGCACACACCGTGGAGGCACTTAGAACGAGAGCGAACAAACAAACGGCCGGTCGAAAAAATTGCATGGCAGACAACCTTCAAGGGGACTGGTGGGAACGGTGCAAGATCGCTGCTGCGGTCTCGCGGTAAGAATCGACATTATAGTAAACCCAGAACGCAGCCACCCCTCCCCCACGAGCGGGCGACGGGGCGTCAAAATCGTCAGGATCGGCAAAACAATTCGTTGACATTCGTTGCGGTTGACTGCAAATCGGCGCGGACCCATACCGGCAATCTACATTTATGTAAGCAATTCTCCGGAACCGCTTTATGCGCCGTCGCCTCGTTACAACTCGATCTCGCCGCCAGGGTTTTACCTTGGTGGAAATGCTGATTGTCGTCGCTGCGCTGTCAGTGATTTCGGCTCTCGTCGTGCCCCAAGTGGAAGGAGCGCTCGTCCAGGCCGCGGAAAGTGCGATGCTCAACGATCTGCATGGCCTGACCAGTGCGATCGAGCGTTACCGACTCGAACACACGGGAGAACCGCCGGAAATCGTCGACAACAGCCTGCCGCAACTTTTGGGCAGGACCGACGACTACGGCAACGTCGGCACAAGCACCGATTGCGTCTATGGTCCTTACCTTCGTAACGGCATTCCCACTAATCCGATCAACGGCTCGAACAAAGTTTTCTACACAGCTACCACTCCGCCAGCCAATTTGAATCAGCGCATCGGCTGGATCTACAACACCGAGACCGGGCAGATTTGGGGTGGCACGTCACGCGTCTGGTCGCCGTAGTGCGAGCGGCTTCTTTTATTCTGCCGGCACCAACTGCACGGCATCAGCGACGACATAGCCATCGGTTCCTTCCGTGCTGATCACCACCACCGCTTCTTCGGCAAAGGTGAACTTGCCCAGTTCGGAAAACGGCTTCTCGACGGCTTTACGCTGGTTCCATTTCACTTCCGCTTTGCCGTCCTGATGTTCGATGGCGACAGGCACGTTCGTCGCGCGGTTTTGGTTCGGCGTGAAATAGGCCCGCACGACGTATGTCTTTCCTTGCTGCTCCGGCTTAAGCTTCGCACGATAGGTGAGCGATAGCTTACCTTTGGCTTCGTTACCGTCGTGTAAGTAGCCGCTCCCCACAAACGGTCCTACGGAAACGCTTTCGCCCCACTCTCCCCGCTTCTCGGCCTGTTCGTTTTCAATCACGATTCCGTCGAGCTTGGCCGGGTCGATGGAGTCAGCCGACTTGCGTGTGGGCCCCGTCCATTCCAGCACTTGCTTGTCGGCCAGCAAGCGTTCTTTGAGTTTGGCGAAATCAACGTCCTGCACGTTGCACTTCGCATCGATGGCCAGGCAAGCGGCGGTGGCCGAAGATTGCCCTAGCACCATGAATACTGGTTCCATCCGAATGCTGCCATACGCGATATGCGAAGCAGACAAGCAAACGGGGACGAACAAATTGGTGCATTCCTCGGCCTTGGGAACGATCGACAAATATGAGACGGCATAAGGAGAAACGCCGACTTGAATGTCCCCTTCGTTCACAGCAAAACCATCCTTGTTCACATACCGCTGCACATTGTGCGAATCCATGTTGTAAGCCCCCAAGCCCACGGGGTCTTGGCAAATGCGGCGTCCCTGGCAATCGTTCTGATTCATCACATAGGAGGAAATCATCCGCCGCGCTTCGCGCACATACATCTGATGCGACCAGCCCTTGGTTTCGACGAATTCATCCTTGCACGGTCCCCACGCGTTGAAATGAGCCCGCACTTTTTCGGGGACTCGCTGGTTGTTGCGCAGCGTCCAGACCAGGCCTTGCACGTAAGCCAGGTGCTCGGCAAAGATGGCATCGCGCGTGGCGTAATCGCCTTCGGGGTAGTCGTAGTTCATGCCGATGTTGTCGGTCGAGAAACCAAAATTGTTGTTCGTGTCGGTCTTGCGATTCGGCATGCCGATCGGGTTCCACGGGTTGCGAGTTTCCCCCGCTTCGAAATTGCGGAGCAATAATTCGTAGCGCGCTTCGTCGTACTTCGCTGGCTTCTCGACCGGCAACTGGTTTTCTTTCACATCGGTGAAGCAGAGGCGGAAGTTGTACGCCTGCACCCGTTTGTCGCCGGAGCCTTCTTCGCCGGGAGGCCCTGCATGAACACCAGGGAGCAAGCCGCTCGACTTATCCCCCTTCTTCACGTAAGGATCCACCCCACGCATCATCTGATGGCTGCGTGCATTCTTCGTTTGCACGCCGTTGAGTGTCTCGTTGTAAACGCTGTTCGCCTCGCGGCCGACGTGATAGGAAACGCCAGCCAGCGCCATCAGGTCCCCTTCGTAGGTCGCATCGATGAACTGCCGGCCGGTGATTTCTTTGCCACTTTCCAGCCGAATCGAAGTGATCTTTTTCCCTTCCTTCTTCACTCCATTTTTCAGGTCGAGCCGCTCTTGTTCGAGCACCTCGATGCCGTTCTCTTCCACCCACCGGCGATAGATGGCTTCCGCCACGTGCGGCTCAAAAGTCCACATCGCGTCTTCCGCAGCAGGTGTCTTGCCTGGCGCGCTGTAGTGCTTGCGAATCGCCTGATAGAACTCCCGGCTGATCCCCCCAATCGCGGCCTTGTTTCCAATGTCGGTCGCGCCAAGGCCGCCGCTGGTGAGTCCCCCCAGATGTTTGCCGGGCTCGATAATCAGGACCGTCTTCCCCATCCGCCGCACTTGCACCGCTGCCGCGACGCCGCCACTCGTGCCGCCGTAGACGACTACGTCATAAGCCTCCGCCCCGCTGGCCGCCGACCAACCGGTGAGCAGAACCAAGCTGGGAAGGAGCAACGACAGACTTAAGCGGATTGCGGAGCGGTTCAACATAGGTAGACCTCGAAAACTGGGAGAGAAGCTTAACAATCTACACGCTGGCAAGCGGGGAGGGGTAATTCGGCACTGCTAGCACTCGTTTTGGAAACTGGTTTACACACCTTTCGAATCGCGTAACCGATGGCTGCCTAACACCTTTCGAGCAAAAGTGACTTCCTGGCTGTTAGCGCCCCTTGCGGGTGGTTTGCCCGGGGATGCTAGCATGCTGATTGACATTACTGCCACTGCATCGAATTCGATCGGCGCGCAGCAAACCACCGCCGGGCTACTCCTTGGCTCTCTCGAATGATCATCGTGGATTGATTACTTGTCAATCAACGTCCGCAGCGGTCTTGCCGCTGCCGAAAGCATCGCCGATCGTTGCTCGAAATCAGCGCACGCCGCTAAGAATTCAGGCGAAGCCTTGCCGAGCGAACCCGCCCATTGCGAGGCAGGGGAACCATCCCTAAGACCTTAAGCCGCCGGCCAGTTGTAGTACTGACGCATCGCCTGGGACACCAGTCCAGTGATTTGTCGCAAGCCAAACGGCTTGGCGAGGATGGAGAACGCAGCAGCGCGGATCGCTTCCTCTTCGATGGTCGGATCGAGGGCTGCCGACATCAAGATCGAGGGCACGGGGACGGAAAGCAGTTGCATCCGCTTCAGCACATCCAAGCCGTTCAGCCGCGGCATATGCATATCCACCAAGAGCAGGTGGATTTCTTCGTGGCCGACGATGTCGACCGCTTCTTCGCCGTTCTCAGCGAGGATCGTGCGATAGCCGCGCGATTCGAAAACGGAGCGGAGCGACTCGCGAAAATCACGGTCGTCGTCGGTAATCAACAGCGATGGAACGGCAAGTTTCATGGCCGCACGCCGAATACCCAGTGGAATCGGACCCAATCTCGCCGCCAACCAGGTTGGCAGTCGTTTGCGTCACGTAACTATAGCTGCAACCTTTGCGCCGGGCGGGAAAAACGCGCGTCTGGCTGGTGAAATGTTATAATTTCCGTGGCAAAATCGAAAGCCCAAGTCCCTTTTCCCGAACGATGCCCCTCCGAGGCCTTCGATTGCAGTTTTCCCCTACGATGCCCCTCCGAGGCCGTCGATTACTGGTTTCAGGCAGATTTCTCCCTCAAAGTCGTCGATTCCCCCTGATTTACGGTCCATTCGTCTACAACAAACCTAGCCACTGACTTGAAGAGCCCTCGTACGAGACCGCATGCCTTCCCTACGCACCACCGAACGTCTCTGGCTGTTCCTCGCCCTGGCCTTCCTAGGGGCGGTGCTGCTGTACATTCCACCGCAAATCCTCGAACAATACGAACGAATCGCAAAATTCGGCACGGTCTGGACGGTCGTCTACTTCTCCGTGGTCGGGCTGGGTGCCGCCATTTTTCTGTTCTTGGCCGGGATGTTGGTTTGGAAGCTCTGGGGGAACACCGTCCGCAAAAACCGCCGTTTGAACGAGCAGAACAAAAGCCCCAGCGAACTTTCCGCGGCCGAACGACAACGGCAGATCGATGACAATTTGGCAGACGCCCGCGATCTGCAACGAGACGCCGCCATCGATCCAGCGTTGCGAGAGAATCTCCAAGCCCTCGCCAACCGACTCGAAACCAAGCAGCAGGCGCAGCGCTTGGAGATCGTCGCTTTCGGAACGATCTCCAGCGGCAAGTCTTCGCTGTTGAACGCACTCGCCGGTCGCGATGTTTTTTTGACCGACCTCAAAGGGGGCACAACGACTCAGCGCAAAGAAATCACCTGGCGGGACGACGATCGCTTGATCCTGGTCGATACTCCCGGCCTAGGTGAGATCGAAGGTTCGGAGCATGTCGCTGCCGCGGCCGAGAGTGCGAAGGATGCGGATGTGCTGCTGATGGTCGTCGACGGTCCACTGCGACAGGCAGAGTTTCGACTGCTGGAACAACTCGGGCGGATGGAAAAACGCTTGCTCGTCTGCATCAACAAATCGGACTGGTACACGGAAGCGGATCTAGCATCACTGCGGCAGCAACTTCTGGCGCAGCTTGGGCAAATCGTCCGGCCGGGGGAACTCGTTGCCGTGCGTTCCCTTCCCACGAAACGATTGCGCACGCGCTTGCTCGCCGGCGGCGGGGAAGAAGAGGAACTGATCGAAGTTCCCCCTGATATTTCGCAGCTTGCCACCAAACTGATGGAAGTGGTCCGCCACGACGGCCAGGATTTGCTCCTCGCGAATTTGCTGCTGCAATCGCGCGGGTTGGTAGAAGAATCAAAAAAACAAGTGCAGGCCGCGCTCGATAAACAAGCTTGGAGCATGGTCGATCGTTTCACCTGGGGCTCGGCAGGAGCCGCAGCGCTCAGTCCCTTGCCGATGATCGATCTGATCGCCGGCAGCGCGATCATTGTGAAAATGGTTCTCGACCTTGCCAAGCATTATCGGCAGGACGTTGATTCCGATCTCGCGGTAAAACTCCTGGGTCAACTGGGCAAAAATCTGATCGCCAGCCTCGGCATCTCGGCAGCCGCACCCGCGGTGGCGGCCAGCGTTGCGAGCCTACTTAAAACAGTCCCCGGTGCCGGTTCGCTCGCCGGTGGATTATTGCAAGGCATCGTCCAAGCCCTTATCACGCGCTGGATCGGCGGCATCTTCATCGAATACTTCCGCGCCGGAATGCAACAACCCGAAGGTGGCCTCGCCGGTCTCGCCGCTCGCGAATGGAAGAAGATCACCACGGCGACCGCGCTGTATCAGTTCGTACAAGAGGCCCGACAACAATTGGGAGGCAAGGGGTCGGAGGCCGGGGGTCAGGGGTCAGGGGTCGGAGAGGAGAGAGCGGCAGAGGGAAGAAGAAAATGAAATCGACTCATCATCGACTGCTGTACCTGCCGGCTCTGATCCCCGACCTCTGACCTCCGACCCCTCTTTCCTCCTCCGATCCCCGACCTCCGACCTCCGACCCCTGATCCCTCCCCTCATGTCCGACCACTACAACCAGGCAATGTCCGCCTTGGACCAAACGCTGGAGAAAGTCGACAACTGCTCGGCCGAGGAGAAACTGCGGCTGCACAAAGACCTCGCCGGCCTCACCGATATGCGGCAGAAGCTCCATCAAGGGCAGGTCGAGATTGTCATCTTTGGGGAGATCAGCACCGGCAAGTCGGCACTCATTAACGCCTTGCTCGGCCAGCAACTAGCGGCCGTCGATGTTCGCGGCGGCTGGACCAAGGAAGTTTGGAAGGTCGATTGGAACGGCTGCGGCTATGTGGTGCCGGGGCTGGCCGATTCGCGTGTCGTCCTGATCGATACGCCCGGCGTGAACGAAGTGGGCGGCAGCGACCGGGCGGAGATGGCTCGCGAAGCAGCCCAGCGGGCGGACCTGATTTTGTTCGTCACCGATAGCGATCTGAACGATGTTGAGTACTCCGCGCTCGTGACGCTCGCCTCGCTCAACAAGCCGATCATCGTGGTGCTGAACAAGCTCGATCTGTACAGCCGCGAACAGCGCGAGCGGCTGATGCACGTCCTGCAAAAGGATCGGTTGCAGAATTTGATTCCTGCCGAACAAATCGTCGGTGCCTCGGCCGACCCGCGCGAGCGCGAGTACATCATCGAATCGGCAGACGGCAAACAGCGCAGCGAGTGGCGCAAGCCCGAGGCCGATGTCTGCGAACTCAAAGCTCGTATTCTGGAAGTGCTCGATCACGAGGGCCTGTCGCTGCTGGCCATCAATGCTGCGCTCTATGCTGCCGACAAAAGCGATCGCATTGCCGCGTTAAAGATCGAGATGCGGAACCGGCAGGCAGAACAAATCATTTGGAGTTATGCCGGCGTGAAAGCTTTGGCCGTGGGGCTCAATCCTGGCCCCGCCATCGACATCCTCGGCGGCACTGCGGCCGATGCGGCCCTGATCGTCACCCTCGCCGGCATCTACGGTTTAGAAGTTTCCTGGAAGCACGCCGGAGAACTGGCGTGGTCGATCGCCAAAGCCGCCGGCTGGACATCCGCCAGCGTCGCCGCCACCGTTTATGCTGCTTCCGCCCTTAAGCTCTTCAGCTTTGGCAAATCAACCCTATTCACCGCGGTTCCGCAAGGTGCGGCCGCGGGGTACGGATCGTACATCGTCGGCCAGGCGGCGAAATACTACTTCGAGCACGGCAGCAGTTGGGGGAGCGACGGCCCGAAGGAAGTGGTGCAGCTAATTCTCGCGGCCGCGGATCAGAAGTCGGTGATGATTCATCTGAAGGACGAGATCCGCAAGAAAATGCAATTCAATCAGCACGCCGGGAAGTAGTTTCCTATCACGTCGAAAGGCCCCATCGCAGGAGGCACACTCCGTGTGCCGTTCCCTTGGTACTCACCTTCGCTGTGATTCGACGTTCCGGTTAGCCTTGGTTGATTGCCAAAAGTGGCAATGGTCGCACAGGACTTACTTGGCTGCTGAAGTGCCTCCCGCTGTGCTCATGCATTCGGCAATTTTGCACCGCTGTTGTCGAAGTTTGTTGCTGACGATTTTTGCGAAAACCCCCGGTTTTTCGGCAACTCTTCTGAATTTTGCAACAAAAACCCGGTTTTCTATCCCCGTTTTGTTGCAAAAATCGGTTTTCCCCGGGAATGGCTCACTATTTTTGCAACAAAGTACCGTTTTTGTCCCCAATTGCGCCAAACTTGTTGCAAAAAGAATCTCCCTGGTTTGCACTCCCGCAGATCGAATCCCCAGCAGATCAAATTGCCAAAGAGCAGTTGCCCGGCCACGAGCACGCAGCGCGCACCGCCGGAGCAACCAGCAAAACGCATCGTCTGCAGTCATTGATTACTTGTCAATAGTTCTGCAGTTCTGTAGTTTCGTAGGTCATGGGACGCCGTCCCTGACTGCACGCGGCAGAGTGCCCCTGTTGATGGGTGGCTGTGTTTTGCGATAGCGAACACACAATCCAAAGACCGCCTGACAATCCTCGGCGGTCGTTGATTCGGTAGCAAACGCGAATTGCAGCTTAAACGGTGTTCGCGAAGCATAACACAGGGAACGGCAGCGAAAGGTTCACTGTTGTTCAGCCTGCGTTGATCGTCGCGGCGGTCGACAACCCTGGTTTGCTCTCTTGTATGATTGGTCAGGTGCGGGAAAATTGGAGCAATCGGACGAAAGCTGAAGACGGGCTTCAACGGATGGAGCGGTTCTCCGCGATTCACTGTGTTATGCTCAGCGAACACAGGCCCGCGTGAAGTTCACATTCAATTCCTCGTCCAAGCCCGGTGAAGTTGGTGAGCCAGTCATCCACGTTCTGTGTTCGCTTACGCAAAACACAGCCACCCATGAACATGGCCACCCCGCCGGTACGACCGCAGGTTCCACGCCCATGACTTCACCTACGAACCCACTAGACCGTGCAAGAGTACTTCTTTCGGTTCAGCGAGCCCTGCTAACGGCGATAATTCCAGAAATGAGAGCTGTAGATGTATCTTGGAACGGTTCCGAAATACGACTACGATTCGTTCTAGCGCGCGAGACCAACTACGATATGAACGAACTTACCAACGAGGTCGAAGCAGAAATCGAGGCTGATTTTCTACCAGAAGCTAGAGTGACTTCCACGGTTGACTTGCTGCCTGTAGGAACCCCGATTGAATTGCTTAATCCTCTAAATGGAGGTTGTGATCGAGTTTTCGCGTTGCGCGAATTTGAGTAGCTCCAAACAGCCAAGTAGGATTTTTGTTTGGCGACGGGGTGGGCATGTTGACGGGTGGCTGTGTTTTGCGATACGAACACGGAATTGAATGACCTGTTACCCATCATCGCGAATCGTCGACTCGCAATCATCGGACGATTCAGGAAACCCCGTGTTCGGTGAGCATAACACGGCGAATCGAGGACGACCGCCCCATCCGTTAAGCCCGTGGTCCATTTTCATCAGCATCGGGTGGCTTCCCCAATCCGCCCAGTTGAGTTGGCCACGTACAAAGCCGAGATGGGCGTCTTCTACTTCTGCAAAACTGTTGACAAGTCATCAATGATTCGAGACCATCGGTAGTGAAGACGGAACCTCACGAACCAATCGAAGCACAAATCACGACAGGGGGCAGCCGTCCGCGACCGTCCATTCCGTACCACCGCCCCTTTCCTTTTCACCCGAATGGAGTTACAATATTTGTAGGTAGGCAAGCCGCATCTGTCCTCCGATCGGAGCTGTATGTCGAAAATTGCGATCAGCCGCGAAGAGTTTCTGGCCGATTCCCAAGGGAAAACGTTTTCCGACGTGGTTAACGATCCCGATCAGCCCTTTGCCTTGCTGCTCGAATTTTTCAGCGATCCTCACCGCCAGCAGCGGATGGAAGAATCCGAACTGCATCACGACCGGGCTCCTCTGGCAGGCGTGGTTCTGGAACTCGAAGCGATCCCCGAAGTGGACGCATTTTTGGGGGGCGTTCACACCCAGCGCAGCACCCGCTTGCGACAAGCGATCGGCGTGATTGTGCGGATGATCATGGAACGCAAAGGTTGGAAGACCACCGGCCGCAAAGGATCGCTCGGCGTGCGTGCCACGCCGGAAGACGACACACCGCCGCACAATACAGGCGGCCTAGCATTTTGGTTCATTCGCGCGGAACGCTACGAACGCGTTTCCGGCATGCCTTATCGCTCGGCCCACGAACGTTGCGAAGCCCTGCACACCGCATCCCAGGCAAGTCTCCGGAACAAAGCGCCCGCCAAGGTTTTGGCCGCGCCTAAGGTTCCGCCGCGAAAGAAGAGTTGATTCGCGGTGACGACCCAAGCCCGAGGAGGGCACATGAGTTATTGGCAGCAATTCCTGGGATGGTTTTCCGAACGCGGGCGGGCGATGAGTCGCTACCGCGAAGGAATGGAGAGCGCCAACCAGGAAGACAACCCGGCTGCCATCGACCACTACACGTTTGTGATCAATGCCCGTTCGACGCCGGCCGATATTCGGGCCATGGCTATGTACAACCGGGCGCTGGTCTACTCCGCGATGGGAGATCAGGAACGAGCCAAGACCGATTTAGCAGGGCTACTCGCATTGCCTTCCACTCCAGCCAACATCAAGCTCAGTGCCAAACAGAAACTGGCCCGTATGAGTACCAAAGCCTTGAGGACCAAATAACCTACGAAAACCACGACGGTGGTTCATGCGTAATTGAGATGTAGACCGTTTGCAAGTTCCGTCACAGTGGCCTCGGCTGGCTGTGAGGGCGAAAATCAGGACGACTTCCGCCCGTTATGACTCGACCTGTCTTGCCGAACCAGCGGAGCTGGCTTGGCTTGCGAAGAGACCAACTATGAAAAATCGAGTGAAGAGTATCACCTTGTCCCGCCCAGCCTCCAAAGTGGTTAAGCCCGGAACGGGAGCCGAGCCTTCGGACGAAGGTCTGCTCACCCCCCAGCAACGCAATTCAGGACGCTCCGCCAATGGGCTGACTGCGGGTGAACGGTCGGTACTCAAGGTCTTTCGCTGGTACCGCATGACGCCGGGCCACATGCTCTGTTTCAGCGGCCCTAAGCACGATACCCATCGGAACTCCCTATCGCAGCTAATCACGAAGGGGGCATTGACCGGTGAGCGCTTTCGGGGGGGTTATTCGCTTACCAAGCACGGCTATGGTTTAATGTTGGAAGATAAATCGGCCGACTAACCGCATTTTCTGAGCTATCCTTACGCAAGGCGATTTGGGTAGACCCTCTCCTCTTAATTACTTGAATAGGGACGAATCATGAGTGAAACCAGTGCTGAACGCCAGCAAACGGACGAAGCAGCGGCCAACGCGATTGTGGTTGACGATCACACCGTGAACGCCAATTACGCCAATTTCTGCCGTATTTCCGGCACGCCAGAAGAAGTCATTATCGATTTCGGCGTTAACATGCATCCAACCGGCCCTTCCGACACGCCGATTCCGCTCGCCCAGCGGGTGATCACTAATTGGTACACCGCCAAGCGATTGCTCTACGCGTTGCACGTTACTCTCGAACGCCACGAGAACGTCTTCGGCACTCTGGAAACAGACATGCAGAAGCGCGTCCAGCAGCGGTAAGGCTGGTTTGAAGTCGGAACGAAATCGTTTTTGAGTTAACACAAAGTTGCTGCTGCCCAGGACCATGCGCCTGGCAGCACCGGCTGTGTGAGCCTGCGTTAAATCAAGCACATCACCATAATGATTGCTTTCACTGGTTTGGCTCCTCTATTGCCGGATCAGGCGGTTCAGTGCGTCATCCTCGCTGGATTGTTGCCAAAGTGGTCGATTAATTTCGACTGGTTGAGCATCTAATCATGGTCTGGCTAATTCTTCTCTCGGCCAAGACCCATCCCGGAGACGCCGTTTATGAAGTTTGCGCTGCTCGGTTGCCTGCTGTTCGTGGTCTGTCTCGCGGGCGATCCAACGAAGGCCCAGGCTGCTGACAAACGTCCCAACATCGTGCTGATCATCACCGACGACATGGGTTATTCGGACATCGGACCCTACGGCGGAGAAATTCAGACGCCGAATCTTGATCGCCTTGCGGCCGGCGGAATAAAGTTTTCTCAGTTCTACAACTGCGGCAAGTGCGAGCCTAGTCGGGCCGCGCTCACGACGGGGCATCAGTTCTGGACCCGCGACCCTAATGTGGCAATCCGCAAGGATAGCCCCAACTTTGGCGAGGTTCTTCAAGCCGGCGGATATCGCACGATGATGATCGGTAAATGGCATTGCGCCGGCGTCCCGTTTGAACGCGGATTCCATCGGCATTTTGGCTTCATGGGAGGCGGCACCGATTTCTTTCTCGGCGATGATTCGTTTACGCTCGATGGCAAGCCCTGGCCCGTGCCGAAAGAGAACTTTTACGTCACAACGGCGCTTTCCGATTACGCCGAGAAGTTCCTCCGCGAAGAACACACCGCGCATCCCGAGCAGCCGTTTTTTATGTACCTTGCCTACAACGCGCCGCACTCGCCAATCCAAGCACCCGCGGAGCAGGTCGCCAGGTATCGCGGCAAGTATCTGCGCGGCTGGGACGAGATTCGTAAAGAACGTTTCGCTAAGCAGCAATCCATCGGCCTTGCGGGGCCGGGTTGGAAATTCCCCGATCGGCCGGAGAACATTCCCGCTTGGGATTCGCTCGATGAAAAGTCTCGCGACTTCGAGGATCTGCGCATGGCAACCTACGCGGCCATGGTCGACTGCGTCGATCAGGGAGTTGGGCAAGTGATGAGAACGTTGGAAGAACTGAAAATCGCTGACAACACGCTGGTCCTCTTCATGAACGACAACGGCGCGAGTCCCAACGACCGAGTGCGCCGAGGCGATTTCGGCACACCTGGGACGACCTGGAACACGGGCGTAGCCTGGGCACACACATCGAACACGCCGCTCAAGTACTACAAGCGGACGCAACATAGCGGCGGCGTCACGACGCCGTGCATTGCCAACTGGCCCAAGGGAATTAAGCCCACAGCTAAATTCAACGACCAACCGCTGCACGTCACGGACATCCTACCGACGCTGATGGAACTCGGCGGGGTTGAGTATCCGCGGAATTTTGGCGGCAAGGAACATCCGGCGTTGCCGGGCCGTTCGTTTGCCTCGGTCCTCACCACGGGCAAGACACTTCCGCCGCGAACGTTGTATTTTTCGCTGTTCAATAATTTGGCCGTAGTTGATAACGGCTGGCGGATGGTGACGGCTTATGACCAGCCGTGGCAGCTTTACGATCTGAATAATGACCGGACGGAAACCCACGATCTGGCGAGTTCCAATCCGAAACGTTTAGCAGAAATGTTAGCCCTGCAAAAAGCGTATTCTGAAAGACAGGACGTGCGCTTGCGTCTTGGCCCGGGCGAACGTGAACCGGGGTACGCGCCGATTTACAAAGCCGGTGGGAAGATTGGCCCGGGCGCGAATGAGGATGTTCCTGACGAAAGGGCCTCGCTCGCTAGGGTCAAGCAACGTGCCAAGGGGATTCAACTGGATGACTCAAATCCAAGCGAGAAACCACGCGCGAAGTAGAAGCCTTAAACTTTAAGCCGCAGCCTAAGCGACACCCCCAAGACTACGAGTTAGATCTGTAAAATCTGCTGAATATTTTTGCCATCCTTCCCAATAGATAAGTCGCAAGCCAAATGAAATTCAGCAGCGCAATTCTTTTGCTCGTCTGCATTTTCTGCGCGGAAATACCGCAGGCGATGGCCGCTGACCGCCTGCCCAACATCTTGTTCATTTACGTCGAAGATCTTGGCTACTTCACCGGCGAGCGGGCTGCGCGGGAGCCGCACACGCGGATAGCCGGACTGGAAACGCCGACGCTCGACAAACTAGCCGCCGAGAGCGTGAACTTTACGCACGCATTTTGCGGTCAAAGCGTTTGCTCCCCGAGCAAGGGTGCCATCTACAGCGGGCTCTTGCCTCATGCCAATGGCATTTGGCGCAATGTTCATAACAAAAGCACGAAGTTCGGCGGACCCGAGAAATGGATTCCCCTGCCGAATCCGCTAACCAAGGAAAACGATCCTACGAATCTGGCCGTTCCCGGTATGCACGAGGATCTGCCGAACTTGATTCAGAAGCTTCATGCCGCGGGGGTGTACTGCGCGCTCTCCGGCAAGCTACATGTTCAGCCCGCGCGAAATTTTCCCTACGACGCATTTTACAAGGATGACGACCTCGCTGGGGTGATTGAAGACGCGGGCGAGAAGCCATGGTTTTTCTGGTGTAATCCGGGCGACACTCACGCGCCGTTTTGGAAATCGGTACAGCACAAATTGACCGATCCCAAGGATCGCAACTCAGCACCCAACGATGTCGATCCGGCGGCGATCCAGATGCTCCCCTGGCTGCCGGATACGCCGGCCTCGCGCATCGACATCGCGCAGTATTACTCAAATGTTCGGAACATCGACGAGTTCGTTAGGGTAATGCTGGAAAAGCTCGAAACTAGCGGCCAAGCCAAGCGAACGATCGTGGTCTTCACCGGCGATCATGGTATCCCTATCCAGCGCGGCAAAACGAGCGTCTATCCCGCGGGAACGCAGGTGCCGTGCTACATCAAGGGACCGGGAATCAAAACCGGGCGCGTCATCATCGCTCCGATTTCGCAATTAGATTTCAACCCAACGTTTCTCGAACTGTACGGCATTGCTCCCGCGGCCGTTTGCCACGGCAAATCGCTCTGGCCGATTCTCAACGGTTCCGCTGACAACTTGCTCGACCGGCAATCGATCATGACCGAAACGAACAATAGTTTCATGTCCACGCCCGGCAACAAAGGCGATACGACGATGGCCCGCGCGGTCTGTGATGGTCGCTATTACTATATCGGCAACTTGATCCAAGACACGGTGCATGGTCCTGTCGAGAAAGCTTTGCATCTCGGCAGCGGGCACGGCGAATACGGCGACCCAGGTCCGCAATACGCGATCGACCTGCACGATGAAACCGTGCGACAAAAGGATGCACAGCCCCTGCCGTATGAATTGCTGCGGCAACTCTGCATGAGCGACGCGCCGCCGGAAGAACTGTATGATCTCGATGCCGATCCCTGGGCAGTGAATAATCTCATCGCCGACCCCGCTCATGCCGAGAACCTTGCCCGCTTGCGCAAAGAGTTTGCCGAATGGCGGCGAGTGACGAAAGATCAAGATGTCCATCCCAAGACGATCCACCGCCGCGCCAAGAGATAGGTATTCCCTCATGAAAACGTGGTTCTTCATTGTCTTTTGTTTCCTAGCCATCCCCGTTGCGGCCGCGGAAACGAAACCCAACATCGTATTTATCATGGCCGACGATCTCGGTTATACCGATCTCGCCTGCTTTGGTAGCAAGTACTACGAGTCGCCCAATATCGACCGCTTGGCGGCGCAAGGTATGAAACTCTTAAATTATCATCATTGTCAAAATTGCACCCCGACGCGGGCGGCCTTGATGAGTGGTCAGTATGGGGCTCGCACCGGAATTTATACCGTTGGCGGGATCGATCGCTTCGATTGGAGCAAACGACCGCTGCGACCTGTCGACAACATCACTGACTTGCCACTCGATCTTGATATCTTTCCAAAACAACTCCAGGCGGCGGGCTACGCGACAGGCATGTTTGGGAAATGGCACATCGGACAGCAAGGAGAATACCAGCCCGGCAAACGTGGCTTCGACGAAGCCATCGTTAGCATGGGGAAGCATTTCAACTTCGCGACCAACCCACAAACGGAATATCCCAAAGGAGAATACCTGGCTGATTTTCTCACCGACAAAGCGGTCGACTTCATCACGCGCCATAAAGATGAACCGTTCTTTCTTTACTTGCCCCATTTTGGTGTTCATACTCCGCATGATGCGAAAGCAGACCTTATTGCCAAATTCAAAAATAAGCCAGGCGTCGATGGGCACAACAATGCAACCTATGCCGCGATGATTTATTCGATCGATGAAAGTGTGGGTCGTGTGATGCAGGCACTGGATGACTTGAAACTGTCTGACAACACCGTGCTGATCTTCACCAGCGACAACGGCGGCCTAGGAGGCTACGAACGCGAAGGGATCAAGAAAGCAGGAGACATCACCGACAATGCACCGCTGCGCAGCGGCAAAGGGAGTTTGTACGAAGGTGGCACGCGCGACCCATTCATCGTGCGCTGGCCGGGCGTGACCAAGCCGGGTTCGACTTGCAATGTGCCAACCATTCATGTCGATATCTTTCCCACCATGTTGGAGATTGGCGCGGCACCAAAACCAAGGCAAGTGTTGGATGGTGAAAGTTTGGTGAAACTGTTTCGCGATCCGGGTGCAAAACTTGAGCGCGAGGCAATCTTTCAACATTTCCCCGGATACTTGGGAGCGGGGGCGGATACCTGGCGCACGACACCCGTCAGCTTGATCCAGGTCGGGGACTGGAAGCTGATGGAATTTCTCGAGGATGGCCGGCTCGAACTGTATCACCTGGGGGATGATCTTGGTGAGACAAAAAATCTAGCCGCCGAGAACCCTACTAAGGCGAAAGAGTTGCATGCCCGCCTGATCGCCTGGCGAACCGAAATAAATGCCCCCATGCCGAAGAAGAATGACGGTGATTCGGCACAGCCCAAAGCCAAGAAGAAGAAAAAGGCTGCTTGAAGTAACGACGTTGATTCACGCCGCAATGCAGCGCACCAAAAGGTGATGCCATGGCCTTTAGGCTTCGCTTTTCACTGGCTAGGACTCTGAGCAGCACTGATCAGCCCAAAATCTCACGAACGACTCGACCGCGGCTGATCGGTTGCTCTCTGCCAGTCAGGTCACGCAGGGTTGTCTCGGGTGTGTATCCCAAGCAATGAAACAGCGTCGCAGTGAAATCGGCGGGGCGGACAAGACCACTCACAGGCTCTGCGGCGAGGCGATCTGATTCGCCGTAGATCACGCCTCGCTTTACTCCGCCCCCCGCCATCGCGATCGAAAAAACATTCCCCCAATGATCTCGCCCGCCCGCGCCATTAATTTTGGGAGAGCGGCCGAACTCACCCATGAGCACCACAAGCGTCTCATCGAGCAGACCACGCTGCTCTAAGTCTTCGATCAGTGCGGAGAAAGCAACGTCTGTCGGCGGCATCAGATGCTTAATGACGGATTCGCCATTCTTGGTATGGGTATCCCACGTGCCATTATTGGGAGCGCCGTCGAGTCTGGGCCAATTCACTTGCACCAGCGAGACGCCCGCCTCAACCAACCGTCGCGCAAGAAGCACACTTTGGCCAAAACGGGTGCGGCCATAGCGGTCACGCGTGGCATTGCTCTCATCGTTGAGGTCGAACGCGCGCCGAGATTGCGGCGAGCGGACCATATCGAGTGCCTGCTGTTGCCACACATTGAAGCGATCGAGTGAACCACCCCGCTCCAAGTGTGCGACACGCCGGTCGAGTTGCGACAACAACTGCGTTCGCGAGTCGAACCGAGGAGCGCCGACCTCCGTCGGAATCGCCAGATCCGGCACTTCAAAACTGGCGGCATTCGGATCGCCGTTCAAGAGCCAGGGATCGCAGCCGCGACCTAAAAAACCAGCGTCCTGTCCGGGCCACGTTTTGTTGCCATCATTGGCCGCGATCTCCGGCAGCGTTATGGCCGATGGAATGGCCCCGACCGCTGGCTTGAGATAGCGGATAATGCCCCCCAGATTCGGCCAGTTGTTGGGTGCCCCTGGAGATGCTCCTTCCAGTTGCATGGGAATGTGCGCGACCCCCGTCGTCATCGCATAGCCACTGGTCGAGTGCGCATTGTCTTGCGTGCGGCAGGCACGGAGAATCGTCAGCTTGTCTACGATCTCTGCAATCCGCGGCATCGATTCACCGATGCGATAGCCGGGGATCTTGGTGGCAATCGTTTCCCCTTCGCCGCGATACTCGCCCGGCGAATCGGGCTTTGGATCCCAAGTTTCCTGCTGCGGCGGACCACCCAGCAACAGGATGACGATGCACGATTTGGCCCGCCCTCCGCTTCCTGCCGCGCGAGCCTGTTGGCTGGCAAGCAGTCCAGGTAGCGTTACACCACAAACGCCAAGGCTTCCCACGCGCAGCCACTCTCGGCGCGAGGATCGCCTCCCAGCATCGTGAAATGTGAACATCGCATCAGCTCCCGGAGAGAAGGAGTATCGAGTTTTGCAACGACTCCAGCGTAACGACTGGGCGAGCGACGAGCGAGCATAGCTTAGCCAATGGACACCGAGCCGCCATTCAAGCCGTGAGTGGACCTAGAGGTGTTCGCACTATGCGGTGCGTTCAAACCACCCGCTCATGCCTTTTGCTGTCCCCACAATTGAGCCAATTCCGTCAGCATTTCCACCGCTGCCGTCATTTCTTCCAAGCAGGTCCATTCGAGAGGCGAATGCGGATTGTGTTCGCCGGTCGAAAGATTGGGAGTTGGCAAACCGCGTTCGGTGAACTGCGATCCATCGGTCCCGCCACGAACAATCGTTTGCCGGCAAGGTCGCCCAAGTTTCTGAAAGGCTTCAACGGCGAGTGCCACCGCACGGGGTTCGCGCTTTAAGCCATCGGCCATATTGCGATACTGCTTGCGAACCTCGACTTCGATTTTGATACCGGGCAGTTCCCGCTCAATCTCGTGAGCTAACTTCTGCAGCATTTCGGCCTTGGTATGCAGGCCGTTGGTGTCGAAATCGCGCAGCAAGATGCGAATGGTGGTTTCGGCGACGCTACCGTCCAGCGTATACGGATGCAAGAATCCTTCTCGCCCTTCTGTTGTCTCCGGGGACATTCCTTCGCGGGGAAGTCGATCCAGAAATCGACCTGCCGCACGGATGCTATTGATCATCCGCCCTTTGCCGATGGAGGGGTGAATGTTGACGCCAATCACTTTAACGATGGCAACATCGGCAGAGAATGTTTCGACATCGATCTCGCCGGCGCCGGCTCCATCGAGCGTGTAGCAAACCGTTGCAGCCAGTTTCTGCAAGTCGACATGCTCAACGCCGTGCCCGATTTCTTCGTCGCAGGTGAAAAGAATCCGGATGGGCCCGTGGGGAATGTTCGGATGCTCCGACAAATGCTCGGCGAACTCCATGATCACCGCAACCCCCGATTTGTCGTCGGAGCCCAGCAGCGTGGTGCCGTCGGTGGTAATGATCGTCTTGCCGATCAGGTTGCCAAGTTCCGGGTTATCGGCCACGCGAATGATCTTGGACTTGTTCGCTGGGAGCAAAATGTCCCCCCCGCGGTAATCGCGAATCACTTGCGGCTTAACATTCTGCCCGGTCGTTTCCGGGGACGTATCAACGTGCGCATTGAACGCGATGGTCGGTGCTGGCGTGTCGATCGTCGCTGGAATGGTTGCCCAGACGAGCCCATGCTCGTCATGCTCAACATCCTGCAGATTCATCTTCCGCAATTCTTCCGCCAGCATTGCGCCCAGGGTTAATTGGCCAGGAGTGCTGGGATACGTCGTCGATTCGTCGTCGGCAGTGGTGTCGATGCGGACATAACGCAGAAATCGCTCAAGCAATCGTTCGGAATTCACCTTCTATCCCCTTCGTTCGACCTAAAAAAGTACCGAGTGACTAATATGGTCGAAGGGGCAATTGGATGATAGTAGGAGAGCTAATCGCCCCAGCGCTGCATGAGCGTATGTTCGACGCCGAGCTGGTCCAGAATACGGGCAACGACGAAATCTACGAGGTCGGCGAGAGAATTTACTTCGTGATACCAGCCGGGCATCGCAGGCAGAACAATGCCACCGGCTTGCGCGACAATTTTCATGTTTTCGAGCTGAATCATCGAGAGGGGTGCCTCGCGCGGGACGATTACTAGCTTGCGTCGTTCCTTGAGATGTACGTCTGCTGCGCGTTGAATCAAATTCCCCCCGGTTCCGTGGGCGATGCCACTTAGCGTACTTCCGGAACAGGGACAAACGACCATCCCTGCGGTGAGGTAGGAACCACTGGCAATCGGCGAAAAGAAATCATTCGCGGCATGGACGATAATTTGCTGCCGGAGTGTGTCCGCTGCTGGAAGCTCAGGCCGGAGCCTGCGATACTTGTCTTCTTTCTGCTGCAATGCCTGAACCGCGGCGATTGGACTCTCAGCGGCATTGGGTCGAATCCAACTTAGCAGCATCTCTGGGGCAAACGCATCGCGCGGCAGTTCGAGGCCCAATTCTTGCTTGATGACCGCTCGGCCGGAATCGCTCACCGTCAAATGAATTGGACGCCCGGTGCGGACTAGTTCGCTCAACAGGCGAATCGCATAAACTGCGCCGCTGGCACCGGTGATCGCTACAACATAAGGATGCGACAAGGCTGCCTCACTTCTCGCCGACGTAGATGGTCGCGATGCCAAACGTCATCGGCTTGAACCAGGCTTTCGACAGGCCTGCCTGCAACATGCGATCCGCAAGTGCCTGACCGCTGGGAAATTCACCAACGCTTTGGGGCAGATACTCGTAAGCCTGCGAGCGATTTCTTGCGAACAACTGGCCGATCCGCGGCAACACGTTGCGGAAGTAGAAACCGTAGCCCCACTTCATGGGTTGCCAGGTCGGCATGGAAAATTCCAGCACCGCCACTTTACCGCCGGGACGACAAACTCGGGTCATCTCCCGAAGCCCGCGATCGGTGTCGGCAATGTTTCGCAGTCCAAAGGCGACGCAGACAATTTGGAAAGTGTCGTCATCAAACGGCAGGTTTTGCGAATCGGCTTCCTTAAATTCAATTCCGTTGATCTTCCGCCGGTCGCGCTTGGTTTCAGCAATTGCCAGCATCTCAGGGGTGAAGTCGGTTCCGACGACAGGCACTTTGCCTTTCACTGCCCGATGGTAGGCAAACGCAAGGTCCCCTGTTCCCGTGCAACAATCCAAAATCGGAGAATCGCTGCCATCGGGCGGAACGAGGCGCGTAGTCTGCCACCGCCAATAGTGGTCGACATTGCACGACAGCACGTGGTTCATGAGGTCGTAGTTGGGCGCGATTTCGCCGAACATCCGCCGTACGCGATCTCCCGATTTGTCGACCGTCGCCGCTGTCATGCGAAATTCCTAAGGGATCCGGGATCGGAGGTCAGGGGTCGGAGGGAGGCGGGGAATAACAGTGAGCCTGAGTCGTTAGCTGTCTTTTGACTTGTCGAATAAGTGACCGTCGATTTCATCTTCATGCTTCCCTCTCCAGCCTCTGATCCCCGACCCCCATTTTTCCAACCGCTGCAGGGGGGCGATGTGAAGTCGGCCACCCGCTGCCAGCGGTGTTGTTTTTAATTTTGTAACTTTTCGTCTTGTGGGGCCGAACCCATCCCGATATTCGTACATCAGTTAGTAGGTTCTCGGATGGGAAGGGGCCTAATGCCGTTTCGAATCCCTCCCCAACTCCAACCGTCGAACTTACAATAGATTAACTCCCGCGACCGGAATCGCCACCCGCCCACCCGTTCTGTTCCGCAGCCAGGAACGGGGTTCCCACCTGCCTCGATGCCCCTTGATCAGTCCGATTCGTCGGAACCGCTCAGGACGAACCTGCGCGCTTCCCTCGCTGATGGTGCCAGTTACAGTGTGATGGTCGCTCTGGGAGAGACCAACTTTCAAATCTTCGCCGTTGCCCTCGCAGCCGGTGAAACCCTGGTCGGCCTCGTCGCGACCGTGCCGATGATGCTCGGTGCTGTGGTGCAATTGCTCACCCCTTGGGCGCTCAGCGTTACTCGAAATTTTCAGCATTGGGTTGTTGGTACGGCAGCTTTGCAGGCGGCATCCTTGTTAATCCTGCCGCTGGCTGTGCTGTTGCACGGTAACGCGGCCATTGTGTGTGTACTTTTCGCCGCAACATTGTATTGGGCTGGCGTCCTCTCTTGCAGCGGAGCCTGGAACACCTGGATCGAAGGTATCCTGCCGATTTCGATTCGGACTCGTTATCTCGCTTCGCGGGCCCGCGTTTCCCAAGCGAGCGCGATGATCGGTTTTTTGCTCGGCGGAATCGTCATTCAAACGGCCGCCGGCAAATGGCTCGATCGTTCGCTCCCGGCACCGACTTCGGTCCTGGTAGTCTTCGTCACGCTTTTCATCGTGGCCGCCCTCGCGCGATTTATCTCCGCGGGATCACTGGCGCTGCATCGTGGGCCTTACGATTTGCCGAGCGGCGGACCGACGTTGTTGCAGTTCTTCACCGGACGTGCGGCGGGACCAAGCAACCAACTGATTTTTTATCTGCTCGCGATGCAGGCCGCTGTGCAGATCTCCGGCCCCTTCTTCATGCCTTACATGCTGAAGGAGAGAAACATCAATCCGTTTGCGGTTGTGTTGATTTTTTCGCTCTGCTTCCTGGGCAAGGCAGTCGCCATGCCTCTGTGGGGCAGGATCGCGCAACAACTGGGCGCTCGACGTTTATTCTGGCTGGGCGGCTCTTTAATCGCGCCGGTCTCGGCAATCTGGATTGGTGCTGATTGGCTTGGCAACTGGCAATTGGCTTTGCCGATCAGCGGCAGCGATGGTTCGCCAATCATGGTCCACGGCACTTGGATTTACTTTGGTGCCGTGCAATTTTTGTCGGGCGTTACCTGGTCCGCCTATGAACTAGCGATGTCGCTAATGTTTTTGGAAGCCGTGCCACGCGAGCATCGGACGCGAATCATCACCTATTACAACTTTGGCAACGCGTCGGCCATGATGTTAGGCAGCCTGATCGGTGGGACCATATTGTGGAACCTCGCCGAAACGCAGGCCGGTTACATGGTCATTTTTGGTTTGTCGTCGGTGATGCGACTGTGTGTTCTCGGCGGTTTTGCGTGGGGAGCAACGGCGCTGCTCAGAGGCGAAGCAGCACCTGTCAGTTTGCAAAACGAGGAAACGTTCGTGCCCGCGTTTTCTGAACTTCGCCCGCAACTGCGCGTGTTTGATCCAGAAGAAAACTCGCACACAATGCCGCTTCCGAATGTGGCCACCGCCGCCGAGCAGATTGTAGCGGCGGATCGTGCGACGGCGGTTTAGCTTGTTTCCCTTGCATTGCGACTGGTCTTACGCATCATCCGATGGGTTAGACAGAAGGTGAAGAGGACCGGAACTATCATGGCAACTGGTGTATACACGCTCAGCCAAGGATTATTCGATCGATGTTGGTAGGGGAGTAGGAACAACGCTCCGAAGGCGGCGGCTAGAGTCACGATGCCCACATACATCAGCGCGCGAACTATGCCGATGCGATTGGCCGGCGCGTAATTCAGAACGCCAGCGAGGCCGAACAGAAAAGCAATTCCCAGTCCCGCAACAAAGCACATCGCAGGCGTTTGCGCGACCCAATCGCCAAGTTCCACGGGAGTAGGTTCCAAGAACTGCCAAAGAACGAACAGCCAACTTAACCCAAAGATCCACGGCAACGAAAAAGCGATCACCGCCGCCAACATCCCGCAATAAATGCCGCGGGTCCAACTGGGCTGAGGTTCTATGAACGGTGCTGCGGAGGCTACTCGCTCAGGAGCAGTTCGGGGTGGCTCGTAGGGATTCGGTTCGGCAGTCATAATTCGAGCCATCTTAAGACTGTGATTGCGATGGAACAGTCATCAGACAATTCCCGCATTCCCACCCCAAAAATCTATCGCATTTCACTTTACAAACCGACCTTAACAACTCGGCCGCTTCCAGCGTATCATTCCCCGGTTCGGTAAACCGCCCAGTTCTTCAGGGCGCGAATGCCGAACAAGCGGCAAAGTCGGCCGATAAACCGGTCTAGTTTCGGGAAAAATCGACTAGGGAAATTGACCCGCACCTTGCCAGAAGACATCATCCAGAAATGCGGATTCACCTCTTAGGCACTGTCGGGTACCACCCCACCGAGACTCGGCATACCGCTTCGTTCTTTTTGCCTGAGCCTGGAATCGCGCTCGATGCGGGGACAGGCTTCTTTCGCGTGCGTCCTTTGATGCAGCGAGATTCGCTCGACGTCTTCGTTTCGCACGCCCACCTCGATCATTGCGTGGGTCTGTCGTTTCTCTTGGACATTATGCTTGGCCGGAAGATAAACGAAGTCCGCGTCCATGGTGCTGCCGACAAATTGGCGAGCATTCGCAACCATATGCTGGCCGACCTGCAATTTCCGGCAGCGGTTCCTGTGCAATGGAACGAATTGAAAGATGGTTCACTCGATCTGCCTCAGGGTTGCCGAATGACTTGGTTTCCGCTGCATCATCCGGGTGGATCGGTCGGGTATCGTTTCGATTGGCCGGATCGGTCCCTAGCTTATGTGACTGATACGACTGCATCGCCGACGGCGCCCTATGTCGAGGCGATTAAGGGAGTCGATTTGCTACTTCACGAATGCAACTTCACTGACGACATGCGAGAGTGGGCAGTTCTGACCGGCCACAGCTGCACCAGCGATGTGGCAGAGGTTGCTCGTCAGGCGCGCGTCGGTAAATTGGTCCTGGTGCATGTCAATCCTTTGGGAGACGACGCGGACCCAGTGAATCTACCCCTGATACGATCTATCTTTCCGAATGCTGTACTTGGCCGCGATGGCGATGTGATTGAGTTTTAGGGAATGAGCTGTGCCGCGAAGCCAACTGCTCCAGATTGCTCGCCATCCACCTGACAGCGTGATTCCGTGAGTTCCAAGAGCAAGCTCACGTCGACTATGGGTGCGATGAGCCTGCTTATCTGTGGTGCCAGCGCTCGCGCTGCTGCATCCTCTGCTCGGCAAGCCGGAATGACGCCGTATGCCGTTGATCTCTTCGCCGATCAAGATCTGCGAGCAATTGCCGGGCAGATCGAGATCGTGGCAATTAACGAGTTTCCAGCCGGCTTACCCGTCGCTTGCCGGAAATTTCCGCCGATGCCATGGATGTATGTCGGGGGACTGGAAAACTATCCTGAAATCGTGGAACAGATTTCGGCCGAGCGGCACCTGTTGGGAAATGACGCGGCCATCCTACGACTTGTCCGCGATTTGAGCTTGATCGAGCCTATTGCTCAAGCGGCGAAGATCAACGTGCCCGAAACTCGTTTACACATCCCCAGCGGAGACGGGCCCCAGTGGTGGCTCATCAAGTCGCGAAAGTCTGCCGGCGGAATACAAGTCAGGGAGATCAACGACGTCAAACATCTTCGGCTTGCTCCGGGCGAATACCTGCAGCGCCGTATTCGAGGCCAGGCGTGCAGTGCTGCCTTTGTTGCCGACCCTAAGAACACGCTGCTTCTGGGCTTCACGCAGCAACTTGTCGGCTTTGAGTTTGGTGCCCCAAAGCCATTTCAATATGCAGGCAGCATTGGTCCCATGCGACTGCCGGCAGACGTAGTAGCGCAATTTTGCGAACTAGGTCAACGTCTTGCTTCTGAGTTCCAATTGCGTGGCTTGTTCGGCATCGACTTCATTTTAGACGAATCGGGAGCGGGCTGGCTGCTTGAAATTAACCCCCGTTTCACCGCTGGTATGGAAGTTCTTGAACGCAGCGGCGTGATCGCCAGCGCTGTCGAATTGCACTACCTCGCTTGTGTGGACCGGTTGCCGGTCGAGTCGACTTCCAACTCTGCGGATCGGGGAATCTCGGGCAAACTTGTGCTTTATTCTCCCGTGGCGGAGGCATTGCCGCGCGGCTGGCAGCAGCGAGTAGAATGTGGTTCGAAAGTCGACTGGGCAGATGTGCCGATTGCGGCGGGACCATTTCAAGCGGGTGAACCGGTCGTCACAATACTTTGCGAAGCGAGCACGGCAGAAGAAGTTCAACAGAGTCTGCTTGCTGTACGTCAAGCCTGGCTTCAAGTTTGGCAGTCGGTCGGAAGTTGAAATGCACGAGGAGTAATACGATGCGTCAAAATTTGGTTCCCAGTCACACGCGCCGCCGTTGGTTGCAAGCGACGGCGGCGTTGTCCACAACTGTTGCGCTCGGGCGTTCACTAACCGCTGCCGATGAAACCAAGGAACTCCAGACCATGCTGCCGCGAAATCGGATCGCCATTTCCACCTATTCTTTCTGGCAGTTTCAGCGAGATGATTTGCGTGACGTCGAAGGCTGCATCGATCGCGCTGCCGAGATGGGTTTTGACGCGGTCGAAATTCTGCATCGCCAGATGACCGACGAAAGTCCAGCCTACCTGCAGCGGCTCAAGAAGCGGGCACTCATCAACGGCATCGATCTGTGTGGCTTCTCCACACATCAGGGGTTTCTCTCGCCCGATGAGGCCAAGCGTGCGCAAAACATTGATCACACGATCCGGTGTATCGAGATGGCTTATGCCCTGGGCATTCCCACGATGCGCGTGAATACTGGAACTTGGGGAACGAGCAAGAACTTTGATGAACTCATGGCCAATCGCGGCGTCGAACCGGTTCTTGAGGGACACACGGAAGATGAAGGCTTCAAGTGGGTCATCGATGCTTACGAAAAAATCATCCCCACCGCAGAAAAATGTGGCGTTCTATTGGGCTTGGAAAACCATTGGGGACTGGGACTCACGCCTGAAGGAGTGCTACGGATTGTCGATGCCGTGAAGTCTCCCTGGCTGCAAGTCACCATGGACACCGGTAACTTCTTGGAAGATCCGTACGATCGGTTAGATAAACTGGCTCCCAAAGCAATTTACGTGCAAGCCAAGACGTATTTTGGGGGTGGCTTGTGGTACACACTCGATCTCGATTATCCGCGGATTGCCGGCATCCTGAGAAAACACAATTATCGCGGGTACATTGCGCTCGAATTCGAAGGAAAAGAATCACCGCTGACGGCTGTCCCCAAAAGCTTAGAACTGCTCAAGAAGGCTTTTGGGTAAGAACCAGCCATTCGAATAATCAAGCCAATCGCAGCCAAATTCCAGGCGTGCCCTATTCGATTTCTGGACGCATGGCTAAGGTGAAGTGGTTCTGAAATCGTTCTTTCCTACATTCGCAGGGCTGTGTCCCGCAACCATAGATATGTCCTCTCCTGACGATGTTGATTGTGTTTCCGGCGGATCCCGTGTTCCTGTTGCTGGCCCGGGGTATTCGCCCGTCGATCTGCCGCGCATTGAACGGGCAGTCCGCGAGATTCTGGCCGCCGTGGGAGAGGATCCCGATCGCGAAGGACTTTTAGAAACGCCGGCCCGCGTTGCTCGTATGTACGCGGAGATGTTTGGCGGATTGCATTCCGATCCGCGTGAGCACACGAAGAAGTTTTTCACGGAAGCGTACGATGAGGTCGTGTTGGTGCGGGATATCAGTTTTTGCAGCATGTGCGAACATCATCTGCTTCCCTTCATCGGCAAGACTCACATCGGCTACATCCCCCGCGGCAAAGTGATCGGCCTGAGCAAACTCGCCCGCGTGGTTGAATCGATCGCCCGCCGGCCGCAAGTACAGGAACGGATGACTCAAGAGATTGCCGAGCTTCTGGAACAAGAACTCGATGCGAAGGGGATTGCGGTGGTCGTCGAGGCATCGCACAGTTGCATGACCATCCGCGGCATTCGCAAGCCCGGAAGTTTGTGCGTAACTTCGGCCATGAAAGGCTTGTTCCGTTCGAACCAGTCTTCCCGCGCGGAAGTGATGCAGTTGATCTATGGCGGTCGGCAGTAGGCTAATTTGCGATGCATGCCATCTGGTCTATTCTCATCGAGTTTCTGTTTCGCCTGACTGGCGGAATGGCATTCGCCATGGGCATCACTCCCGCCCGCTGGGTGAGTAGCGGATTTTTTCGGGTGCACCTGTGGGTCCTTATGGGCCTGCAGACTTTCGCCGCTTTGGTCATCTACTCACATCGCGAGGCCTACGACGCCCACTGGCAAGGTCGCGGTTGGATGCTTGTCACACTCGCCGTGTTATCGGCTGTTACAAGTTACGTCGGCGCGGTCATTTGGATGTACGAAGCGAACCGTGCGGGGAAGATTGCAATCGGGCTCGTGTCGTTACTCTCCGCGGCTGGTTCGTTGTTAATCTCCTGGCCTGGTTCAACGGTGGCCTCTAACGCAAGCACGATTCAATCGCTGGCTCAGTGGATGATGGCCGGAGATTGGCTTCCGGGAGCCCTAGTTCTGGGAAGCGTAGTGACGGCGATGCTGTTAGGGCACTGGTATTTGAATTCGCCAGGAATGCGGATGGAACCGCTCCAGCGACTTCTGCTGCTCATTGCCATCGCACTGGTCTTCCGCGCTGTTTGGTCGGGAGTATCCCTGGGGCTGGAACTCAATGCCCGTGGTGCGTCCGCGGAATCGATCCGCACTTCATTCTGGCTGTTTTTAACGCTACGATGGCTCGCGGGAATCATTGGCCCGGCCGCGATGACCTGGCTGACCTACCTGACGCTGAAGATACCCAATACGCAGAGTGCGACCGGTATTCTTTATGCCGCGGTCATCCTGGTCTTCATTGGCGAATTAACCGCGCGGCTGATGGGGGCGACGACTTTATTTCCGATGTAGCGTGGCGAACGGTTCACGCTGCGACCAGTCGCAACTTGGCCAGTAGCTTAGCAGCGGCCGAGCAAACTTCGTCCACGCTAATCGTCTTCATGGTGTCATTGTTCGCGGTGCGACGGTGACGGGCTCCGCCTTGAAGGCAGGCATTCTGTAACGAAATATGCTGACTTCCGTAAGGTCCGCAGCGGGTTGCAGCCATCGGGCCATACAAACCAACACAGGGCGTTCCCACCGCGGCCGCCAGGTGCAAGGGGCCGGTATCAGGACCAATAAAGATCGTAGCGCGGCGACACAACTCGGCCAATTGCGGCAAAGAGGTCGACGGAGCAAGGCAGCTGGCATGATACGAATCGGCCGTAATTCCCTTCGCCAGCTCTTGCTCTCCCTGTCCTGACCACAAAATCATGCTGTTGAGTTTGCGTTCATTCCACAACCACCGGGCAACTTTGGCATAACGATCCGCGGGCCAAAGTTTGGAAGGCCAGCCGGCCCCGGGTTGGATGAGTGCGTAGCCCTGTTCAAGATCCAGTCGCTTGACGATTCGGTCGACCGCTGTCACGTCGTCAGAAAGACGCGGCACATCAAAATGCACTCGGGGGTTATTGATTCCTAGGGGCTTCAGGAGTTCCAAGTGCTGATCGACCACATGATCGACCGTTGGTTGAACCAATTCATTATTCATCCACACACTTAATTCACGCCCGGCAAACTCACCCCTTGTAAAGCCGATGCGACGTTTGGCACCAGATAGCCACGCGATGCCCGCACTCTTAGTCAAGCCCTGTGCATCCAGGACGACATCGAATTTGTTTTCAAGCACCCAATTCCGCAGTGCCAAAAAGCTCGACCAATGGCGGTGCCAGTATTTCGGCACAACGTAAATTTGATCGAGGGCCTGATGCCCGCGCAGCAATGCGGCCGATCCAGCATGCGCGGCCCAGGCCAGATGAGCCTGCGGAAAATGATCCCGCAGGGCACAGACCACTGGCATGGTCAGAATAGTGTCACCCACCGCGCTGAGGCGGACGATGAGAATTCGCGGCTGGCTGGGGAGTGAGGGCATAAAGCGGGGATGCATCCCCAGATTAGTAGTAACTCTTGGAGCAGTTATTGCAAAGTGCGATCTTCTCTTGTTGCGAAGTCCGGTGCAGATGCCTCAATTCGCGGTAACGCGGATTATTCCAGATTTCCTTCAAACTGGTCTCACGCACATTTCCCAGCACTTCTTTGCCGGAGTAGTCCAGGCAACACAGGGCTACATCGCCATTGACCAACACGGTCATTGTTCGCCATAACCGGTCGCAAGGTCGGCGAACCTTCTCGTTGCCGATCAGCTTTCGACCACCCGCCCAATTGTGCAGGCGGGCCCAATCGATGCGATCGACTACATCGGAGAGCAACTTCTCGGTCCCCGGCTTATCACTACTCACCGTGCATGCCGCGGTGATAATCGTCTTACTCTTGCGCTCATCGCGAAGCTTGCGAAAGTTCCGTGTGTTTTCCACGACTTGATGATGATTCAAGCCGATCCGTAACTCATTAAATTCTTCGGAATTCGCGCCGTCCAAACTCACCTTGATTTCGTCCAGGCCGCTATCGAGTAAACGCTCGGCGATCTCTCCTCGGAGCAGCGCGCCATTGCAGAAAATTTTGACGTGCGGAATTCCTACGTCCTTGGCTAACCGGACGCGTGCCGGAAGTTTCTTGTCGAGTAGTGGCTCGCCAAAATTATGGACATGTAGAACCTTTACTTGATTTTCGCCGCACTCCCGCACAATCTTTTCGAAGAGCTCGTCTTCCATGAACGTCTTCTTCCGCCCGATCAACTCACGCGGGCAAAACGAACAAGCCGCGTTGCAATGATTGGTCGTCTCAATTCGAACGGTTGGAGGAAAGGGACGCCGCAGCAAGTCCATGGCCGTCGCAGTGATAGTGCCGGCAAAGCGTCCGATAGCAGTGATGGCAAGCATGAAGCCGTTCCTAAGAACTCGTTATTTAGTATGGTTTTTTGATCGATCTTTCGCGGGCCGGAACTGTAGCAATCACCACGAAACTGGGGAATGGCAGTTCTGTCCTTTGCGTGACACGGGGCGTCGCCAGCGACTGATCGCACGTTAAACACTCGTTTCCCGCCAAAATGCTGGTTCAGGGAGACTAGGTGATTTGCGCGCGACGGCCGCAAGCTGCAAATCGTAGTTGCTCTAACCGGCCTTCCCGCACGACAATGAAGTGAGACAGCATGAACCTGCAAGCATCCCTTTGACTTGTCGTAGTATTTGATTTCCGCCAAGCTCGCCACATGACCAATTCCGCACCAATCGTTCGACCGCGTTCCTGGGGCAACGCCCTGCGCAGTTCGGCCAGTGCGCTTGTTTCGACAGTGGTGCATCTGGTGGTGGTCGTAACACTTGCTTTTATCGTCGTTGACACCCCTTTGCCGGTCGAAATTACCGCGATGGTTGTCGAGGTGATGCGCCCCGAGGAACGACCAGAAGAGCTCTTGAAACTCGAACTCGAACAGGAAATGAAGATTGTGCAGGAGCGTACGGTCGCGCTCTTCAGTGCCTCGCCGACCGCGGGTGAAGTTGCCACTACGGGACCATTAGGGGTGAGCACGACTGAGCCCACCATGGATGAATCGCTGGTCGAGCAACTAGTCGCCCCGGAAATTAAGATCGAAGGCTTGTTTGTCGACGTTCCCCCCAGTCGCGAAATTATCGTGGCAACGCCGGAGGGACAAATCGGCGACGCACGGGCGATTGTTGATAATTACGAGCAGGCACTCGATCAGATTACTCAGGAAATCCTCTGGATGATGGAGAAAGAGCCAGTCTTAGTAATCTGGTGTTTCGACCAATCCGAGAGCATGAAGGACGATCAAAAAGAGATTCGCGAACGGATCGAGCATTTCTACACGCAACTGGGGGTCGTTAGCAAAGACGTGGAAGATCGGCTAACGACTGCCGTCACCAGTTACGGCGCGAATTTTGGCGTGCATACTCCACGGCCTACTTCTGATCGTAACGAGATTCGGGCGGCGATCGATAACGTGCCGATTGACCCGTCGGGCGAAGAAATGATGTGTCAGGCCGTGGCTAGATCGCTGGCATTGTTTCGTTCCTATGCACTGAAGACGGGGCGAAAGGTCGCGTTGATCCTCGTCACCGATGAAAGCGGCAACCGCGAGGACAACGATCGCTTTCTAGAACAAGCCATTGTCGAAGCGAAAGCAGCTCGCAGCCGAGTTTATGTGTTGGGAAGAGAGGCCGTCTTCAGCTATCCCTATGCCCATATTCGCTGGATTCATCCGCAGACGAAGCATCATCACTGGATTCGCATCGACCGTGGGCCGGAAACGGCGTTCGTTGAACAATTGCAGACGGACGGCTTTCGTCGTCGGCACGACGCCCACCCCAGCGGCTATGGTCCGTACGAGCAAACACGCCTGGCCCGCGAAACCGGTGGCATTTTTTTTCTCCTGCCGAGCATCGAAAGCGATCTCGTCCAGGGTGAAAAACGACGGTACGCACTCGACGCCATGCGCCCTTATCAGCCCGACCTCCGCACTCGAATGGAGATCATCAGCGATCGGGACGATTCGCATTTTCGAAGCACTTTGTGGAAGGTCATCTACGATTTGAATCCCTATGACCCCAATATTTCGAAAGTGATTGAGATGCGGATGGAGTTTGCGCCCGATCTACCAACCTTCGCGAAGCAAGCCAGGCAAGAGCAAGCCAAGGCAGTCGTTTACTTGCAGTACCTCGCACGCGCCGAAGAAGAGGTCGCCAAACTACAACCGTTGCGCGAGCGCGAAGCCAAGCCGCGCTGGCAGGCAAACTATGATCTGCTTTACGCCCAGCTAATCGCTTATCAGGCTCGTATTTACGAATACGGATCGGCCCTTGAGGAATTTCTGCAAAAGCCAAAGTTGGTTCCTGCCACAAAGCTGCCGAATTTGCGGCACACACATTGGGACATTGGCACTCGGAAGGAACTTCTAACTGAAGCCAAGAGTCGCCCCTACATCGACCGTGCCAGTTCGTTGTTCCAGCAAATTATTGAGGAACACGCCGGCACCCCGTGGGCAGCGCGGGCAGAAATCGAACTTCGCCGCGGCTTTGGGATTCGGATCGTCGAGCAGTATGAGGGCCCTTCGCCGAGCATCCCTCCGGGCACACCGATTCTGCCTGTTCCGAAGCTGTAATTTCCTGCTATTCGAAGATTTTCTCGCGAACCGCCCAGACGGCTGCTTGAGTGCGATCCGTCACACCGATTTTGCACAGCAGATGCTGGATGTGCTCCTTCACCGTCTCGTAACTGATCTTCATGTCTTGCGCGATCGCTTTGTTGGTCTTGCCGTCCACCACATGCTTCAGCACTTCCGTTTCGCGCATGGTCAACGGTGCGACAACGTCCGCTTCCAGCCGTGGTGCGGCAAGCGCCACACTGGTCCGGCGGACATCTTCCCGCGTAAAGCAGCTTTGGCCGGTCGCCGCTTGCCGCACAGAGTCTACCAGTCGAGCGGCAGTCTGGCTCTTTAGCAGGTAGCCGGCCGCGCCACCTTGCAGCGCGCGTGCGACAAATTTGGGATTGTCGTAGGCGGTGTACATCAACACGGCTAAGTCTGGATGCGATCGTTTCACGCGCGGCAAGAAGTCTAACCCGCTTGCCTCTGGGAAACGCACATCCAGAATCATGACATCCGCGGGGACGCCATCGGCCAGCTTCTTGGCCTCTGCCAGGGTGGTTGCTTCGCCGGCAATTTTGAAACCGCCAGCAGCAGCCAAGATAGACCGTACGCCAGCCAGGATCACGGGTTGATCATCAACAACAAGGACGCGAATCATGAATCATTTCTTCGATCATGGAGTACGCAGAACCAGGTACCGTATCTTGCGGCACCCCAGCTCATGGTGAGCTATAGAAATCGCAATTTCCAGAAAAGCAGCCTGGGGACTAGGAACTGACTAGTACTTTACCGCAGATTGTTAAAGTATCGCGTCAGGACTTGGTTAAGGAAATTAAATCAATTCCATGGGCATCATCGGTTGAGTCATCCCTCAATTCCATATCCAAAACGGGGGGCAGGTGCCCCCGGTGTCAACACTTCTGATTTTAGCCTCGTGCCGAGGATGGCACGTTCGTGCCAGTGTGCGAATGGTACCAACTAAGCCGGAAGCTTTTCCAGCCGAGGCTCTCCCTGGTAATGGCGATTGATCAGGTCATTTTGAATCCAGAGCAACTTGCTAAAGGCTCGCACCGTCCGCACTTCGACCGCGCGCTCAAGTCCTAGCCCAAAAATCGTGTTGTTCAAGGCGTCGGCCACGAAACCGAGCAAAGCGTTCATCTGAACTAGCGGAACATCAAGCGCTTTCGAGCCCGCCTTGGGCGTATGAATCTTCCCCACCATATCCAGATAGGCCACCATTTTGCTGTCGTAAGGTTTCGTAACCAACGCGGCCAGATACCGCCCCAGGTGTTCTTTGCGAAATTTAATCATCGGGTGGTCGGGCGTCACGTCTTCCAGACTCTGCGGAATTTCTCCTTCGTATCCCGATTGTCGAGGCAAAAAGTGTCGCCATGTAGCATCGAAATGGTGAAGCTTTTCGTAGACCGCATCAACCAAACTGGGTACCAAGGGGGCGAGAACCGAGGCTGCACCATGAACGGCGGCCACATCGTCTTCGTTGAACCCGATAAAATCGACCAGGTAACCAAAACGATAGGGCAAGTCGGTTTCTAGCCGGGCTTCGTCGATCCTAATCATCCTTTAGACTCCTCTTGTGAACTTGACATCCGTCAGGGGCGTGGGATAATCGGACAAGCACGTCCAATTAACACCTCGAAATTTACTCTCGGCTAAATTGGATGTCAACCTCCACTTTAAGGCAGTAGGGCAAACCGCATGTTTTCGCAGACTGTCGAGTACGCCTTGCGGGCCGTCGTCTTTTTGGCAGATCAATCGCCGGAACCTCGCACTACCGATCAAATTGCTGCGGCCACGCTCGTTCCCAAGGCGTACTTGTCGAAAGTCATTCAAGGGTTGTGCCGCGCGAATCTGGTGCAGTCGAAGCGCGGCAGCGGCGGTGGCGTGTCGCTGGTCAAAACTCCCGATCAGCTGAGTATTTTGGATGTCGTCAATGCCGTGGAACCGATCGCTCGCATTCGTGAATGTCCGTTGGGCTTGAAAGCTCACGGAGTCCATCTTTGCCCCCTGCATCAGCGCATGGACAACGCGCTGGCTTCGGTCGAAGCGGCATTTCGAGAAACGACCCTCGCAGAAGTTTTGGCCGAACCCACGACCAGTTATCCGCTGTGCGAGATTGCACCGGCACTCTCCCGAAAGTCCGGGACGAAGTGAACTGACCAGCAACTCGATCAGAATCAAGCATTCCATCGTGAAGCTCCTGTCGATCTTTGAACCGGCCCTTTGGATGAAGTGAACAGGGGGTAAAGTCCTAGTTTTGGAAACGGGTTCCAACACCTTTGGGACGACGCTAAGTTGAAGCCGGTCAACGTTTTGTGCGAGTAAGTTCACTCCTGGCTGTTGTACGTGTTTAGCCTACTTGCATTTTCGTCGTGCTTGCAGTCATGCTTGGGATATGGCCACTGCTCACCGTGATTCTGAGTTGATCGCCGAACTTCAGCGGGAAAACGCTGGGCTGAAGCAGGAATTGGCT
>JBGSNR010000030.1:0-53024 GCA_041739545.1 Pirellulaceae bacterium | reverse complement strand
AGTGACGGAGCAGCTGATGACGGTCAACGTGCTGAATGTGAATGAACTGGCCGCCTTCGTCCTGCTGGACACCAACGACGACGTGGTGACCTCCCTCACCTTCAGCTTCGCAGATGTGGAAGTGGGAGATGCGGTGGGCCGGGTGGTGGTGGAGGATTCGGACGCTGGCAAGATGGGGCAGGTGAACTTTGTTCCGCTGGCCAGCCCATACTACATCGACGATGCGGGCTACATCCGGATCGCCGACAAGACCAAGCTCAAGTCAGGCAGCCTGGCCTTCGCGGTGACCGATAGCTCCGGCAAGCCGCTCACCTCGAAGTCGCTGAAGTACAGCGTGACGGTCAATCCGTAAGGCAATCGCGGTAAGACCGGCAAGATCAAGCGGGCGTGGGGACCACCAACGGTCCCCCGCCAGGGCAAGGAAGCTGCGGGAAAGTTTAGGCGTCTGCAAAGAACCTTGCTTATGTCAATTCTGCGTCCCCGCGGAAAGTCTCAAGTTCATTTGTGCACCAGGATAGACCCTTGCGTGAAATCAGACGCAGTTGAACTGCTATAATAGGAAGCGATTAACATCAACCGTTTCTCGATGCACTTCAACTTAGAACCGTCGTTCTCAGGCAAATCGGAAAGAGACACATGAGAAAGAATTCATACCGCCGAAAATTAAACCTGGAATCGTTAGAGTCTCGGAAGTGTCTCGCGACGACCGCTGCGGTCTCTAGTGGAAATTTGACGATCACGAGCGATTCGGCGGCGGACCTGTTGCTGCAACAAACGGCAGCCGACTCCTGGACGGTCAGCGACGGCGCGAATCCAGTAGGGAACTTCAGCGGAATAACGGGCAATGTGACGGTCAAAACATCGTCCGCTAATGACACGATCGAAGTTGATCTCAATGGTCAAACAGCGCCGAAGAGCATTGTGGTGCAAACGGGGAACGGGACGAATAGCGTGAACGTGCATGGTGGCACAGTCGTCAAGAATCTCGATATTGTTGGTGGGAGCGGGGATGATTCAGTTACGATAAGCGGGGCCACGGTCAACAGCCTCACGCGATTAATCACCGGCCATGGCAACAACGACGTTGCGCTGACCAACAGCACGTTGTTGAAAACGCTCGGGATTAGTACCGGCTCTGGCGAAGACCGAATCGTCCTCGGGAACGGTATCGATCCTGTGAGCATTGCCGGGATCGCGGCGGTTATCGATAAAGGTGGCCCTTTAGATGAATTGGAAGTGAGCAGCGGAGTTAGCTTGGGGGCTTTGCTCACGAGTGCTGTGAATGACGTTGCTCTCCGCGTTGGCAGCGAGGTCACTGGGGGCGTTTTGATCCGCGGTGGTCGAGATGTTGCCAATTCCCTAACGCTCGCGGGAGTGATCGACGGCAGTGTGGTTTTCACCGGAAGTACCAGTGTTGATTCGCTGAACCAAACTGCCACTTCTACTATTGGTGGCTCCCTTGTCGCCTACACCAAGGGAGGGGACGATTGGGTCGAGATCGAAGGAGATATCGGCAACTCGGTCTATCTGGATACTAATTCAGGGAACGATACGGTTTCACTAAGTGGAGCAGTTGGCAATCATGCCTCAATCTACCTGGGAAGCGGCGATGACTTCTTTGAATTGCTGGGGACCATCGGTGTGGCACCTGCCAATTCGTCGCGATTTCGCTTGGACGGCGGCAGTGGTAATGATCAGTTGGCGCTGCGCGCCGGCAGCGAAGTGAACGGGCAGGCCTCGGTGAATCTAGGAGCAGGGGACGATATCTTGGTGGTCGACGACAGCGCGATGATCGTTGCTGCGTCTATTTTGGGTGGAACTGGCAATGATACGTACTACGGCACTTTGCCACGTAGCGGCATAGTGCAAAAGCTGTTTGAATTGTTTTCAACCGATCCTGCTCCATTCTAGCACCGTTGAAGAAGATGGTTCCGCGCCAGCTGGACTTAACCAGGGTCTGGTGCTTGATCCCAACCCGGACTTGCCTTCGTTCACATGACCTCCTGCACTACTGTGGGAGGAGGACATTCCCCCACTGCTTTAAGCAATTAGCTGAGCAGGGATTTCGGGGAGGAGCACTCGCTTCCTTCGCTTCGCTGTAATCTAGGCTTCGTTTGAAAGCTGATCTTCTCTGATTCCGCGGATTCTTGCCATGTTACTTCCTCCAAAAGCCTAAGGAGGTTGGCATGGTGCGGCATCGAATCACGGATGAGCAGTGGGAATGCTTGGCGGGTGTTTTTCCGCCTCCCAAACGTACCGGACGCCCGCGTTCGAATTTGCGCAACATCGTCGACGCGATCATGTGGATTCTTTGCACAGGGTCGCAATGGCGCGATTTTCCCCAGGCGGAATTCGGTGCATGGGAGACGGCCTATTGCTGGTTCCACCGCGGCAGGCCGCACTATTCGACCGTCGTTTACACTTTGAATGGGTTTTTGTGGAACAATGCCTCGCGCAATATTCACGGCTTCTTCATCGCACCGGTTTAAAGCTGAAGGCTTAATCTACGCAAATGCTTTGACCAGTCAAATATTGCGTGCTGCAAACAGTGCAGGTCCAGTCCAAACGATTTACTCCCTAACCCCGCCCTCTGAATTTCGTCGAGTTTCCGCATGTTTTCAAATCTGGCAAAACTATTGCGTCAGTCCACAACCTCCCGGAACCGCAAGCTGTCTGCCCTGTTGCGGTGGCAAAGGTTTCTTCGACGGCTGCATTGCTCGCAGTTTGAGCAACTCGAGGGAAGGGATCTGTTCGCTGCCCTAACTCCTGGCAATCTGGAGAACTTAGCCGACGTCGCAACCGACGGGACCATTGCAGTCGAAGCGGGTGCGATCCTCGATTTCGAAGGGACCAACAACTACACCTTCGAAGCGACTGCCACGGACTCAACCTCATTGAACTTCGCCCCTGTGCTGGCGTCTAGGGACGTCAACGATGCCCCTGTGGCAATCGCCAGTGCGGTCACCACCGATGAAGATGTTCCTTACACCTTCACCGCAGGAGATTTCTCATTTAGCGATGTGGGGGGAGGAACGCTGTTCTCGATCACCATTCAGAGCCTGGCTCTGAGTGGCGGCACGCTGCTGTTCGGCGGATCGCCAGTGACCCCGGGTCTGACCATTCCTACGGCCTCGATTTCGACCTTGATCTACACGCCGCCGTTGAATGCGAACGGCACGGCCTTTGCCTCGTTCACTTTCACCGCGGACGATGCTTCGCCCGGAACGGTCGCGGCCACGATGACGATCAACGTCGCCGCGGTGAACGATGTGCCGAGCTTTTTGATCGGCCCCACGCGAACGGTAAACGAGGACTCTGGGGCTCAGACCTTCCCTGGCCAGGCCACCGCGATCTCGGCCGGTGCTCCGAACGAAAGTGAGCAGACCCTCACCTTCATCGTTTCAAACAACGACAATGCTTTGTTCAGCGTGCAACCAGCCATTAGCGATAGCGGAGTGTTGACGTTCACACCTGCTCCGGACGCGTTCGGCTCGGCGCTAGTCACGGTTAGTTTGAGCGACAGCAGCTTGACCTCCGCCACGCAAACTTTCACGATCAATCTGACAGCGGTCAACGATCCTCCGAGCTTCACTAAGGGGGCTGATCAAACCGTCTTAGAAGATGCCGGTCGGCAGAGTGTTCCCGGCTGGGCAATCAACATCAACAAAGGTCCGGCCAACGAGAGTGGACAGGATTTGTCGTTCTTTATCTCCACGACCAACGATGCGTTGTTCAGCATGCTTCCGGCGATTAATCGAGCCACGGGAACATTGATCTACACGTCAGCTCCTGATGCGTTTGGTTCGGCTACCGTCACGGCAGTTCTTCTGGATAACGGCGGCGGCACGAACGCCTCGGCCCCACAGGAATTCACCATTAACGTCACTGCGGTGAACGATCTGCCAACCTTCACTCTGCCGGGCAATCCGAATCAGTCGGTGAATGCCAACACGGGATTGAACACCGTCAACGGCTTTGCCACGGGGATCAGTGCTGGTCCGGCCAACGAAAGCGATCAAACGCTGGCGTTCACTGTCGACAACGACAACAGCACGTTGTTCAGCGTGCCACCGGCAATCGATCCGCTCACGGGCACTTTGACTTACACGCTGGCTGCCGATCAGAACGGGACAGCGACCGTAAGCGTTACGCTCAGCGATGGAATCGATACCACCGCCGTGCAGCAGTTCACTATCACAGTGAACAGCGTCGCGGTCGGTCCGACTGTCACTGTGGTGGCACCGCTCGTCACGGTGCCGGGCCTGGAGCAGACCTACACCTTCAATGTCACGAATCCGACGAGCCCCACGGCTCAGTACACGTTCACGATCAACTGGGGGGATGGCTCGCCAACTCAAACGGTGACAGGAGTGAGCGGCACTAAGGTGACGCGAACCTACATCGCCAAGGGGAATCGAACCATCTCGGTGACAGCCCGAGACAGCAACAATCTCACCGGCGCGCCAGCTACGCGAGTGGCCCAAGTGAGAGCTGCGGCGGTGATCGCCAAGGTCTTGTATGTCGGCGGAACGATCGCCCGGGATATCTTTACCCTCACTCCAGTCACCGCCCGCAACGGCAAGACCATTCAGGTCCAGCAAGGAGCTTTGATTCTAGGAACGTATAGCAACCCGACGAAGATCGTCGTCTTTGGCCTGGGTGGGAACGACAACATCAGCATCGTGGCAGGGCGAACGGCAACGAACAGGCCGATCAAGCCGAACGTGCCAGTGCAATTCCTGGGAGGTGCCGGCAACGACGTCCTCTCGGCAGCGGCCAATGCAGCCCGCAGCACGCTGGTGGGTGGCGCTGGCGGCGATGTTCTCACCGGTTCGCTCGGTCGTGATATCCTGATCGGCGGCGCGGGGGCAGACAGGATCAGTGGTAACGGCGGCGACGACATCATCATTGCCGGCAGGACGAACTACGATGCCAACCTTGTAGCCTTGGATCGCTTGATGGCCACTTGGGGCAACACCGCACTGAACTACGCGACTCGCGTCCGCAGGTTGAGCACGGGGGCTCTCAGCCCAACCACGCCGAAACTGCGACCGCAGACGGTGAAGGACGACAAGGTGATCGACACCATCGCCGGCCAGGTGGGCCAGGATTGGTTCTTTGCCAGCACAGTGGGAACCAAGAAAGATCGTCTCACTGGGAAGGCCGCCAATGAAACGGTGACTAGGATCGTGTAAGCCCCGCCCTTTCGCGAGAATCTGCAGAAAATCCCTACCAGCCGCTGGGTTATCATCCAGCGGCTGGTTTTCGTTAAAGCTTCGTGAGGGTTCAAGAGGCGGCGAGAGGCTTGCTATCAGCCAAAATTCCGCGCGCTGAATCGAGCGAAATTTGCTCCCCATGACGATTCTCTCCTCATTGATGTCCATCAGGTTGATGGGCATCAATTCAGCCGTTGAGAGAAGAGCAAACCACTTGCTCGCAGCGCGACAGGGAAATTTGCGTTGAGGGGAATTCCGGCCAACGGTCGATCGACAGGAAGAGCGGCAACAAGGCCTGCTGTCGAAGGGCTAAAAAAAACGCTCGATCTGGCCGCCTTGGCGGCAGCCAGACCGAGCACTGGAACTACCCGCTCAGGATCGTTTTCCGTGGATACGACCCACGAAATAACCTTGGCGGCTGCCGATTCCTTTGCCGCGGGAGTAGCTCTAACTGGCGAGTGCCAAGAAGAGCGTATGCATTACCGGCAACGTTGGCGATTGCGTTGCGATTCGCATGGCTGGTGTTGATCGGACGGAGTGCATGAAGTCTGGGAATTTGACGTGGCAATCCGCTGATTGCCTGCCGGCGGCTTCGTTTGCTGACTAGTAACCTTCAGGGTCGCTACGGACGCCTTTTGGCCCTTGTTAGGGCAAATCCGAACCAAATTCAATAGGACTTCTTCAATAACGCAATTGCGACATGGAATTTTTTGCACAGTAAATCGACGAGGGTTCCAAATAGGAAATCGCAAAACGATTGCACAGCGAGTTCCCGCAGGTATAATCGGCGGCAGGTTTCCCCCTTGGTTAAGGGGGGGGTGGCGGCAGGCCCATGCGGTACGCATCCGCTGTGGAACAGTCCTGCAGCCTCGCGCTCTCCTGAGAGGCTGCCATGTCCGTTCGTCGCCCCAGGAGTAAGAAAAACTCCCGGTCACGCCATTCTCGCCGCGAATCACTATTTGTCGAAACGCTGGAGTCGCGGGAACTCATGGCCGTCGTTCCTCTGGGGAGCGAGTTCCGTCTAAACCAGGCCATCGCGGGGACGCAGCAAACCAATCCAGGCCACGCTTCGTTGACTTCGAACGGCAGTGGTTTCGTCGCAGCGTATCAAAGCAATTCCGATGTCGTCGTGCGCCGCTTCAGCGAAACTGGTGCCCCGCTCGCGGCGGCAGTTAGAGCCAACACCACGCAGGCCGGATTACAGTCCGCGATTTCAGTAGCCTCGGATGCTCAAGGAAACTATATCGCTGTTTGGAGTGGTGCTGGAGTTGGCGACTCGCAAGGTATCTTTTTCCAACGCTTCCGCGCGAATGGAACAAAGGTCGGCGTTGAACGGCGAGTGAACGTGACCACCGCCGGCCGACAGGCCGAGGCCGCGGTCGGCATGGCTCGCGATGGACGGTTTGCAATCGCCTGGACGACGGGCGCGGCAGCCAGTGCCGGTAAGCCAGAAACGCGGGATGTGATGTATCGCGTCTTCAGTTCTACAGCGGTAGCCACTACCGGTGAGTTGAGAGCGAATGTCACGGTGGACGGCGCGCAGTCGGCCCCGCAAGTCGCTATGCAAGCCAATGGCGCGTTTTTCGTCGTCTGGCAAGGCAAAGGAATCGGCGACGCGAGCGGGATCTTCCGCCGACGGTTTAATGCGGCAGGAAAAGCACTGACCCCTGAAGCGCTGGTAAATACTACGAAGGCGGGCGTGCAGGCGAGTCCCACGGTCGATGTGGCCGCGAACAATCGGGTACTAATTGGCTGGATCAACGGCACCGGGAACGCGGCGCGAACTGTGGTCCGAAAGATGGCGGCGAATGGTGCGCTCACCACAGCCGAGCCGCAGCGATTGGTTCCCAAACTGGCCGGTGAAAGCCACGCGGGGCCCTCAGTTTCGTTGGCTGCTGACGGAAGTTTTGCGGTCGCGTGGCGATCCGTAACGTCGTCCAATTCAGGCGATGTCGTTTTTCAAGAATTTTCAGCAACAGGGGCTGCGTTGGCTGCGCGACGAACGCTTCATACCACGGTTACCGGTTCGCAGTTTGCACCCGATATACTTCGCAAAGGAACTGAATTTTTCGCTAGTTGGTCGGGCGCGGGCGTTGCCGATCCGACCGGCGTTTTCGCCCGGCGACTAGTGACCGACGTTGAACCGCCGGAGCTCACCGCAGGGCTATTGAACGACAGCGGCGATAGCGATTCGGACGGGCTAACTAATTATCTTTACGTCAGCGGTCGCGCCACGGACCAGCATGGCATTGTCACATTGACAGCTGGGCTCGATGCACAACCGATCGACTCGTTCACTGACATCAAGCCCTTCCTGACGACCGACGGATTCTTTGACCTGGATCGCGCGGCGCTTGATGTCATCGCTGGCGGTTTGCTGCTGCAAGGTGAGCACACGCTGCATCTGCGCGCGACCGATGGTGTCGGCAAGGTCTCAACGTTCGACCTCAGTTTTAACCTCGACGAAACCCCTCCGGACGAGCCTGTCTTCATTCTTGATCCGTTGTCAGATTCTTTTCCAGTCGAAGGCTTTGCGACGACGAATTCCGTCGTAACTTTCGTCGGCATGACGACGCCACTCACCAATGTGCGAACGGAAGAATTGAACGTCACGGTCCAATCTGACGGCACGGGCATTTTCCGCATTACCGGCGTTTCGCTCGACGTGGGAGGCAACTTCTTCACCGCCATCGCGCGTGATCCTGCCGGCAATGAAGCGGCGTATGGCGCATTTATTTTCCGCGACGATGTTGAAATCCCGACGGAGTTAAAATTGCTCCCGGCGGACGACACCAGCTTCATGGGTCAACTCGAGCCGGACGGCATCACCTCTAAGAAAAACGTCACAGTCACAGGAGTTGCACAAGCGGGCGTGATTGTACGGCTCTACATTGATGGCGATGAAGTGGGGATGTACGACCACACAGGCGGAGTGTGGTTCATCGAAACGGGGACGTTGGCAGATGGACCGCATATCGCGTACGCGACGGCCGAGTCGCCCGATGGGACCGTGGTGAGCGAGCCGTCCGAACCCTTCACAATCGTCATCGATTCCCAACTGCCGACGATCACAGCGTTCGGTTTGTCGGAAGCCACCGATTCCACACCGCTGGGGGATACGAAAACAACGTTTGACACGGTCAGTTTTGTGGGCTTCACGGAGCCGAATGCCTTTGTCGACTTGGTTGACAACAATGCGGGGGTCGTCGGGCAAACGTTTGCCGACGCAAGCGGACGGTTTGAAATCACGAACATCTCGCTCGAGTTGGGCGATCCCCTCATCAATAACAACTTCACCGTCCGCGCCCACGACTTGGCCGGCAACCAGTCCTTTCATGGTGGTCACTTTGAGCTCCTTCCCGCGAGCCAGGAACTTGTCGATCATGGGCTCGAGTTGCTGGAAGAGATCGTTAACAACTACACCTTCGAGCCTTATCGCGGCGAAAAGAAAGGAACGGCGGGTGTCATTGATACGCATGCCGGTAACTCCTGGGAGTTGGCGAAGCTCTACGTCGATCAACTTCGCGCCATGGAGATCCAGGCCGAGTACGTTTTTGGCCGCGTGCGAGTCAATATCGACGACGCTGCAAATTGGTTGCGAGCTCGCAACGGCGAAGGCGTGATGGACATTCTTACTGCCGCGGATCTCAATCCGACGGCCGTCATGAACGTGAGCGACATCGTCGCCGTCGAATTCAACCACACCTGGGTTGCCGCGCATCTCCCCTATCCCAATCAAGCAGACCTGCGCGTCGATGTTGATCCCTCTTTCAAGCTGCGCTACACGCAGCCGGGAATTCCCGACATTCTGGAACTCGTGCCATTCGATTACGAGGACTACGTTTCGCAGTCGCGACCAGAGATGGCGGCGGACTACTATCTGGCTCAGGTCGAGACCTATCTCGCTGCGAACCATCCGGGCAAGTCGGTCGCCGACATTCCGTTCAGTTTGGGGATCATTCCGCAACAGATCAATGAGCCTCCTAGCGAGTTGCCCTACGAGCCGCTGCAAACCTATGCCGGCACAAACAGCATTCCGGAAATCGAAAAATGGCATATCCGCTTTCGCGCGGAAAATGAGTTCTTCTTCGAGTATGTCGATCGAACCTTTGTCTTGTCAGAAATGGCCGACAAAACCGTCACGCTGGAGTTTAAAACGGGCGAGTTTCCCTTCGGGTGCGGCGAGCCTCCCTGTCCTGGCACGCGTCTGGAACTATCGCTCGATGGCGAACTCGCCGGTGCTGGTAGTTTAATTTTGGGCGCGGGGGGCAACGCTTTCATTGATGTGCTGGTCTACGAACCGGGGACCGACCACATCAATAGCCTTGCGGATTTCCGGGCGGAGTACCAGCGGAACTCCAGCCAACAACTGGCCTTTGCCATCGATGCCGGTCAACTCGGGCCGAACTTTTTCCGCAAGCTATACGATACGGTCAATCAAGCCGGGCAGGATCTGCGCAATGGCGAGACACTTACAACCTATGAGGAGATCGGGGCACTTCTCAGTCTGACTGCCAATGATTACTTCGCCGAAGGAACGCGTACGCAGCAACAGCTCGCGGGGCTGACCGAAGGGCAAGGGGCATTTAACGCTTTGGGCATCGCGTTGGTCTCAACCGGTTCGCCGACGGCAGCGTTTCAAGGCTTGTCGATCGCGCAGCTTCCGGAGTACGCGCGTATCGATGTGAAAGCGCTGCGTGGTGATGTGGCCGTTGACGGGGACGACAGTTTGAACTCCTCCCGAGCTTTACTACACGGCTTCAATTGGTCCGATAACGAGCGCGATGTATTCGAACGCGTCTTTAATGCGGAAGGAATGTCGACGGCGAAGTCACTGCAAGTGGCGAACGACTTGGGCATTCCGATTTTAACGATCGATTCCAGCAACAAAACGGCTTCGCTAGCGCAGTTGACGTTTGACCAAGCGACCAAAAACTTCATCGACGACGAAATCGATTCCGGCCGAACCGTGATCGTGCCACGTGATTTCACGCCGCTCAACAATTGGAACGGCGTAGGATTTCTCTCAGGCGACCCGAGTGCGGGGAGTTTTCAGTATTTCATTAGCGGTGGAATTGTGACGGGAGGGGGCGATCCGACCACTCCGCCCGCTCCGCCGCCTCCGACAAGTGACTGCTGCGAAGAGAACATTCCCCTCGGCGGCCCACAGCCTGGTGGTGGCGGAGGTGGTGGCAGCTTTCCGCAAGGCCCTCCGAAGCCGAAGAAACGCGATGAAGTGATTGTCGGTATCTCAACTGGTTTCAACAAACGCGTGACTTCCGACATTTACTTGCCGGGGGTCGGCTTCGATTTGTCCTTCGGCCGAAACTACACTTCCGGCTTCAATGGCGATCTGGGAATGGGCAAAGGGTGGGCATACAGCTATTCGGATCGAGTCGCGCTCGGGGGCGAAGGGGAGCTGCGTTGGACCGATTCTGGCGGACGGACATTTGTCTTTGCAGAAGACCCGAACGACGCGATGGGCTTTATCGAGCCGGACTATTTGTTCGGTACGATGTCCAGAATGGGAGGTGGGGGCTTTGAATATGTCGACACCGAAGGACTGCGTTACACCTTCCTCAGCGATGGTAAACTGGCCGGCATCAATGATCGGTATTCTAACGCCCTAGTGATGAGCTACGACGGCCTTGGTCGCCTGGCAATTGTGCAGAACAACGATGCCTCACCCGTGGGACTATCGTTTGGTTATGACGGCTTCGGGCATCTCACCACCGTCAGCGATACTACTGGGCGTACCTGGAGCTATGGCTACGGCAGTTTCGCTACTCACGACGGTGGCTCGCAAGTTTTACTGGCGAGTTTTAGGACGCCATCCGACGGCAGCACGAACGAGCAGGTCTACTACTACGACTATCAGCGTTCGCTTGAAGGAACGGCCGCGATGATGCGGTCCTTCACGGATTCGGACGGCCTGCTTACTTCATACACATACTACGCGAATGGTCAGCTCTATAAGACCGTCGCACCGGACGGAGGCACCACGTCGTTCGTCTACGACGCCGGCGGCATGAGCACCACCATGACCGACGAGCGCGGCTATACGTCAAACTATCAGTACGACGGCAACGGCCAGCCGACGCTCGTGCAAGCTCCTGACGATTTCGGCGTGTATCACGCGGTGGGCAAAGCGAGCTATGCTAAGGCGCAGAAAACCAGCGAAACCAACGCGCTGGGGCAAACGACGCTGTATCAGTACGATGCCTTCGGCAATCTGACGAAGATGACCGATCGCAATGGGAATGAATATCTCTACGAATACGGTCCGTTCAACCAGATGACCCGGATGGAAGAGCCAGGCGGGCGCGTCACGACTTACGATTTAGACGCCCAAGGAAACGTGCTACTGGAAACCGATCCGGAAGGGAATCAGACGGCGTACACGTACAACACTCAAGGGCAAATGCTGACGATGACATTGCCTAACGGAGTGCTGACGCCGGGCATCGTGGATGACTACACAACGACGTACACTTACACCACCGCCGGACTGGTGGCGACTGAAACAACCGATTTGCCGTCGACGATCTCGTACACTTACGATTCACGCGGCAACATGCTCACTCGCACTGATGCCAATGGCCACGTCACGACGACGACTTACGACTTGAACAATCGTCCGCTGACCGCACAGGATAGCCTGCTCGGCCTGCGGACGTACGTGTACGACACACTTGATCGTGTTACTTCGTACACCGATGAATTGGGGCGTCAAACGCAGTTCGCTTATAGTCGCACCGAACCGAGCATGATCGTCACCTTTGCCGATGGCACGCAGTGGCAGGAATTTTACGACCGGTCTGGCAATTTGATTCGCGAAGTCGACGAACGGGGAAATGAAACGCAGTACGGCTACGATGCGCGTAACCGGCTCGTCGATATCATCGCGGCCGACTCCAGCCGCCAACATTTTGTCTATGACGACATCGATCGCTTGGTTCGCGAGGACGACGCCCTGGGCTTTTCGACGACCTACGCCTACGATGTGCTCGACCGATTGATCAGCGTGACCGATGCTCACAACGAAGTCACGACCTACGCCTATGACGATGTCGGCAATCGCACGCAGATAAACGATCGCCGTGGAAATACGACTAGCTACGCCTACGACTTACTCAATCGGCTGATCTCAACGACCGATGCGTTGACATTTGTTTCGTCGATGACCTACGACGCGAACAGCAATCTGGCGAGCTGGACCGATCAGCTCGGCGAGGTCACGACCTACACTTACGACGTCCTCGATCGGATGACCGGCTGGACCGATGCACACGCCCAGAGCGAAACCTACACCTACGATGCGGTCGGCAATTTATTGGCGGCGACCGATCGTAACGCCCACACCACCACCTTTGAATACGATGCACTTGATCGGCCCACACGCATGATCGATGCCCGCGGTGCCAACCAGCTGTTTGCCTACGACGCAACGAGTAATCTGACGCAGGCCACTGATGAATTAGAGCGCGCGACGACGCTGACTTACGATCTGCGGGACCGACTAATAACTATCACGGATCCAGCCAGTAAAGCTATGACGATCGGCTACGACGCGGCCGGCAACATGATTTCCATTGTGGATGAATTGAATCGCAGCACGACGTTTGAATTCGATAGCCGTAACCGCCTGGTGGCTGAGGTCGATGCACTTAGCGGGCGAATGGAGTATGTCTACGACGTTCGCAACAGCCTGATTTCGTCCAACGACGAATTGGGCCGCGAGACAGCTCTCGTTTACGACGAACTGGGCCGCGCCGTGAAGATGACCGACGCGCTCGGACAATTCGAGACCTACACTTACGACGAGAACGGCAACCTGACGTCGCTGCTCGATAAACTCGGACGCAGTTTCCAGTTCACATACGACGCGTTGAACCGGGTCGTCGGCACGCTGAATCCGTTATCGCACGCGACTTCGCAGTCATACGATCAGCGCGGTGACCTGCTGTCTGTCACCGACGAATTAGGCCGCGTAACAACCTTTGGCTACGACGAAATTCGCCGCTTAGTCTCGGTCACCAATGCGCTCACGCAGAGTGAAAATTACGCTTACGATTTCGCTGGTAATCTCACTGCGGTGACTGATCGTCTGGGGCGGACAACGAGCTATCAATACGACGAACTCGACCGCTTGTCGCAGGTGACCGATGCAAGTGGCGGGGAAGCAAGTTGGACCTACGATCTGGTCGGCAACATGACGTCCGCGACCGACGAAATGGGCCGGGAGACGACCTTCGCGTACGACAATCTCGACCGTTTGATTCTTTCGACCGACGCTTTGGGAGGCGAGTTCGCGTATGAATATGACGCTGTCGGCAACACGATTGCCACAACGGACGAGCTCGGTCGTGAGACGAAGTTTACTTTCGACGCGCTCGATCGCCTCACGCTCACGACTGACGCGCTCGGCGGCGAGCAAGCGTTTGCCTACGACGCGGTCGATAATCTCGTTGCGTGGACCGACGAACTCGGCCGCACGACGAGTTACACCTACGACGTGCTCAATCGCTTGACGCGCACGCGCGATGCGCTAAATCAAGAAATTTTTTATACCTACGATGCGGTTGATAATCTAAAAACCGTCCGCGACCGTCTCGATCGCGTTACGACTTACTCGTACGATCTAATCGACCAACTCACCACGGTCACGGACGCGATCGGCGGCACAGTTCAGTACAACTACGACGCGGTGCGTAACCTAAAGAAGGTCACCGATCAACTTGGCCGGGAAACGGAGTACACCTACGATCAACTCCACCGGATGACGTCAATGACCGATCCGTTGGACTTCGTCACTACGTACGACTATGACGCGGCCGACAATTTGACGAAGGTTACCGACCCGCTGCTCCGCGAAACGGTGTTCGAGTACGACCTGATCGACCGCCTGGTTCGGCAAATCGATGCCGACAATCAGAACACCTATTTCAACTATGACGAGGTCAGTAATCTCACGTCACAGCAAGACGCATTGAACCGCCTGTGGACATTTGGTTACGACGATCTAAATCGGCAAATAACTGAGACGAACAGTCTCAATCAGACTTCCGTTATGGGCTACGATGCGGTCGGCAATCTCACTTCATACACTGACGCCAACAATCACGCGACAACCTACGCCTACGACGCGCTCAATCGGCAGACGACGGAAACGGATGCCAGCGGCGCAGCAACGGCCTACACTTACGACCCGGTCGGTAATCTGCTGTCACTGACCGATCCGGTCGAAAACGTCACGGCGTACGCCTACGACTCGCTCAATCGGGTCACTACGGAGACAAACCAATTGGGCTTTGCGCGGCAGTTCGGCTATGACGCGGAAGGAAATCTCATCAGCGCGATCGACCGCAACAATCGCGAGCGGACCTTTGTTTACGACGGATTGAACCGCCTCACCGCCGAAAATTGGCTCGCTGGCAGCGGCAGCACGCTCAGAACTTTTAGCTTCACGCACGATGCTGCGAGCCAGATGCTCGCGGCCGGGGATCCCGATTCAAATTACTCTTTCGCCTACGATCTAAATGGACGGCTGACTTCGCGCAGCAATGCTGGCACGCCGGGCGTACCCGAAGTCGTCTTTAGTTTCGGCTACGACGACGTGGGGAATCTGCTCGCACGCAGCGAAACGATTGCTGGCAACGCGGGGGCAACAAATGGGTACACATACGACGTGCTGAACCGTGTGACCCGCGTCACGCAGTCGGGCCCGGGCACCGCCGATAAACGGGTCGATTTTAACTATAACGCGGCCAGCGAGTTGTCCCTGGTCGAACGGTATGCGGATTTGGCCGGCACCCTGTCGGTTGCGAACACGACGTATACCTATGATCTTGCCGCGCGGCTGCAGCAGGTTACGCATACGGATATCGTGCCGATCTCGCAATTCGTTTTGACCTTTGATCCCGCTGGCCGGATTACGCAGTTCACCACGTTGATCGAATCGGTTGACTACACTTACGACGAACGCGACCAACTCCTCACCGCCGATTACGACAATCAACCGAACGAAATATACAGCTATGACGAGAACGGCAATCGCACCTTGGCTGGCTTTGTGCTCGGGCCGAACAATCAGGTGCTGTCGGATGGTGTCTACAACTATGTTTATGACGGCGAGGGAAATCGCATCCGCGGTACGCGCATTTCGGATGGCCAGATTTCCGAGTATGAGTGGGACCATCGCAATCGCTTGACGCGTTTCGTCGTCAAGGATTCCAGTGAAAATGTGCTAACCGAAGCGAACTACACGTACGACGTGTTCGATGCGCGGATTGGCAAAACAGTCGACAGCGATGGCGAAGGTCCGTTGCCTGCAACAACGGAGCGCTTCGTGATCGACGACGATCACATCGCCCTGGTTTTCGACGCCAACGGTGCTTTGCAGCAGCGCTATCTTTATGGCCCCTGGATCGATCAGATTCTTGCCGAAGAAGATGCGGGGGGCAACCTGTTGTGGTCGCTCGCCGATCATCAACTCACCGTGCGCGACATCGTCGATTCAACAGGTGCAGTCGTCGTTCATCTGGAATACGACAGCTTCGGCCAAATCGTTTCCGACACGAATGCCACTATTGACCCACGCTTTACGTTCACGGGGCGCGAGTTCGACGAGGAGTCGGGCCTGCATTACTATCGCGCGCGGTACTACGACGCAGCGCTGGGGCAGTTCTTGTCGGAAGACCCGCTCTCGTTCGCTGCAGGTGATACTAATTTGCATCGCTACGTGGGGAACGACCCGCTGCGATTTGTGGACCCAGATGGAATGGCACGAAAGGGGCCGAGAGGTAAAGCGGACGGAAAGAAAAAGACCAAGAAGCCGCCAAAATGTGATCTACACGGCTACATCAACGAGGACAGCGGGCTAGATGCGAAGACTCAGAGACTAACGCAAGCAGAGATCAATGCCCAGATCGCTAACAATATCGGTCACCCTGCGACGAACGTGCAGCAATTTGCAGGCCCGGCGAGTATGGCCCAGAGCGACGGAGGCGCGAGCGGAGGCGGCGGTGGAGGCGGCGGTGGAGGCGGCGGCGCTAGCGGAGGCGGAGGCGGAGGCGGAGGTGGAGGTGGAGGCGGAGGTGGAGGTGGAGGCGGAGGTGGAGGTGGAGGTGGAGGTGGCACTCGAACTGAGTACGACAACGGTACCCCTGCGACGCCACCGACCCATGTCGACCCGAATGACTTGCGACCCGACAACAATAGCGGTACTCCTGCGGATCCAAACAATCCGGCGACGTCACCCACCGGTTATCAAGATGAAGATGGCAATATCTACCGCTTGATTCGTAATCCGCAAACGGGCAAAAGGAGCTTTCAGCCGGTTCCGATCCTACCCCCGCCGGAAGCGCCGCTCGATCCGTTTCTCAACGACGTACTACCCAGCTTGATTGGTGGCAGGATTGTTCCTCAAACTATCGCCATCCAAGTCAGCAAAACTGTTTTGAGTAAACTTCCGGGGCTCGCCAAGATACTGGGTACGGGGCCAAAAGCTGTACCCAGCCCTGTCATCGAACAAACCACGAAGTCCGCGGCACGACAGATTCGCGACGCCGGTCGGCAAAACATCCGCAATCGAATACGAGCGGAAATCAAGTATCGTCAACATCGGATTTTGCCCGATTGGCTGCGAATCCAACCTCAGTTTGGCCCGGCCAGACCCAGTTGGATGCCAAGACCCGCCCCCACCGTTGCGCCCAAGCCGAGCCCCGTGAATCCCATCGCGGCTCCGGCGCCAGCTCCCGTTAGCCCTATTGGCAATCCACCGTCTGGTCCGATCAACCCGATTGCCGGCCCGCCAACCAAAACCGTTTTCAATCCGATCGCCAATGCCCCCAACAAGACGGTGCAGAATCCGATCGGCGGCATCACAAAGACTGCTCCGATGAAGGCTCCGACGGTAAATCAAGCGGCACCTGATCCCACGAAAGAGTATCTTTACGCCAACCGAGCCGCCAACAATCGCCCCTTCTCCCTAATCGACGGCAAAAATACTTTCAAAAGAATCGAGTTGCCGGAAGAAGCTGCTCAGGATCTGTTGAACCGATTAAACAGTCCGAGACGAATGCCATGAAGTTAAGTCACAACTTGCTTTAGCAACTCACGTTGTCGGTGCTGGCAGTTGGCGGGCTATCATGTTGAGTGAAAGAGCCGGGCCGTTTGGTCAGAATGGGTGTGTTCAGAACGCACTCTTTCCCAACGGGCCGACTCATGTTGTTCACTATTGTCGATGCACTTCAGTCGATCAAGGGGAATGTCGCGCAGTGTTTATCCGGCGATGCGATCCATCGCGCCTGCCGCGACGAGGGCTATCAGTGGCGTGAGCGCGAGTTAAATCCGGCCAAGTCCATCCACGCGTTTTTGTTGCAAGTGCTGCATGGCAACACAGCCCGCGCGCATACGATTCGGCTGGCCGGTTTAAGCTGCTCAGCCCGTGTGGTGAAAAAACTCAGCCGGGCTGTTTTCGCGATGATTTCTGGTGCGACCGAACGTGAACTCACCTCTAGTTTGGCAACGAATCGAGGTTTGTAATGCGTCGCGGGCGTTCTGAGACGGCGGGAATGAGTTGAAAACGGATGTCCGCGCAGCTGCGAACGCAGACGACAGTCCATTCGGCGTTAGCGTGACCTCACGCTGCACGACGGTGATAGTACTTGAGCAGTCCGCCCAAGCGATCACGGCATTCGATCTCACCGTTGGTAGTGCCGAGGGACTCACCCGAATGGCTGAAAAAAGACTCTCTTTTAGCGCGCGCTGTAAATCAGCGGGTCTGAAATTGAATTGCAATGGGAATAACTACCCGCCAGTGAACAGCCGCGCGCTGAACTATTCGACCGTCGTTTACACAATTCGTAAGCCGGGCATCGAAGACGGATCGATCCAGCGCTACTTGCCCTTGTTTGATCGCCTGAAAACCGTGGGCTTAAGCCAAGAAGGATTTGCCGGTTCCGGATCCCACCAAGCGGTAGTCAGCACGTTAACAGATTTCCCGATTCGGTGGGCGATTTGCTCTTCCCGATGGGATTCTTCTTCGAATGGCTAAAAAAAAACACCAGGGACTGCGGCGACGCAGCCCCTGGATTCAAGGCACGCTAGTAACGGATGCGGCCGACATGATAGCCCTTCTGGCTACCAATCCGCTTGCCTGAATTAAAGTTCCAACTGGCGAACACCAGAAGAAACCCTAACAGAAATAGAAGTTCCAAAATTTCTCCAACTCCTGAATAAGGGAAACTGAGTTCAGCAAGGGGACCATCACGAAAAATCTGTGCTGGCTACCTCAACGCAAATTGCGTCGTGCAATTGGGTAGCGAAGGCGACGATGCCAAACGATCCAGATGCCAAAGTCGAGGACAAGGAAGAGAGTTTTTGCCGACACTACCATTCGAACGAATGAGGTCCGTCAGAGCCTCATCGCAATTGATGCCGGCGTACGGGCAGCCCCGCACGCCCCGATTTGGCAGTTTGGAGCCAAGCTCAGCTACGACGAGATTCGCATGCGACTAATCGGGGGCGCAGTGTTCTGAAACCGGCGCCACGATTGTTCCAGTTCCCGGCGCAGTTGAGCAACCCGCGCTAGTGACAATCCGAACTTTCGAGCGACATCCTGTGTGGCATGTCCCCGCGCCAGGACCAGCGCGATACGCCGCGTCCGGCAGGAAAGAAGTTTGAGCCACGCGGGAAAATCGATTCGGAACCAAACCTGATGAAACACTGAGGTACGAGGGTCGTCAATCACTGCTTCTCGCCAATGCTGCTGATGCTCGTCGTAGCGGTCCAACCTCAACAACTTAAGTCCCTTCTTCCTCTGTGCATACCTGGAAGAAACGTCGGCCGAGTTTAGGTGGCCGCCGACACGACGACCCGCCCGGACGTGGCGGGCTGCATAGCGGGCCAACACTGTCGGGTAGATAAGTCCTCCGCGGCCGAGTTCTACTAAACGCTGGTACGCGACGAAGGCACTGGCAACACCTTCTTGGATCGCTTCCTCCCGTTGTTCGCGCTCCCAGCCGCGAAACTCGTATCGCAGCGACGTGACGATCTTGGGAAGGATGTCTTCGAACTGCACAGCCGGCGGAGACGCCGACGGCGGCATTTGTTCTGCATGCGCAATCATGGATCAGTCCTTTCGTAATGGGGACCGTCCCGAGCGCGGGACGGTCGTGTGAGAAACACAACCGCCCGCAGAGGGCGATATCTACCTTGCCGGCTAAGAGCCAGCTATTACAGCTCTATCGTTCGCATTGAATATCAAAACAGTCATCGCACAACTCGTCGCGGAACTGCGCTCGACCGACACAAGAACCACCTCGATGCCTATTCCTGCCAACGCAACTTCTCCGCAGCAAGACCTTCTGAACTTCCAACAATGGCCGAACCTGCTATCCAACCGAGCTACACGATTTTTCCCACGCCGGACAAAAATGATGCGACGTTGCCAGACTTCAGATCTGGACGAATCATGTCGAGCTTTGACTCAACTTTGCCCCAACTGGGGGAACTTGGGCATGAGTAAAAAATCCTGCCCTACATGGTCCATTGGCATCACTTATTTATGACGCAAATTGTGGTGAAATTTAGGAGGATTGCTCAGCAACGGCGAGTTCGCAAGTTGGGCCTCTTCTTGAGACTTGGCGTTTTGACTTCGACCTGTTTGTCGTTACGCCGAGCAATCGAATCAGCGAGACGACGAGCGATCAATCGCAGCAACTCAATCAGCGGCGACGATCGATCAGGACCAAGGAAGTGAGTAGCAGAGGGATTGTTTGGCATCTTGATTCTCCTAGATCAAAAAAAATACCCCGCGCACCTGGTAGGTGCGCGGGGCGGGAAGTCTCTCATTGAGTAACGCGTCGACTTGATCGAAGCTAGATTGCTTCGTCGCGTGGCAGCGGATCGAATCGATAGCGGCGATGCAGATGACGCCGCATTCGCGTCAAATCGCTGGGCGGTTCGACAACCGGCACGTAAGGATCGGTCAGGCCGAGCCTCTGCATCAACCGATGTAGTTGATAGGCTCTCTGAGTTGCCGTCACCGTTAGTCCCAGCTGATTCGCCACTTGACGCTCGGTCATCCCAGAGGCCCGGAGGGCGACGATCTCCTCTCGGAATCTTGAGCGCTGAACCGGCTCAAAGAGGTCGACGACGATTTCGCGGCTAAGATGACTTTCAATCGAGGGTACCCGGCAACCCGCCGGCAAATAACCCGCTAGCGACAAGCGGAACCGTGCCCTGATTTCAATTTCTCCACCGTCGCACAGGCGGACCGGGTAGGCCACGATCTTCGGGATCATCCGTCGCATCAGCATCGCGAATTCATAGCTGTTGAAAGCTAGTTCCTCGATCGCTTGCCGCGCTTGGCTTTTAAGCTCCTCAATCGGCGGCAGTTCGAGCGAAAACTTTGGAGCCTGAGCAAGATCGGCAATTTCTGCAGCAAGCCGTTGCCGTTCACTTGCCAGCCGCGCTAGCTCCTCCTGTAACAGTGGCACAGCACCACCGTCCCGAATAACTTTCAGAACGTTTTCAATTTCGCGTTCGGTCCGAGCAGCGTCTTGCTGCAGACTTTGTCGCTTCACATCGCGACCGGACGTCAACTGCTCCGACTCTTCGACGATCATCTGACGCAGAACTGGATCAAAATCTGGCAGGTCGCGAATGAAATCAAAAATGGCCCGCGAGATATTCCGGCACGCTAAGTCGGCATCAAACGTCGATGCATTCCAGCATGTGTAGTTGCGAGCACCGGAACACATTAGGTGGTTCGAGAGCCCGTTCCCGCCGAAAACCATAGTCCGGTTGCAAATCCCACAGATGACTTGCTGCCCCGGAAATCGAGTCTTCTGAATAGGTCGCCCGGCGCGAGGGTCGTACCCTCGCGACCGCCGCACGTCAAAAATCGCGTTCTGTTCTTTGATGCGTCGAATAAGTCGGTCGTACCGCTCTGGCTCGATAAACGCGAGATGTGGAACAGCCCGCTCTAGCAAATCCTCGGGCGGAGCGGGGATCGCCTTCCGCCGCCCGGTCTTGTTGATGCGAATCAGCGTCTTACGGTTGTGGACGCGAATTCCTTTAAGCATGGGGTTAAAGAGCACATTCCGGACGTGGGCTCCTTTCCACGTTTTGGTCTTGGCTCCGCGGCCACAGGGGACCTTGTGCTCGTTCATGTAATCGGCAATCGAGTTAAACGAATGTCCGGCTTCGAGCCGTCGAAATATTTCCTCGACAATCGGAACCATCTCTGGGATTTTTGTCAGTTCCAGGTCGGACTTGGCGCCCGGCGGTTTGTGGTAGCAAAAGAGGGGAGTACGAAGCTGGCCCCCCTGCATAAAGCGATTCCGCTGCGTGCGGCGAATCCGCTTGCCGGTATCGACGTTATAGGACTCGTGTCGCAGACTGGCAAACATCGACGACATTCGCCAGCCTTCGCAAGCAGTATCGACGTTATCGTTAATAGCGATGAGTCGGACCCCCGCGTCTTGACAGTCTTCGCAGACGACGATCGCATGCACTCGCCGCGTGATCCGCCCTAAATCCTCGGTCAGAACAAGGTCGATCCGGCCACTCGCAATGTGATCGGCCAAGGCCGCCAATTCTGCACTGTCCAATCGCTCGCCACTGCCGCGACTGGCGATGACGGTAATTTCGCAATCACCTGTATAATGCTCCTTAAGCCAGGCACGGTACAAAGCCGCCTGATCTTCCAAGCTCTTCGCATCCTGATGCTCGGTCGAGATACGTGCGACGGTGACAACTTTCAGAACCGTTCCACGCCGTGGCGTGAGAGGTGGATTGAGACTGGCAAACGACATGATCGATACCTCCAATTCGAGGCACCGATAGCGGGCGAATCGTTTGTCCCAGTGAGACAAACAACGAGACAAAAGGTGAGAGTCCCTGACTACGAGCTACACGACGTGACGAAGCGTTAGTCTATGCCAGAGAACAGGTTACGCTCCCCAAAACCAGACTGTCAAAAGTTTTAGACAGACGGCCCCGAGGAATCCTGTCCTCTCCGCTTCACTGACTGCCCGCGTGACATAAGTCCTTGTCACGCGAACGTTTGCGTTTCTTGGCTGGGCCGAGAACATTCCGTTTGTAGCGGTTTTTGTAGCAGTTTGCAGCGGAAATGTTCTCTGAAAAAGGTCCATTCCATGTCTCAGAAGTCATTCCGGGTAGGCCGCGTGCGCGCCCAGCGGCCACGCCCATGCCGCCACACGGCAGTTGCGGGATGCAGGCGTGCGATTTGGGCTGGAGACGTGCTCGTCCATGTTGAAACATGCACAACGGCACCGCCACTTGCCGCCCTATGTTGAGAATCCCTTCCGCACAATTGAAGATGCAGCGCCCACCATTGCCTTTTCAAACGAACAGCAATGTAAATTGCTTCAATCGTCCGAAGATTGGCAGCTAACCATTTTCGCAACGTGTCTTCTAACGGGATTTCGACCGGGTGAGTTGGTTCATCTGCTCCTGCCCAGTGACTTGGACTTGAAGTCAGGCTGGCTCTATGTGCGGAATAAAACTCGACTTGGGTGGCAGGTTGAGACCCGCAATGAACGTAATATTCCACTGAGTCCGTTGCTGGTGCGGCTGTTGCAGGACGCCGTTGGTTCACGAAGCGATGGCCCAGTTTTTCGGCAGAAGCGGTGCGCTTGCGGCTACTCGCTCGCAAACAAATCCATAAAACAATTGGAACAGGAAGTTTTGCACCGATCAATCTTAATTAGGGTTGATGCAGGGCTGGATCGTCCAAGTCGATCCCGAGCTGCGGCAACACTCTGGCGAGTCCTGGGTCCGCTGAGGGAAGATTGGGTCCGAGTCGAATTTATGCGGGTGACGACGAAAGCCGGCTTTCCAGGAATCACCGCCCCCAAGACTACCAGGCATACATTTGCAACTATTCTGCAGGATGCAAATGTCGACCCGCTCGTGCGGAACGAGCCGATGGGACATGCTCCGATGGCAGCAGGGCGTGAAAATCGCCACACCATCCATCGGAACCATCGACGGTTGGCTTTCGATAACAACAGGCGAGATAACGTCACGGATTCATGTCTAATCCAGCTAAACCTCCTCGATTTGGAGCGTCGCCAGCGCGATGGCCAATCGGCAACCTTGGGCGAATTCTGGCAGGTCGACATACTCTTTGACGGTATGGATCTCGTACTGCCCAGCGCCGATGGTGACGGTCGGCACGCCATGCTTGACGAGCCAGTTGGCGTCCAGGCCGCCATTGGAGAAGACGGTCGTCGGCTGGAGCCCAAGCGACTCGACCGCCAGCTTGGCGTGCGTCACGGCTGGCGAGTCGTCGGCTAGATTGAAGGATGGATAGGATGCCTTGCTCGTGAACTTGACTTCCGCGGTGGCGCCGCTGGCATCAGTCACTTGTGCCTGCGCTTGGGCGAAGGCGTCGCGATAAGCCTGGCAGATGGCAGAGGCAAAAGTCGCGTCTGGGCTGCGAGCTTCGCCCACGATATGCACATAGTCGGTGACCACATTCGTGGCGTCGCCGGCCGGCTTGCCGGGCTTACCACCGAAAATTCCTGGGTTACTCGTGCCGTGACCGTCCGGCTTGACGACCTTGCCGAACCAGCCACTGCGGTGTGCTTCGGTCAGTGCGATGGAGGCCACTAGCGTCGCGGAAATGCCTTTCTCCGGTGCCACACCAGCGTGCGACGCTTTGCCGATGATCTCAACATCCCAGTTTTCTTGCCCGACTGCTCCGGTGATGAGTTCGGAAACCAGCCGACCGTCGACGTTAAAGCACATGGCTGCGCCGTTTAGATCTGCGGCTAAAAGTTCCCGGGCGCCGTGCAGGCCGCTTTCTTCGCGCACGGTGAACAGCAGCGTGATCGGCGGATGGGGCAGGTTGTGCTTCAGTAGCGTCTCGACCAGCGACACCAATACGGCGCAGCCAGTGCGGTTGTCGCCACCGAGCGCCGTCGTGCCATCGGACACTATCTTGTCTCCCTCGCGCCTCGGCTTCGCGCCAACGCACAGCGGCACAGTATCCAGGTGGGTCGAAAACAACAGGCGCGGGCCCGGACGCGTCCCCGGCAAGTCGACATACAGATTGCCTGTTTGCGTCGGGAGCGGAATGCGCTCGTGAACCGTGTCGAAGCGAATGGCCGACTCGGGCACGCCAACTTTCTTCAACTCGTCAACCACTGCCGCTGCAATTGCAGCCTCTTCACCGGTCACGCCGTTGATGGACAGAAAGCGCATCAGGTGCTCTTCGGCCGATTTAACATCCAGGGGAATATTGCTCACAGGGTCGTTCCTTGCGACGGAGGTTGATCGAAGTGACTCAAGCACACCAGCGGTTTATAGGCCCCAAGGCAAGCCCAACGCCTGCCAGCTGGCGAAGAGGGCAGTCCAGACCACGAACATGATGACAACATAGGGCAACATCATCGAGACTACCGTGCCGACGCCAGCGGCGCTGTCGTACTTCTGCGCGAAGCCCACCACGAGCGCGAAGTAGGCGTTCAGCGGCGTGATCGAGTTCATCGGCGAATCGGCCACGCGATAGGCCGCCAGCACGGCTTCCGGCGAGACCGCCAGGTTGATCAGCAGCGGCACAAAGATCGGGGCAAACAGAGCCCATTTGGCGATCGCGCCGGTGATGAGCAAGTCTATGATCGCCACCACCACGATGAAACCAATGAGCAGCAGCAGCGGCGGGAAATTAGCGGACTTAAGCAAGTCCGTCATGGTCATAGCCAGCAGCGTGCCCATGTTGGTGTAGTTGAAGTATGCCACAAACTGGCTCAGCACCAGAAACAGCAGGATCAGGCCTCCCAACCCGGCCATCGCCTTTTCCATCGCCTTGATGATATCGGTGACGCTCTTCATGGTCCGGGCACCATAGCCATAAGCGGCACCGGTTACGAGAAACAGCAGCATGATGATCGCGATCAGGCCATTCATAAACGGCGAATTGCCGATCAGAGCTCCGGTCTCTGGATTTCGCAGCGGCGCGTCCTGCGGCAAGCACAGAAAACCAAACACCACCAGCGTCGTGGCCAGCGCGCCGGCTGCATACCATAGCCCGCGGGTTTCGTCGGCCGATAACTTGCCACCTTGTTCTGGAGCGGGAACGCTGGCCGACGACTTGGGCGTGTACTTGCCCAGTCGCGGCTCGACAAAACGATCGGTAATGAAGGCGACCAGAAACGTCAGCACAATCACCGACACGATCGAAAACCATAGATTGGAAGCCAACCCGATCGTCAAGCCGGGATTGTCTGAGAGTTGGATCGCGTCGTTAGTGAATTCCACCAGCACCGCATCGAGCGGCTTGATGAGGATATTTACCGTGAACGCCCCGGCCACTGCCGCAAACGCGAGCGCTAGCCCCGCATGCGGGTGCCGGCCCACGCTCATGAACGCGATGCCTGCCAAGGGAATCAGCACCAGATAACCCGCGTCCGCTGCGATGCTCGAGAGGATGCCAACAAACGCCAGGATGTAAGTCAGCGCCCAGGAAGGCGAGAGCATGACCAGCTTGCGAATCAGCGCCTTAACCAGTCCCGATTCCTCCGCCACGCCAGCGCCGACCATCGCCACAATCATCAGGCCGACAGCGGTGAAACCCATGAAGTTCGGGATCAGCGACACATAGGCAAAGCGGATGCCTTCGCCGGTGAGCAGGCTGCGGGCGGCGATGGTCCGTGTTTCGATGTCGTAGCTCTTGTCGGAGGCGTACTCATAATTGGTCAGCGAACCGTTGTCGTACTCCTGCACATCGAAGACCTTGTCGACTTCGGCCTTCGCCGCCGCGGCGCGAGGAACGATGACTTCCGTCGTGAAACTGGCGCCGGTGAGATACAAAATATGCGAAAGCACGACCACGATCCCGATTAGGATCAAGAAGATAATGACCGGATGCGGGACCTTATTGCCCACTTTCTCGACAACATCGAGGATCCGCTGCATCGACGATTTAGGCGCTTCGGTGGCTTTGCTCATAGCAGCTTTCCAAGTGGGTTCGTCGCAGACGCCGATCTTAGGGCTTAATAGCCAGCGGCAACAGCCAGGGAACCATGAATACGCAAACAATCATGACAAGGACGCTAAACGGCACGCCGACCTTCACAAAATCGCCGAAAGTATAGTTGCCCGGGGTTACCACCAGCGTGTTGACCGGCGACGATACAGGCGTCATGAAGGCCGTCGACGCCGCCAGCGCCACGATCATGGCGAACGGATAAGGTGACATCCCCAGATCCTTCGAGACGGCGATTGCAACTGGAGCCATCAGCACGGCCGTGGCCGTGTTGGAGATGAACATGCCGAGCATCGCCGTGATGACAAATAGCGCCGCGAGCACCACATGGGTTCCCGCGCCACTAGTCACCGTCATCAGCGCCTCGGCTGCCAAATCGACCCCGCCTGTTCGCTGCAGCGCCGTAGAGAACGGCAGCATCCCCACAATCAGCACAATCGTTTTCCAGTCGATCGATTTATAGGCGCTCGTCAAGTTCACAACGCCCAGTGCGCCCATGAGCAGGCAGCCGATGAGCGCCGCCTGTACGTTGGGAATGATTCCGCTGACCATCAGCCCAATCACCAGCAGCAAGCACCCGACAGCGTGCAAAGCCTTACCAGGGACTGGCAGCACGTCGTCCACTTCGGCCGGTAAATTGAGCACCACCAGGTCCTGGGTTTCCGTTTGCAGGTTGCGGATCCGCTTCCAAGGGCCGATCAGCAGCAACGTATCGCCCACTGCGAGTTGCTGGTCGCCGAGTCCGCCTGCGGAAGCATGCGTGCCGCGCCGTAGACCGATGGCGCTCAAGCCATATTGATCGCGCAGTTGACGTCCCACCGCCAGCTTGCCCACTAGTTCTGAAAGGGCTGGAACAATGACTTCCGCCATGCCGATATCTTGCGTGCGATCGCTGAAATAGATGCCAGAGAGCGGCATCAGTTCGAGTCCATATTGCTCCAGCAGGCTTTCGATCGGCGCGCCATCCTGATAGCGATCGACCAGTAGGATATCGCCGGCTTGAAACTTCGTTTGCGGAGTGGGCTGAATGAGCGCACGATCACGCTCGATGGCGACGACTTGTGCTCCGGAGTGGTCCTCGGGCCGAACTTCATCCAACGTCTTACCAACCAGCGGCGACTCCCGTTTGATGCCGACACGATACTCGCGCCCGGCCAGCTTATAGCTATCAATCCAATTGATGAGGCTGGGGCGTTGCTTAGTGGCGGTCAAATTGGTTGAGTCAGAAGACAGCCAGCGCCGCGCGAAAAGCATATAGACAATGCCCATGATCAAAATCGGCACGCCAAAGGGGGCGAAGCTGAAAAACTGAAAGCTGCCGCCGATCCGTTCCAGTTCCGCGTTGACGACCAGATTCGGTGCCGTGGCGACCAGCGTCATCATGCCGCTGATCAGCGCTGCCATTGAGAGTGGCATCATCAGACCGCTCGGCGAGGTGCCCGTGGTGCGTGCGATGCGGAGTGCTACGGGTATGAAGATCGCCGTGACGGCCGTCGAGCTCATTGTCGAACCCAGGCCGCAGACCACCGCCATCAGTAGCACCACCAGTAGCGTATCGCTGCCGGCGGCACGCTCGATCAGCCAATCACCCAATTTGCGAGCTACGCCGGTGCGCACTAGACCATCGCCGATCACAAACAGCGCGGCGATGAGCACCACATTCCCATCGGCAAAGCCCGCCAGCGCCTCGTTCATGCTGACCACCTGAGTGCCGGTCACCATGCCCACAAACGGGAGGCAGGTCAACATGATGAGCGCGACGGCATCCATCCGCGGACGGTTGATAGCGAACATCACCACGGCCGTAATGAGCAGGCCAAGAACTATGGCAAGAGCTGGGCTCATTGGGCACAACGCCATCCAAGAGAAACCATCGCGAGAATTCCCTGATAGAGAATTTGGATCAAGCGATAGATGTTGACAAATTAAGCAGGTGTTTTGTAGCTCACCTCACCGTCTCTGTCCAGCATGGGAGCGATAGGGCCCCGCAGGCAAATGTGAACCCCTGTGCGATCTTGGTTTCACGCCAGCACGGGCGCTGGACTGGACTAGAAGTTATATTGAAAAAGCCCATTTAGCCGATTGGCGTAGGCCGACTGCCCGCTGAAGTTTTCACGCCGACCACGGAGGTATTCCAGGCCAAACGACATCCGCGGGATCGGCAACCACCAGACGTTGATCGCCATATACTTGCCGCGTTCATATGTGCTGCCCGGCTGGTCGGCGTTGTTGTCGGCGTACGCCTCAGCATAGGTGAAGTTCGATAGCCAGCGAGCGTTGAACCAGTGTTCGTAGCTGGCGTTCCAGGCGGTTGCGTTCACTAGGCCAAACTCTCCTGTAATCGGATTGACCTGACCATCGAGTCCTTGACCGCTAAGGTCCTGGATATAGCGACCCGCACCCGGCCCCCAGGTTCCTTGCAACAGAATCCGACTGCGTGTCAGTCCCGAAGGGTCTTCCTCATGGACAGGGTCGGTCCCCAGGACGAGCGCCCAAGGATGAAAAACGGCCGCCCCACTGAGTCCGGCACCCGTGTGTCGCTCCACATCGCCCCCAGTGGGGCGGTAAGCGATTGATCGCAACAAACCGGCAACTTGCAAATGCCCGCGATCGGCCTCGAAACGCCAGTGCGTTGTCAGGTCTGGCGTGTCTTGCACACCATCGCCCAGCCCGCTCGTGGTGATGTCCGAGAACGGACGCTCCATGGCGATGGCCCAGTAAGTGCGATCGGTCAGCGGAAGGGTGAATCGCGCCGAAGGCTGACGCTGATTGATCCAGCCGTTGGGGCCCTGAAAGTCGACTAGGCTAGGCCAGGCCGTTGGATCCATGAACGCCGAGTTTTGCTGACCAAAGCGGAAGTAGCCAAAATCGAAAAATGCATGCCGCAAACGAAACGGATTCCCACCGCCGCCAGCCGCCTGATCGAGGCCATTGAAAAAGTCTCCTTCAATAAGGGTATGCACATTCCAATCGCAGAAGTTCGTCGGGGTCCACGTTTCGAACGCGAGCCGGCTCATGCGGGCGCTCATATTAAAGTTGCGTCCATCGCCCTGCGGCACGGGGATCGTATTGGGCACGAACGAATCGCGCGAGCCGATGGGATCGAAATCGCCATAAGCTTGCAACCGCACAAACCCGCGCAGGCGAAACGAAGTATCCGTCCCTGGCGCCAAGAATGATCCAGGAAACAAACCTCCGACGACATAACGATCACGCTCCGCCTGTGTCACGCGTACTGCCGCCCCCAGCGGCGTGAACTCGGGCACACCGGGCGCACTTTGGTAGTCGCGGGCTTCGTAACCGGGCGGGGCATAGTCTGGCAACTGTCGCGCGCCGATCCAGGGGCTATCGAAGTAGTCAGGCGAGTAGGCGTACTCTGGCAGCGGCTCGGAATAGCGATAGCCAGGCCGATTGGGGTTCTCGCCAGGAGCGTCTTGAACATCAGGGCCGCGATAGTCGGGTAAGTCGGCATTGTTCGCTGGCGGCTGCAGCGAAGCATTCATGAACTCGCCGGGATTCGTGGCAGGCAATCGCAGGTCCATAGGCGCGTCCGACTGCGCACAAACTTTACCGGAAAAAAGGAGCGCCCAGGTCAGGTAGAACGCAATCGAGGTCAAAACTAGGTTCGCAAAACGCATGTGATAGCCCCCGGCCCATTGCACCGTTCCTCGCCAGCCCGCGAGCAACACTACGCGCGCACCTTACGCGATTCGCTACAATCGCTATAATCGGCAAAGTCCACCACCGTCTGAATAAATATCGCGGTAAACTTCTCACAATCTGCAAATTTCGCTGCAGTCGTTAGCCAGTGCTGCTGGCAGTCCTCGGTTTCCGAGCCTGAACTTAGCGCACTGGACCAGCGCATTGTCAAACTTAGCCAGCGGGGATCGAGGGATTTGGGTTTGGTACGCGTCATCGATCTTGAATTCCCAATCGACGCCACGTTGTGTCCCGTTCGTGACGGTGTCTCAGGCGGTCGTTGCTGCCTATAGCACCGAGATGTCGCCATGCCAACGACCGTTCAGGCATTGCCGTATCATCGCACTCCGTTCGTTCTCCCCGACGTCAGTCTAGCTGCCTGCCTAGGGTGTGTAGCGCGAAACTCTAGCCTAAATTTCTCACGGCGTGAATGAAGCGAGGCCGCGCGGGAGGGCATAAGTTGTTAACCAAAACGACTTGCCACTAACGGCTGCAGCACGCTCAACTAACTTAAACTCACGCCGTCGCGCGCAAGCGTCCAGTGCCGCTACAAGAAGATCGACGCGGCATCACCAGATCGATCGCTTCTTCGCCGCGACGTTCCTCGACTGGCATCCCACCGCACCGGCTGAAATTACGCTCGACCTCGACGCCACCGACAATCCGCGGCACGGCCATTCACTAGGTCGCATTTTTTACGGCCATTACAGGCACTATTGTTACCTACCGCTGTCTATCTTCAGCGGCGAGCACTTGCCGTGCGCTGAACTGCGCCCGGCGAATATCGATGCCGCTGCCGACGCGGTGAAGTACGTCGCGCGGATCGTGGAGCAGTTTCGAGCGCGTTCGCCGCTAGCGAACGCGGACTTGCCGCCAGCCGGCGAGTGGTTCCGCAAACATGAAGAGGTTGGCGGTACCCGCTCGCTCATATCCTTAATCCACACGCCGCGAGTGTTGCCTGGTCGCTTGAATCGATGCCCGACATTCCTGCGGCAACGGCACCGACTGCTCATCCATGCAGAGCACCGAAACCGGCAGAGTAGGTCTCCAGCATATTTTCCATGCAGGCGACCGACTCACCACACACTTGCGGCGGCAACAGCTAGTGCTCGCCCTCACGCCGGGTCATGCCATTTTTTCAGCGTATCGCGCACCGTTTCGTGGCTGATCGAGTCTACGAGCTCCAGTTCGACAAGCTTCTCGGTCAGGAGCCGCAAGCTCCAATTAGCGAAGCCAGCAGGTGCATGAACCAACCGCAGCGTGATGACTTTCGCCTATAGTTCGCCCTCGAGCAAGTCGGGCTATGGGGGGACGCGCGGCTGGCCATCAGGGCCACTTCAATACCAGCAGTCACCAACCGTTGCCGCAGCGCTCCCACCCTATTGATGCAGTGAAGATTAAGCCATTGCGATCTTTGTACTCGTCTAATGCTAGTGGGGTTCATCTGCATCAGCTTTGAGCAGTATCTGTGCTCGCTTTATCTACTGCGACTGACCCTGCAACTTCTTGCCCACGCCCAACAGAATCTCCCGTTCAGCATCTAACAGCCGAACGATTTTTATCTTCACTGTGGCCCATCCTCCTGGGTTAGACAAAGTTTCCCCGTTTCTGACTGTTTCGCACAATCCCTGTTTCGAAAGCTGACAATGCACTAGGATCCATTCCCATAAGCATTTTGCCGCCCGGTTGAACATGGTGTATACTGCGAACGCAAATGCCAGGGCATTGACTTAGGCTGATGAGCAGGGGAGCAGATTCTATGAGTGTGGGCGAACTCTCGGTCCGCAACAATCGCATTGTTTTTGCATGCATGCTCTTCGTCCTCATCGGCGGATTCGTGGCTTATCGCAACTTGGGCCGGCTCGAGGACCCCGAGTTCACCATCAAAGAAGCTCTGATCGTCACACCTTATCCCGGCGCTAGCGCCGAGGAAGTAGCCAAGGAGGTGACGAACCCGATTGAGATCGCCTGTCAGCAATTGGGGCAGCTCAAGCGGGTCGAGTCGGAATCGGTGCGCGGGCGATCGGTGATTACGGCGGTGATCGAAGATCGCTACGATCGCCACTCCATCCCGCAGGTCTGGGATGAACTGCGCCGAAAAATCAACGACGTCCAGGCCCAGTTGCCGCCAGCGGTGCGTGGTCGGACGTTCGTCATCGACGATTTTGGCGATGTGTACGGCATCTTCCTCGCCATCTCTGGCGAGGGCTTCAGTCAGCCGGAATTGCGGCGTTATACGGAGTTTCTGCGTCGGGAACTGCTACTGGTGCAAGGGGTGCAGAAAGTCGATCTGTTCAGTGCCCAGCAGGAAGTAGTGTTTTTGGAAATTTCTCGTCAACGGCTGGCCCAACTGGGAATCAACGAGCAGAACATCTACGCGTTGCTGCAAGCCAAGAACGTGGCCGCCGATGGCGGGCGAGTCCAGGTGGGCCAGGAACATATTGCGATCGATCCACGCGGTGGTTTCGAGTCGGTCGAGGAAATGCTCGATACGGTGATCGGCTCGGACAACTCTGGGCGACAATTGCAACTGCGCGATGTGGCTACCGTCGAGCGCAGTTACGAAGATCCCCCGCGGCGCATCCTCCGTTACGATGGCCAGCCCGCGATTGGCTTGGGCATTTCGACCGTCCAGGGTGGAAATGTGGTAACAGTGGGCGCGGGAGTGCGCAGCAAGCTCGCCGAACTTAAGGTCGATCAGCCCGTGGGCATCGAGATCGGCGACATTAATTTTCAACCCGACGCCGTGCAGTTTGCAACTACCGACTTCGTCTGGAATCTGATCAAAGCGGTGACGATCGTGTTCGTGGTGCTGCTGATCACCATGGGCCGCAAAACCGGTTTTATTATCGGCGCGGTGTTGTTCCTCACAATCATGGCGACGTTCCTGGTGATGTACCTAATGGGGGGCATTCTAATGGAGCGTATCTCGCTCGGCGCGCTCATCATCGCGCTGTGCATGCTCACCGACAATGCCATTATCGTCATTGAAGGGATCAAGGTCCGCATCGAAGGGGGCGAGGACAAGATGGTGGCGGTCCGCCAGGCCGTCTCAGAGAACCAATGGCCTCTGTTTGGTGCTACGGCGATCGGTGTGATTGCATTCGCTGCCATTGGACTCTCGGACGACAGCACCGGCGAGTATTGCAATTCGCTGTTCTGGGTGATCTTGATCTCGCTAAGCCTGAGCTGGATCTCATCGATCACCATGACACCTCTGCTCAGCTACCTGTCGTTCAATAAGCTGGAAAACGCCTCCGCCGAAGATAATAAGGCCTACGACGGCTTCTTCTTTCGCATGTATCGACAGCTTTTGGAACTGGCGCTCCGGTTCCGTTGGGGAGTGGTCGCCGTTTCGATCGTGCTGTTTATCGTCTCGCTCTATGGCTTCACGCTGGTGAAGCAAAGCTTCTTCCCGCCTGCCACACGACCGCAGTTCATGGTCGATTGTTTCCTGCCGGCGGGCACGCATATCCAGGCGACCGAAGCGTTCGCAGAGCGCGTAGAGAAGTACATTCAAGAACAGCCGAGCGTGACCCATATCTCGTCGTTTATCGGTGGTGGTGGTTTGCGATTCTTGCTGGTCTATTCGCCCGAGCGCGAGAACCGCGCATTTGTGCAGTTTTTGGTCGATGTCGATGACGAAACGAAGATTGCCGGCCTGATTTCCAAGATCCAGCTACACCTGGACGAAAACTTTCCGAATGCCAACGCGGTTGCCAAGAAATTCCTGCTGGGCCCCGGTGCCGGCGGGCGCATTCAAGCGCGCTTCAATGGTCCCGATCCTGCAGTGCTACGTGAGCTCGCCAGTCAGGCGATGCAGGTGCTCGAAAGCGATGGCGGCGCGCTGTGCATTCGTAGCGATTGGCGCGAGCGTGAGAAGGCCATTCGCCCCGACCTGCTCGAACTGCAGGCGCGCCGCAATGGGATCACGCGGGTGGAAGTCTCCGAAGCTTTACAAGTTGGCTTCGAGGGACGAACGGTCGGCTTTTATCGCGAGCCCGGCCGCACCGATGTTGGCACCTTTCCCCGCGAAACGCGGCTCTTGCCCATCGTTGCGCGTCCACCACTGGCAGAGCGCAATGATGTCGATGTGATCCGTAGCATGCAGATATGGAGTCCAGTCGCGGGCCGCATGATTCCGCTAAGCCAGGTGATATCCGACGTGGAGATCGACTGGGAAGATCCCGTCGTGATGCGTCGCAATCGGCATCCCACACTTACCGTCCATGCCGACCCCCGCACCGGCCTGCCCAGCATGCTCTTCAACCGCATTCGCGGGCCGATGGAGGCCATCGTACTGCCGCCTGGTTATTCGCTGCAGTGGGGCGGCGAGTATGAAGACTCCAGTGAAGCTCGCTCCGCGCTGGCCGAACCGCTCCCCTATGTACTGGTGCTCATGGTCTTCATTGTGGTGTGTCTCTTCAACTCGTTCCGCACCACCTTGCTCATCTGGCTGATCATGCCGCTGTTTGTGATCGGTGTGACGGCCGGCCTTTTGCTGACCGGCTTCCCGTTCGGCTTCATGGCCTTGCTCGGGGTGCTGGCGGTGGGAGGAGAGCTTATCAAAACACAGATCGTCGTGCTCAGCAAAATCCTCACCGAGATCGAAGGGGGTAAAGAACCCTATCAGGCAATACTCGATGGCGGCACCAGCAAGGTGCGTCCCGTGTGCATGGTCGTGCTCACGACGGTACTCGGCTCGATACCGCTCCTCAAAGATCCGTTCTTTGGCGCGATGGCCGTCTGCATCATGTTCGGTCTGACCGCCGCCGCCATTCTGGCCTTGTTCGTGACCCCGGTGCTCTATGCGATTTTCTATAACGTTCACAAGCCGGCAGCGGTGAAGCGCTAAGAGTCTGTTGGACGGGCTTTTCATTACATCCCGTGGCGATATGAGTTCAAGACGTAGGGTAGCGTCGAGTTTGTGAGGCCCACCAACGATTAGCAAAGATGGCGGGCCGCCAAGGCTCGACACTACCCAACCACGAAGGTTAATCTAATGCAGTTTCAACTTAACTATTGCGATATCCACAGTGTCGGAACTAGTTCCGACACTCGTACCCTGTGAAGGCGCCCAGCACTCGGCCACCGGGCGTCCACGGTTTTTCGGTCGTCCGTTCCGCCCCGTCGCGAAGTAGCCTCTTGAACCTTGAGCACTCTAATTCAAGCGGATTCAGATTGGGCGAGTAAGGTGGTAGATACGCAATAGTGTTCTCGGTGAGACCGGTCAGACGCGAGCGCACACGCTCGGCGCTGTTACGCACGCTGCAGGCCCGCCGCTGCGCCCCCCTCGATGTGCGTCGCCGGCGGCATAAAGTTCGTCGGCCGCAGAGAGGAGGAAATCGAGCATGTCGCGATTATTGAACGCCACGCACCCCGACCGCCGCAGCGAGGCGAGCGCTAGGGTGACCAGCGGCACCCAGAGCCAGGCCTAGCCGAAGTTCGGCAGCACGTCAAAGTGGATAAGCGATTGCCAGTTGTGGCGGAAGTCGCGCTACAGCCAATGCGTCAGAGACGAGAGCTCGAGCATGTTACAACTCGTCACCCAAATCGCGAACCTTCATACCCTCGCGCAACTGAGTCACGCCGGCGATCGCGATCCGCTCTCCTGGCTCGAGCCCCTGGAGGATTTCCACCTCGCCGCCAATGGCCGCGCCGAGTTTCACGCTCCGCGCCGAGACGCTCTCTTTTCCATCTTCTTTGCCCAGCACCCAAACCACCTGCTGACCGCCGGCCTGCTTGTAGATAGCCGAGATCGGCACCAGGATGCGACTGCCCAGGACGCTCGCCCGACGATAGGTGAGAGTGACTGAACCAGTCATGCCGGGGAGCAAGTTCACATCCGGCGGCGACTGCATGCCGACGCGGACCGCGAAGGTTTGCGTCGTCGGATCGGCGCGCTGGGCGATTTCCTTAACCTGTACCGGGAACCGCACACCAGGAAAAGCGCTGAACTCGGCGGTGAGTTGCACGATATCGGATGCGCGTAGGTCGGCTGCCATGATCGACTCGGGCACATCGACCACGACTTCGATTTCATCAACGTCCTGAAACTTGACGACCGGCGCTTTAGCCTGCACATTCTGGCCATCTTCCACAAAGCGCTGGGCGATAACGCCATCGTAGGGAGCGCGAAGGGTGGTGTCCTGCAGTTGCAAGCTCGCTTCGACAACACGCCCCTCCAAGCCGCGGACGGCACCAGCGGCGGCATCGATATCTTCTTCGCGGCCAATCGCGCCGATCTCCAGTAACTGGCGGACCGACTTGAGTTCTTCTTTCGCGATCTGGTACTCCGTAGCGGTGCGGTCGTAGTCCGATTGCGAAACAGCGCGCGACTTGATCAGCCGCGACATGCGATCAAACTCGATGCGCACATTGGCAAGGCGAGCCTCGGCAGAGCGAACTTGCGATTCGCGTCGCAGGCGTTCTTCCGGACGATCGCCAGCTTGCAGCGCCCGCAGCGCCGCGCGGGCTTGATCGAGTTGCCCCTGCAGTGCCGTGAGGCGGGCCTCAAACTCGTCTGGCCGCAACTGTGCGATCAATTCCCCCTTAGCGACTTTCTGCCCTTCCTTCACCGGCAGCTTGACGATCACTCCGGGGACCTGAAAGGCGAGTTGCACTCGATTAGCAGCGTCGACCTTTCCGGAAAACACGCGCGAACGCATGTCTTCGCCTGCTGAAACAACTATCGTCTTCAGGGGGCGCACGATTTCTGGGGTTGGGGCCACCGGCCTCGAACAACCCAACTGTGCCAGGCACACCACGATGGCGAACCACCCGTATAACAACATCAGGGAACCCGTTGATCGTGGAAATAGCATAGGATTTCGTTCCGTGTTCCGCTTTTCTAAGTGTTTTGAACGCCATTAACTAACCAAGATTAACGATCGCGGCCAGCGGACGCAACGACCGTATCCGACCACTTTCCGAAAGGGGGAAACTTGTTATCGCGTGGGAGGGAATTGGGCGACAACATAAGGATTTCGCCTAACAGCCCGTTGAACAACGAGCTTTTTAACCCACGGTCATTGCTCGCGATAAATCAATCGCCTTCTCGATCTGGATGCGCTCGAGCGCATGGAGGACGATCGTTGCGGTCCGGCGAATCGTTAGGAGCCCGCCAAGGAACGCCGCCCACGCGCGGGCCAACGCCTGCAAGCCCCGCGGCGTGCCCATTTTGAACAGCTTCCGCATCACCACGCTCAGATTATGCGCCGCTGCCGCGATCAGGTATCGCTTGCGAACGTTTTCAATCCCCGTCAACCAACTGCGTCGCGCCCCGCCCGTCTCGCACACATGAGCGAACGAGCGTTCCACCCGTTCGCTCCGCTCACGCTGCAACCGCTTGCCGCGAGCGCCCCGCGTGCGACGACGATTCGCTTCCACCGCGGCCCGTTGCTCCGGCGGCTTGTTCGTCCACACACGGTGGTGCGGCGACTTCGGTTCGGGAATGTACGTTCGATACGGCGTGTCGTCGCGGAACGTCGTCAACGTATCCGTCGCGTGATAACCGGCGTCGGCCGCGACCTCCTTGATCCGCGCGGCGCAACCCGCCTCGCGATCGTTCGTCTGCGCTTGATTCACGCTGTCTTCCAGCGTCGCCGCGTCGTGCGCGTCGCCGGGATAAATCTCGGCCGCGACAATGATTTCGGTGTCCAAATCGACGACATGCTCGGCCTTGTACGCTAAGTGCGTCGTGCCATCCTTCATCCGCGTCATGCGAGCGTCCGGATCGGTCGGGCTGTGCCACTCGTCGTTGGAAACCTTCTTGTCCGCCCGCGACCGATCGAACCGTCGCAGTTCGGCGTCGCTCGGCGGATCGTCGTCCTCGTCGTCGAGCAGGCCGCGTTCCTTCATGAGCCGCGTCAGATATTCCCGCCAAGCTTCGCCCGTGTCGCGGCGGATGATGCTCTTCATCGCCGCCTCCGCCTCGAGCGTCGTCGAATCGACACCAACTGTCGTGCCCTTCGAAAGCTTCTTCTTGTGCGCAAGGGCGAGAATCCAGACGAACACGGCCTCGTGGACGTCGTGCGGCAGACGCCGACGAATGTACGTCAGCGAGGAATGGTCGGGCGAGGATTCGCCGAGTGCCAGGCCGAGGAACTCCCGCAGCGAGAGCGAATCGGCGCACCGCCAAGCAATGCCGCGCTGCGAGCCGATCCCTTCAAAGTAACCGACAAGCAGCATCCGAAAGTACACGCCCGGCGGCAGTGACGGCCGACCTTCGCGGGCGTAGTACGGCTCGCAGCGGTTCTCAACCCACCGATCGAACCCCGCCTCGGCGAGCAGTTGATTGAGCTTGCGATAAAACACATGCCCCGGCGAACGCGGCAGCTGATCGTGCGTGACAAACAGATCCTGCTGCCGCTCGTCCTTGCGTTTGCCCAGCGTCATCCGTGAAACTCCGTTGCGTGCTCGATCACGTGATCAGTTTAGTGCGAGGTGCGGGTTTTTCAACGGGTTGCTAGGAATGGTTTGCGAAATTCAAGTCACGTTCGGCTTCTTTGAGGAATCGCATCAAAATGTTGATGGAGTCGCCTTGTCCTTAACGCAATGCACCCAGCGGCCACCAATCAAAGCTCGAAATTCAAGCCCCAGTTTGAAGCCGATTTGCTCCTAACTACGAGTCCATTGGCAGCATTGGCAGTGGCATAGTTTACGTGGGCAGATTGCGTCATCGCTTTACTGAAACCCCAGCGACAGATTAATAATGCTTCTAGCATCGCGAGAACATTCGATACACTATGGGCTGCCATTCAAGTTCAACTCAATCGGCCAACTCATGGATTGTGTTGTGGATGGTACCTTGAACGGGTGTGCCGGTGGCAGAGCGGAAAGCGAACTTGATCTCCATGCACCACGTTGGTTGTAGGTCGGCAACGTCCAATACGATGGTCTTCGAGTCGGCCGAGAATTTCGCGCTGAGGATTTCCAAGGGCTTCTCGTCGTAGTGCTTCGATCCGTAGTTGGCGGTTCGCTTGAGCGACCAAGTCTTAATTTGCACGTTCTTGAGGTCGAGCGACTCCGGATCGAGGGGTTCGGTGAAGGTCAGGGTCAGGCCAGACTTCTTCGCCTGCAGACCGACAGGCAAATAGATCGGCTGGCCGGTGGCGCGCAGGCGAAACAGGCCACCGGGATGGGTTGCATTACCAGCCCAGGCGAACATGCCGCAGAGATAAAGTTGCCCGTCCGCGGGATGAAACCGGCCCCGCATCACCCCGGTCGGAAACTTTGGTATTGGCAATTCAATCATCCCGCCTTGCATAGTGCCTCGCACGTTCTCGTGCGGCACCAGAAACACTTTTCCATAACCGTAAGAAAGATTCAGCAGCGATCCCTTCAATGGCCCCCAGCGATCACTTTCGACCCACAAGAGTTCGGCAGGTGAGCGGTCGAAGGCGTTTGTGATCCAACACAGCGGCGGCACCATCTCGGAATCCGACGAATCGGTCACGTCGTGATAGCCGAGCATGTTGCCGTAGAACTTCGGTTTGCCGGAGGGGTCGACGGTGACCCAGTTGATGCGGTTCTTCGGATTCCAAAAACCTTCTTGATCCGTCACGACAAAGGAGCCGTCAGGATTGAGACAAACTCCGTTAGCCGCGCGAAAGCCATTCGCCAAGATGTCGGTCCGCGACCCGTCTTTGCTGACACGCAGTAGCGTCCCGTGATGCGGCACGACGGCTGCTTTGCCGTGGCAGCCTGATTTGGCGTAGTAGAAATTCCCCTCTGCGTCCGTTTGCAGCCCCATCGCGAATTCGTGGAAGTGCTCCGTGACTTGATGGTCATTATTCAGGCACTGATAGAAATCGATCTCATTGTCGCCATTCAGATCGTGGAGAATGGTGAGTTGGTCGCGGCAAGTCACATGTATTTTGCCTTCGACAATTTTCAACCCCAGCGGCTGGAACATTCCCGAAGCGATGCGCTGCCAGCGCAGCGTCTGCGTTTTCACTTGCTCCGCTTGTGGTGACAATGCCGGTGTAGCTTCGACCAGCCAGACATCTCCGTCCCACGAACAGACGGCAATGCGACCGTCAGGGAAGAAATCGAGGCCGGTGAATCGGGTCTGCGCGAGCCACGGATTGGACTCCGGAGCGGTCAACAGGTCGGTTGCGAAAGGTCCGCTGCTCGCTCCCAGTACAGCTTGGGTTTCGAGCTTCTGCGGCCAGCGAGGCGGGCCGCCCTTGATAAGTGCCGTCAGATCGCGATCGGCATCTGGTATCGGCTGGTCGCTCAGGCTCTTGGCAAACTGGTTCGCATCTATACTTCGAACTGAAGCCGATTCGGAGGGTACCCAAACGGAGAATCGCACCGGCTGTTTGCCGGCTGGAATCTTCAGTCGCAACCGACCTTTCTCTGCGATCCACTCAGCCGAAGTGTTGCGTGGTGAGAATCCCGCCACTAAAGGACCAGGACCTGAACGGACGGGAGCCATGCCGCGACGGACCTCAGCATCGTGTCGATGATTCGTTTCGTCGGCAATCTTCGTTCCGAATGCCTCATCGAGTACCCATTTTCCGACGAGTGACTCATCCTCCTCCGCTAGCTGATCGAAATCATCGAGCCCTTCTGTCAAGCGACTTTGATAGAAGCGAACCTCGGATATAGCTCCTTGAAAGTATGAATTTGAACGTGGAAATTCTGGGGCCGTAAAGCCGATCCGCACGATGCCATTAGGAATCGCGGCCTTTGCGGCCAACTCACCTTCACCGTCCAGCTTGCCATCGACAAACAGCCGCACTCGACGATTGGACTGCTGCCAAGACATAGCGACTTGGTGCCATTGGCCGTCGTTGACTTTCGTCTTGGCTGTGACCGCGCCAACCCAACCGATGTCGAAGCAGAGCCGACCCTTACGCAGGAAGAACGACTGCCCATCAGGAATCCATTTCGGTTCGGCCTGGGTCTGCGACCAAATGGTACCGTCCGCCTTGGACTTGATGCGGGCCACGATGGTGAAATCTTTCGTTGTCTGGTCGAATGACTCACCGTTGGGGATTTCTAGATAAGTGCTCCCATCGAAACTCAATCGCTCGTCGCGCGACACGTTGGCCTCAGCAGACAGCGGAGCAAATTGCACGACTGATTTATCCGAGCCGCTAATAGCCGTTGGCTGCGCGTCTTGAGCGGGATGCTCCGCCACTTGAAGCACCAAATCGCGATCGCGAGGTCCAATGTTGAACGTGCGCAGGAACAGGGTTGACGATGGTGGACTCTCACCCGTCACTAGTCGCGGCGACTCTAGTATCTCGGTCGTGCCGATTGAATATGAAAAGACAACTTGCTGACCGTGGTGATACAGTCCCCGGTACTTGGCCCATTGGCTAGGTAGCGGGCCGTACCGCTTGCCATCACGGCCTTGGACGCGATTATCGTCGAGTAACTCGCCGCTAGCCGGATTTGCCCAGCCGGGACCAGTTGAGTTGGCAAAAGCCGTTTGTCCAACGAGTCGCGGATGCACGCCGTGCACGCCGTTAAATTGAATACCTTGCCAGTCGATGAAGTTGTCATCCGTGTTGCCGGAGCCGTTCCAGGCTGCCGCCGCGCGGAATGTGTCGGTATCGAAGATCATCCAGTGCCGGCCACGCGAGACTCCTCCCGCTCCCGGATCCAGCCGCACGGCGACTCCCTTATACGCGACATTGTGCTCCAGCCCTGGCACCTGAAACGTGTGAGCCAAACTCGGTCCGTAATCCATCGCCGACCAGGGGACGATTTTGCTCGGTTCCGGACCAAGCGTGTCCCCCTTGGGTAGTCGTGCAAGGTATGCAGCATCGACCGCAACAAACTGCGCCGGATTGTGGGGCTTGAGGTACATCTCCCGGATATAGTGAATCACGTCGTACTTCTGCGAGGGCACCATCCAAGTCTGCGGAGCCATCAGCCCGAAGCCGTGCGTCAGCGTCCGATACATCGACAGCGGATCGCTGCCGTTCTTGAACTTCCCGTCCGCAAAGCGGAGCGAGGTTGGTAACGATCCCGGTTTGTCCTTCGTCCCATGGCAGTTGGCGCAAACTCGCTGATAAATTAACTCGCCCCGTTTGAGTGCATCTGCCGTCCAATTGCCGATGAGGGCGGCGTGATCCAAATGCTGCTCATACTCAGGCACGGTGAAAGTCAGTAACGATGCGGCAGGCTGAAGCTGCGCCGCCCTAGCCGGGCCGCCGTCACGGATTTCGATCAAGTAGCGAATCAGGTCGAGGAATTGCTGCTGGCTGTTCAGTTGATTGACCTGCCCCGCCGGCATGATCGAAGTCGCATTCACTTTGACCTCTTCAATGTCGGACGCAGCGAGGGTCGTTGGCTCTCCACCTCGCGAAATATCGCGCACGACGATACGTTCCTTGTTCCGTTCAACCAACAGTGCCGACAACACCTTCCCATCAGCCGTGCTCACCGTCACCGATTCAAATCCCTTGCGGATGACCCTCGACGGCAACAGCACCGATTCCACCAGGGACTCATCCGAGACCTCCTTGCCAAGCGCCGTCAGGTCCGGCCCGAGCGAATCTTTGGAAGCGTTTCCAACCGCATGACACTTCGAACAGGCCAGTTGCTGCTGAAAGAAGAGAACCGCCCCCCGGGTTGCGTCCCCTTCTGTCCTAGCTAGCGACGCCAGCTTTGCTGTAGGGATTGCCTGGAGATGCTCATCAAGCGTTTGCGCAGCACTCGTTGAGACAATCGCAATGACTGCACATAACGCCGACAGGCAGCGAGGCAGCGTTCTCAGCCCACCAAATGCAATCACGCCTACAATCCGATTCATGTCGTCCTCAATTGGTCTCATCGGGGCAGCTGGAAGCCGTCCAGTTTCACGATAGGAGTTATTGTGTGGTGCTCCACCAGCCTGTCGAATACTCCATCTTACCTCGGCCTGGCATCGTAGCGTTCAGGATTGACCCGATCAATTAGCGTCCGCTGGCTCAATCAGCACTTCGCAAAACGTCAAAGCGGCGAGGCCGTTCTGGCCGTAGAGCAGGTTGTCGGGGTCCCAATTGGCGCTATCGAGGTAAGTCAACCTTTTGGATTCTGTCGGGCCCTTCAGCTTCAGCGTGATACGACTTCCGTTCGCTGAGCCTGCCACTACTTGCTTCGGTTCACCTTCCAGGTGGAAATTGCTGACCAGCGAGTCGGACCAATTGAGATTGCAGTCGAACTCCAAAACCAGCTCATCACGTTTCGTGGAAGTCATGTAGGCGCGCTTCAGGTTCGGCGGACTGAAGGAGTCGACGGAGCGGTGATAGAGGTGATGCTGCAGCATCGGGTGTAACAGTCGAGCGAACTCAGCGTAGCCCGCCGCAGGGAAGTGGCAGCCGCCGGGGGGCTTGATGCCGAGTGTTGACATGACGCTCAGGTTTGAGAAGAGTTTGGGCAGCGTGCGTTGTACTTCGCGCAAGCGATTATCCGAGCCGTTGATCCCCATCGAGCACGACTTCGGCCAAATTTGGAACGCGTAGTAGTGTTGGATGTTCGGATAGTCTTCTTTCCAACTTGCGGCCAGGTCCACGAAGAGTTGGCGATACGTTTCATAGCCATATCCTCCTGTCGGGCCATCGGCTCCTTGATCGTTCTCCCCTTGATGCCAGATGACGGCGCGGATGCCATGCGTCAGCTTGGCTTGCTGAACTCGCCACAGAAGCCGGCCGTAGATCGTATTGACGTCGGTGGGGTCTACGGGATTGCGTTGATGCTGATCGATGCGTGTGCCGCCGACCGCTCCGTTGATGATGCAAACGGGAATCTTTTCGCTCTCGACCACTCGCCGACCGAGTTCCATTCCCCAGTAGCCGATCTCCGCCGTGCGCCCGGGGCTGCGAGCTTCCGCGTTTGCCCACTGCTTTAATCGCGCGCCGGTGGGGTCCCCTGCCGCTGCACCGAACGAACGCACCCATTCGCTCGGCACGAGCGGGCTCTCCTTGCCAAAGTCCGTTGCGACGGCGTTCGACTGACCACAGATGAGGAACACATCGCCACAGACAATGTTCTGCGCGGTGTGCAAAACGGCTTCCTCGTCGCCGGTCTTGGTACCAAACTCAGTACGGTACTTGATAAGCCCCGGCTTCAGCTTCACCGACAGCGAATACTTCTTGTCGACTGTCGGCCTCGCCGTCTCGGTTGAAACAAGCCGATCATCGGCGAAGACTCGCAGGAAGACCGAATCCGCGGCGGCGGCGAGTATGCCGGCATAGACCAACGAACCGAACGTTTGGCCGTCCTGTCCTGAGCCTTCGCGAGCGATAAATTGATTATCTTCCGGTTGCTCCTGCTCGGCGAGTGGGCGTGGGACCCAAATTTCTTTCGCTGGCGATGGCTCTTGCACAGCGATTGATGTCGATTCGACGACCTGCGCACCGCCGTTATCGATGGACGCGGTGACGCGCAGAGTGCCACTCCCTTGAGCCCGTTTCAAAATCAGCTTGCCAGCATCTGCTCGCTTGATGACCGCGATGCCGTCGACGGTCCACTGAACGTTTACTTCACCGACATCTTTGGCCTGCATGGCCGCGAGATTCAAAATTTTCGGCACGACTTCGATCGTCTCTCGTCCATCCCATTGCGCGGGAGCCGTGAGCGTAAAGACAGGCTCGGGGATATCGTCGCCAACCGTGATTACAATTTCTTTCGACTTTACCTCATTCGCGTAGATAGCCTTAACAATGAGCTTGGTAGACTGCTTGCCGCGCACTCGCCCTGCATTGAACGCGTACGAGAGTCGGTCCGTCGCTACCAGCAACTCCCGCCCATCGCGTTGTAGAAGCCAATTGACCTTCTGGGCCCCTCCTGCTTTTGCATGGATGGTCACGCTCTGACCTTCACCCACCATAAGCTGCGATTGCGAGACCGAGAACTCATTCCCAGGCTGCACCAGCGAACCGACCAGCGATTGGTTCGGCTTCTGATTTTCGAACTGCAGCTTTACCCATTCCGCTGATCGCAAAACTTGCGAGACACGCACTTCATCCAGATCTCCGACGAAGTCGTAGTTGTTGTACCAACCGCCGATAAACAGCCGAGCGGGGCTCTTGATATTTAGCGGCCCACCTTGCTTGAGATTGGCACCATCAAGCACGCCATTCACATACAGTTTTGCTTCACCTTCGCGATAGGTGTAAACGACATGCGTCCACTCGCCAACGGGTACCCGACTGGTTCCGCTGACATTTCCACCCGAGAAGTAGCAATCCATCTGCAGGTGCGGCGGACTGCGGAACTGCATGACGACTTTCCCTTGAGCTTGTTCGTTACCCCAGCCAACAAGAGTGGTGTTCGGTCGCTCCGGTCGAAACCAGACTTCGATGCTTTGGGAACTTGAACCTGTGGGATAGTTCGAAATCTTATCACCGCCGTACAGCCCCTTGCCGCCAGGAAAATGCCGTGCGGCTCCAATCACTCCTGGCGTTGCGGTCGTGCCGGTGTCCGTAGTGGTCAAGGTGCCAACGTCATCGCGCATCGGATCGTTCATGTGCCAGACGCTTAGATACCCGTTCGACTCATTAAAAACGGCCTTGCCATTGGACTCACTCACCGCGTTGGCTTGGCCCCAATGCAGTTTGATCTCCTGGCGCGAGTTTCCGTTGATGAGCGGCACACGCACCCAGATGCTCGCCACACCTTTCGCTGCATCCCATTCTTCAATCTGAAACGCAAGCCGCTCGCCGATACTCGAAGAGAACCGCAAATCGTCGCCATTCGGTTTGGCCTGAGCGAAGTCAAAGAAATCTCGATGCAGCCGCACCAGCACCGGAAACTGTTCGACCTTTGCACCGGCGGGCAAGTCTGCCCCCTCAGGAGTCGTCAGCAACCACATCGAGCCGGAGTGTTTCCAGTCCCGATAACCGAGGTCCTGCTTTGCCGGTGCGTCGTCCGTCAACGCCAGACCCTCCTTCTGCGGCTCGGCGGTCTGGCAAAGATCATCATGGGCGCGCAGTTCGACTAGCGAAATGAACTGCAGTAGGCTGGTCAGCAGGAGTAGCAATGAGAGCTTCATCGATTCATTCTATCCGGATGTTGTTGAATCACTTTGCAGTATTATAAAGATCTGCGTTGGCCTAAAGTTGCATGCGACTGCGGCAAAACGCGGACCAACGACGCACGACCGAGAACCTCGCTTTTTCCAAGCACTTCGAGTTTGCAATTTGACTGCCCCCCAGGTCGCGGTTCCCGACTCGCTCGGCAGCCATTCACTCATACATCACAAACTTCCGCCGCATGCCGCAACGCTGCGACAGGATCCTTCCAAGTCGGAATGAACTCTTGGGCGACAAACCCATCAAAGCCGGTCGCCAATATCTCACGAAGGATCGGCGGATAGTTGATCTCCTGGGTGTCGTCCAGTTCGCCGCGACCGGGGTTGCCCGCCGTGTGATATTGGCCGATGTATTCCTTGTAGTCCCGGATACGACGGATGACGTCGCCGTTCATAATCTGCACGTGGTAAATGTCGAACAGTAACTTAAAATTCGGCGAGCCGATCTGCTTGATGAGATCAATGCAAAAGTCGACATTATCACCAAAGTAACCGGGATGGCCCTTCATGGGATGGGTGTTGTCGCGACTGTTAAGATGTTCGAGGCAAAGCGTGATGCCTTGCTTCTCGGCATGAGGCAACACCTTCTTCCACGTTTTTAGACAATCTTTCGCGGCCTGCTCTGGATCCATGCCGGTGAATTTCATTCCCGTGAATGTGATCACCCGTTTGCAACCCACGCCAACGGCGACATCAATTGCTTCTGTGAGTTTTGCAACGGTTTCCTCCTGAAACTCTGGATTGCATGGGCCGCGTGCAAAGCCGTGGCTGCCGACCAGCGAGATCTCCAAACCCAATTCTTTCGCCGCGGGATACGCTTCTCGCGGGATGCCTTCCACTGCAACGAGGCCGATCTCTTTACAATGCCTGGCGAGATCCGTGGGCTTCATCGGGTTGAAACACCAGCCCATCACCGATTGGCGAATGCGGCCAAGCTTCACCTTGAACTGAGGCGTCGCGAGCCCGATCGGTACTTGCGCTTGAACCACGCCCGCGAGAGTTCCCGCAGCAACCGTGGCGGCCTGAATCGCTTGACGACGCGTAATCATACTCATTTGGCTCCTTAAAAACCGGCTTGCACAAAAGAAAGCCTAATAGAACTCTCTACGATAACAGCAACATCGCTCTGTCGCTCAGTGGCTCGTGATTGTTCTGTCCCCCACGGTGTCAGACTCGACTTTACTGCGCACCATGACTACTATCATCATGGGTAAGGCCAGCGGAACGATTCCGCAACATTGCTATTTGCTCGCAACGGCCAGCTTACTGTTCCGCGTCTAATGACAGCGTTAGATCGACGTACTCAAAGAAGCTTGAACGGACTAATCATTCGTGAATCGCTCACCCGCTTCAGGCATCTAGCGCGTTCCTTAGATCGACTAATATCGAGAGCCCAGCGGCCAACCGCAGCAGTGAAGCCTGATTCTCTTGCTGAGGGAAGGTTTATGAGGAGAATTCAAAGCCGATTTATTCTGCCAGGCCATAATTGGTTCCGAATCAGCCCAATCGCCCTGCTATTCTTTAATGGCGGCCTGCTGACGTGCGATCTTCGGCGTCGGGCTCTCGCCCGGCCCGAGCAGGGATGCACGAATTTCGAGGTGAGCAAGGAATAGCCAAGCATGCAAACAAAAGGATCGAGACTGCTTAGCTTGTCAGTGCGGCGATACACTTAGCTTGTCAGTGCGGCGATACACCGCGAATGATTGAGACTGTCACCAACTCCTGAAAATGCACTACTTGTGCCCTTCCTATGATTGCCCCAAGCAGTGGCCAACGCTATCGGGACTACCGTCGTCGGCTTCACGATAAGTCGGCGGAGCCCAAGGGGAACAATCCTACTGACGAAAAAAAACGAAAAGCCCGAGGATTCCGCCAATTGCTCTGGGAGTTTCTGCGGTTGCTTCGCGGACATGAATGGGCCATCGGTTTTGCCTTGGCCTCGCTCACCCTCTCCACGCTGCTGCGACTGGCACCGCCGTTAGCGACCAAGCTTGTCGTCGACAACGTGCTAACGGATCGTCCACTACCCGGTTGGTGGACCGAATCGTACGGTTTGCCGACCGATCGCTACCAGTTGTTGTATTGGGTGGGCGCTGCCGTGGGCGTGATCTCCTTGCTCGCCACTGCTATCCACCTCAGCGGGCGTTGGTATGCCACGAAGGCTGTCAACAAGTTGCAAGTGTCGATTCGCCGCCGAGTTTTTGCCCACGCCGTGCGATTGCCACTGCATCGCGTCTATCAACTCAAGTCGGGCGGAGCTACAAGCCTCCTCCGCGACGATGCCGGAGGAATCTCCGAGCTTGTGTTCAGCATGCTATATAATCCCTGGCGCGCGATCATTCAATTAATCGGTAGCTTGATCGTACTGGCGTGGGTCGACTGGCGGATGATGTTGGGCGGGTTCGTGCTCGTGCCGGCTGTGTACGCCACACACCGCACCTGGATCAACCGTATACGCCCGTTGTATCGCGATATCCGCTCCCAGCGGCAACTGGTAGATGGTCAGACGACGGAATCCTTCGCCGGAATGCGGATCGTGCGAACCTACGGGCGGGAGCGAAGCGAGACGACACGCTTCGTCGTCGGCAATCACCTGATGGCTCGACAACAGTTGTTCGTCTGGTGGTGGACCCGAGTGGTTGAGTTGATCTGGGAGGTGCTGATTCCCGTTGCTTCCATTGGCTTATTGATTTACGGCGGCACGCAAGTGCTTAACGGTCGGCTAACCATTGGCGACGTGACGATGTTCCTCGTCTACCTCACCATGCTGCTTGGTCCGCTGGCCACGCTCGCCAATAGCGCCACCACCTTTCAGAATAACCTGGCGGGGCTTGATCGAGTGCTGGACCTATTGGCAGAACCGCTGGAGACCTCGCATACGCCGCCGACGAAGTTTCTGGACGTCGACAAGGTGCAGGGACGCATCTCGTTTTGCGGCGTGAGCTTTAAGTATCCGAACTCGCAGCAGTTAGTTCTACAAGACATCGAACTGACCGCCGAACCAGGGCAAACCGTGGCGCTCGTGGGCCGAAGCGGCGCTGGCAAGACCACGCTTTGCAATCTGGCAGCCCGGTTCTATGATCCCACGCAAGGCAGTATCCATTTGGATGGCATGGACCTGCGCGAATTGCCTGTGGATGCCTATCGCAGCCTGCTCGGCATTGTTGAGCAAGACGTGTTCCTGTTCGATGGGACGATCGCCGAGAACATCGGCTATGGGTTGCGAAACGCCGACTTCCCGGCAGTCGAGCGAGCGGCGATCGCCGCCAATGCCCATGAATTCATCCGTGAATTAGAGCAGGGCTACGACACCTTGATTGGCGAGCGGGGCGTGCGACTGAGCGGTGGTCAGAGGCAGCGGTTGGCGATCGCGCGTGCCTTACTTGCAAACCCACGCATCCTGATTCTCGACGAAGCGACGAGCAATCTCGATAGCGAAAGCGAACGGCTGATCCATCAAAGCTTGGATCGCCTGATGCTCGGCCGGACCTCCTTCGTGATCGCCCATCGCTTGAGCACGATCACGCGGGCCGACAAGATCGTCGTCATGGAACAGGGGCGCATCGTCGAGGTGGGAACCCATGTCGGGCTGATGGCGGAGAGTGGCAGATACCGGCAAATGGTGGAACTACAAACGAACTCGCACAACGATCAAGGTGTGCCAGCATCGATACCGGCCGCCAACTGATCGCTGTAGTAGCGCAAGTTTCTAACCGGGCTCATGGAATTCGGTACAAAAATGAATGAACCGGCAAACATTGGCCTACCGAACTGTGGCAAACTGCTGTGCGGAAAAGATTACTTTTCGACGTCGACGCTCCGCGAAGCACGAATTTTAGTGGAATGATTGCCTGCTGCCGTCCCATGAAATAGTTCTCAAAGCCTCTCTCATTGTTAGTGAGCACCTGATGAAGATGACGTTGGTTCCCCTCTGTCGGTTGATACTCTTTTTTGCGCTGGCAGCCATTTTCGTTGGCAAGCTGTGCGTCGCAGCAGAACCGGGCAAGACTCCACCAGACCTAACTCAAGATCGCAACGTCGATCGCGACCAGACCTACAACTTAGGGGCAACAGGTCTGCGAGGCTGGATTCATACTAAACCGGCCACGCACTTCGATGGCCTGCAAGGTCGAACGACCGCGGCAAGTCGACAGATTCTGGTCACGCACGTCGGAGCTAAGTCGCCTGCCGAGGGCGTATTTCAGGTAGATGACGTAATCCTTGGCGTCGGCGGTCGGCCATTTAGTGACGATGCGCGCAAGGTTCTCGCTCTCGCGATTCAGGAAGCAGAGCAAGAGTCGAATGCCGGAATTCTCACGCTGACCCGCTGGCGCGAAGGAAAGATGGAGGAAGTGCAACTGACGCTACGAGTTATGGGAACATATTCGGCAACAGCCCCCTATGACTGCCCGAAGTCGAAGAAGATCTTTGACGAGGCGTGCGTTGCGTTGGAGAAGGAACCGCTCCCCGCAAATTGGCATGGAGCAATCAATGGGCTCGCATTGCTGGCGACGGGCAATGACACCTATCTTCCTCGATTGCAGAAGTTGGCGCATGAGATTGCCGCCCGTGCTCGCAAATCGGAACGTGTGGGAATGGGCACCTGGGAAAGCAGCTATCGCAATCTCTTTCTCTGCGAATATTTCCTCGCGACCGGGGATCAGCAAGTGATGCCGGCCATTCACGATCTGACCGTATCGCTGGCGAAGGGTCAGAGCATGTATGGCACTTTCGGACATGGCTTTGCCGATCGCACGCCGGATGGACAGCTTCATGGATCGATTCCTCCTTACGGCCCTGTGAATCAGGCCGGACTGCCGGCAAACCTGGCAATCCTGATGGGTAAGAAATGCGGCGTGCAGGATGATGAGATCGATCCGGCCGTCGAGCGGGGGGCGAAATTTTTCGGCTACTTCGTTGACAAGGGGACGATTCCGTACGGCGAACACGAGCCTTGGCCGTTCCACGACAACAATGGCAAGAGTGCGATGAGTGCTGTGTTCTTCGGTCAGCAGGTTGACAAAACGAGCGAGGCTCAATTCTTCTCAAAAATGACGGTGGCCAGCTATCGCAACCGCGAGTGTGGCCATACGGGGCAGGGTTTCAGCTATTTGTGGGGTGCGCTCGGCGCGAATGTTGGCGGACCGGACGCGGCTGCCGCCTTCTTTCAGGAATGTTCGTGGCACCTCGATCTGGTGCGACGCAGTGACGGGTCGTTTACGTACGACGGCGCGGAGCAATACGGAGCGGGCAAGACGGAAGACAACACCTACTACGGCAAGAGCAGCTACTATGGCCTGAGTCCGGCAGCGACTTATGTGCTGACCTACTCGCTGCCGTTAAAAAAAATCATTCTCACCGGCAAGCAGTCGAACCCAGCCTGTCGACTCGGCAGCCAAGAGGTTGAGGCGGCACTGGCATCGGGCCGATTCGACACGGATCGCAAAGAGAAATCACTTGAGGAGCTAACCGTGGCGTTCAGCGATTGGTCGCCGATCGTAAGGGGCTGGGCTGCGGAAGAAATTGCCGCTCGCCCCGAAGCGAAGACCTTGATTCCGGAGCTGATCAAGATGGCCGAAGGATCGGATAAGCATCAGCGACAGGGTGCCTGCGAGACGCTGAGCCTCCTACGGACGACTGAGGCACTCCCGGTTTTCATTCGGCTCCTCCCGCACGAAGACCGATGGCTGCGATTCAAAGCCGCACAGGGCATTCGCAAGCTGGGCATCAAGGCCAAACCGGCCCTCCCGGAAATTCTCAGAGCTGTTGCAATGACCGCGGAACCGCTTCAGCCAATTCACTGGGATGACCCGATTCAATTGACCCATGGCCAGTTGGCCGCTGGGCTCTTCACTGGCCCCATGTCGGATGCTCTCAAGGACGTTGATCCCAGCCTGCTTTATCCAGCGATTCGAGCCATCGCCTCAAACGCTGACGGTATGGCGCGGGCCAACCTGCGCGGCTTCTTTGAAAACAAGCTGTCTGTGATAGACGTTCAGGCTTTGGCACCGGATATCTACGCCGCCGTCAAAACGCCAAGCCCCGCCGACACGATGTTCGGAAACGAGATCCGCATGGGAGGCTTTAAGGCCCTGACCAAGTACCATTTCCAGGAAGGGATCGAGGTCGGAATCCTCTTTGCCAAAACACAAGGCGGACATGGCAGCGAAAGTCGAACCGGTGAGATTATGAACGAAATCGCCAGGTATGGCTCCGCGGCCAAGCACGTAATCCCTGAACTGAAGGAGCTAATCGTCGAACTTAACGCGCAATGTGCGCGAGGCGAATTTCCCAAGGGAGAACTCAATAACCGCCGAGTCTCCGCCGTCGAAGCCGCGATCAAGTCCATTGAAGCGGCCACGGAGCATCCCGAGCTTCGCAGCATCGCGCCCGCTTCAACTCAGCAGGGTATTCCGAAATGAAGCTTTCGTAGAAGGTTGTGACTGGAATTGCAATCTCGCAGTCAATTCGTCGACGGAGGTTGAATTGCTGAGCCTTCACGATGAAGGTGATACTGAATAGGCGTCGGAGCATTGCCTCCGCAAACTGCGACGCACAATTTTTGAGCATGCCCTGCCGGCAAGATCAGAGCAGAAAATTCTCCCTTTGGTGACAAACGAGGTACCACTAAATCGCATCCAGCGGCAGTGTAGCGGTCTTTTCGCGAGATATGTGCTGATTTAAGCCGCCGCGAACGCTACACGTCCGTGCGGCTCGCACTAAAGGTATTACCGGGCCTATAAACGACCCAAGGGATGACACGATTGATGCGCATCATCTTTTGGTAAATCTCAACTTGTGTTGAGTGGGCGGCACAGGGCTCGAACCTGTGACCTCCATGATGTCAACGCGGCGCTTTAGTTGATTTTCAGGGCTTTTCTCGATATTTCAGTCCTGTGATCCTTTTTTTGTCCTTTTTTATTCAAAAAAGGGCACCGGCGCTGTCAAGTTACAAGTGTCCGCTGGCAGTATTCGGTGAAGATTTCGTCGGGGGTTTGATAGTTTAATCGCTTGCGTGGACGTTGATTCAGTAACTGCTGCACTTCGGCCAGCT
>JBGSNR010000022.1:0-46215 GCA_041739545.1 Pirellulaceae bacterium | reverse complement strand
CGGTGGCCACTTGGGCCGAAAATGCGACGGTCGCCCCGGCTGGATCACACTGTGGCGCGGCCTGGAAAAACTACTCCTAATCCTCCGCGGCACCGATTTGAAAACCGTAAGATGTGGGTAACGTTGACTGCACCCTACGCCACTCGTGCGTGACAAAGAACCGCGATGCTGCGTCACCGTGTACTGTATTGCAGAGGCTCTCAAGATTGAATCCGCCTCTTGTCATGCACGACAAAATCAAAACAGTTTCAGTCCCGTTTCAGTGTCGTGCATGACCTACTTCACTTGCCACGGTCCTAAATCGCCAGAAATGAGAACGCGCATGAGGGGCAACCTGGCGGCCTGTTGCTTCCGGTCCACCCAGGTTGTTGACTGCGTCAACCAGCCCGGGCTACCCTGCTCTGTGCCTTCCCAGCGTCTCCCCTTTCAATCACTTGTTCGAGAAAAAAGCAGATATGCTCCATCCCCATTTTGCCACGGTATTGACGTTATTGGCCGCCTCGTTCCTGACTTCCGCCGCCAGGGGCGAAACCACCCCCATCGCCCATTACCACCTCAGGGCCGACGAGGGCGCGGTGCGTGATACTGCCGCACCGGAAGCACTGGAAAGTTTTGCCAAGGGGGGGCCGGCCCTCAAATCACACGGCGCACCCAAGATCATGTCCCAGGCGCCGGCCGTCCGCTCCTCGGCCTACACGGGATCGATCAAATTCGAAGACGCCGATCAATGCTATTCCACGCCTGAGCATCTCGCCCGTGGCGAAAACTGGGTAGTGGAAGTCTGGGCTTACGCTACCCAAGACAATGACCAAGGTATGCATACGGTGCTGGCTAACGGCGATGGAGGGAACGGCTTCCTGATTCTACAAAGCGGCGACCAATGGCAATTGTTCGTCGGCGGCATCGGTGGGAGCAATCTGGGCAAAGTGACCGCCAATGCCTGGACCCACTTGGCCATCGTCCGGGATCGCGGCATCACCTCGGCTTGGATCGACGGCAAGAAAGTCGCCAATCAATTGCCCGCGGGGGGGGCCGGCGCGAGAAACTTCAGTTTGGGCGCCTCGGCGCCAGGCAAGGAGGCTTTTAACGGCTGGATTTCGGAAGCGCGAGTATCGACGTTCAAGCCTGGCCAATTTGAAGGGGCCACCGACTTCCTGGTGGATACCGCCAAAGCCAAAGTTTTGCGGGATGCCGACCGGGCCCTTGTGGCGAAACTCATCGTTTCACTTGCCACTGCGCCCGGCGTCGAAAAAGTCGAGGCGTTCGAGGAACGCGCTTACGACCAGGATTGGTTGGTTACCGCCGCCAAAACCCCTGCCTCGGTGCAGGTCCTGCCTAGCAAAGACAACCAGACGGCACAAATCATGTTGACCAACGGCTTGGTCAGCCGCACTTTTCTGGTGACCGATGGCAACCTGGGCTGCACGAGTTTGCGCCGTGCCGACAAGGACATCGAGTTTGTGCGTGCCATCAAGCCGGAAGCACGGATCTGCCTCAACGGGCAATGGGTCGACATTGGCGGCCTCATCGGCGCGCTCGATCACGCTTTCATCACGCCCGAATGGTACTACCGGCTGCAGTCCAGCAGTAATTCTTTCCGCTTGACCAGCATGAAAGTCGGCCCCTGCGTCAAGCCTTATGAATGGCGGCCCAAGTGCAACGCCCCCCAAGACATTCCGTGGCCGGCCCTGGGCCACCGCGTGACCTTCGAATTTGCCCCCCCGGAAAATAACGCGGCCTTCGCAGGATTGCGCATCGACCTGCACTACGAACTCTACGACGGCATTCCGGTGATGATGAAAACCTTCACTTTGTACAACGAGGCCAACAAAGAGGTGGTAGTCACCAAGTTTGAAGGGGAACACCTGGCCGTGCAGCCGACCAACTCAAAAATGATGCATGTGGAAAGCGATTATTCATTTGCGCTGGCCAACTTCCGTGAAACATCCAGCGGGCTTGGCATTCATGCTGGAGGTGGGCGGGCGAAATTCAAAGATTACTACCTGGGTGGTGGAACGACCCGCTTCGTTCGCGACCCCAACTGGGGTTCGATGGCGACGCTCAATCCGGCCGAAGACATTTTCGTGGAGGACATCCAAAACGCCCTGCTGATCAGCACTCCGCCGACCGGCCCCAATTGGATGGTCAAACCGGGCGAAACCTTCGACGCCTTCCGCACCTTTACCATCCTGAACGACACCACCGAAGACGAACGCCGATTCCTGGCCCAGCGTCGCTTCTACAAAACCCTGGCGCCCCAATCCAACGAGCACTTGTTTGAAGTCCACGCGCCCTCCTCGCACCACATCAAACATTTGGGGCCTTTGCTAGACCAGATGCACGAGATCGGTTTCGAGCAACTGCAGGCCCCGGAGCACCCGGGTAGTTTCAACTACGCCGACGCCTCGCCGGGCAACATCGCCGCGATGAAAACGGTCTGCGATTACGCCAAGAAGTACAACATCCGCGTGGGTGCCTACCAATTGATGATGGCCTCGCAAGGGTGGGGATCGCGCGCAGACAACTTCAATTGCATTGATCCGGTTTCCAAAAACCCCGGCAGCGCCTTCGGCCAGAGCGCCTGCGGTGCCAGTGCCTGGGCCGACATGTACTACAGCAACATGTGGAAAGTCATCGACGGAGCGGGCATGGGCGCGTTCAAGCCCGACGGCCCTTTCCACGGTGACTGTTGCGCCGCGACTGATCATCCCCACCATAAAGGATTGGAGGATAGCCAATGGGCCCAGTGGAAGTGGATGTGCAAGATTCTGCACGAAGGACAGAAACGCGATTTGTACCTGACCATTCCTGATTGGTATGTGCTCAATGGCCAAACCTGTACTGGTATGGGCTACCGCGAAGCTACTGACAACATCGACATCGGCTTACAGGCGCTCATCTATCGCCAGTATATTTTTGATGGCACTTGGCATAAGACCGCCAGTATGGGCTGGGTTAATCTCAATACGGAAATGCTCCACGGCGACATGGAGCAAGACTTGGAACGATACGAACGGATGTTCTTCACGATGCTGTCCTCCGGAGCGCAAGTGTGGGTGCGAGGGCATCGTCTGTACGACGGGCCTAATTCCAAAGCCATGCTTATCAAATGGATGACCTGGTACAAAAAGTACCGCGAGCTTGTCCAAGGCGACATCATTCACTTGCGTCGTCCCGATGGACGGGGCTTGGACTACACCCTGCATGTGGACCCTGAAAACAAACGCGGCATGCTCCTCGTTTTTAACCCGCTCAAGCAACCCGTCACGCAAACTCTTACCGTGCCGTTGTATTACACGGGTCTATCCGGCCAGGCGCGTATCCGCGAACAGGAAGGCGAGGCCACAATCCATCCACTGGATAACCAATCCCAAGCGAGAATCCATGTGACGATTCCCGCGGACGGGTTCAGCTGGTATGTCATTGAATAAATGGTGTCAGGAACTCGTCAGGAACCTTTTATTGACTGTGCGTACTCGCACAAATATCGCAAGCGCTACTTGATAAATCATCAATCACTTGCGATAAATGGCGCAATAAATGCAATGCTCCGGGAAGCGGGCTGGGCGAGTCTGGCCTCGCTAAACGTCGTCAGGCGGACCCGTTTCCAAGCTACTTGCACCCTGTTCCAGCCCCTACTTTACCCCCCACAGGAGTCGTTAACAGCCAGCTTTGAACTTTCACAACTAAGTCGTTAGTTGTTTAAGACTTGCGCAAATTAAAAGATGTGTAAACCGGTTTCCAAATCCCCCCTTCCAGTTGCTGCTGTTCTCATAAGGAGAACTTGATGTGCTAGAAACGTCGTCGCTGGGTTTTTTGTCGACCAGGAGCACGACCCATTCCGAGAAATTCATAGTCTTGTGTTAATATCAGGTGCCTCTCCATTCATTCCAAGGACGCAGCCGACCTGCGAGCCCAATCGCAGCGGTTGCCGGGCTCGCCGCTGGAGGTGAGGTACCGTGACGCAACCAGCAGTGCCTGAAGACTTCATTCGCCAGATAACCACGCATCACAATGCGCTGCTGGCATTTATTACTTCCCTAGTAGCTGATTACGAACAAGCGCAGGATGTGCTGCAAGAGACCCACGTGGAGCTCTGGCGGCAGGCGCACAAGTTTGAGCCGGGCACGAATTTTTTTGCCTGGGCGTGTACGGTCGCGCGGTTCAAAGTCTTGGAACTTCGTGGCCGGCAACGCCGAGATCGCCTGATCTTCGACGACGACGTACTGGAACAGGTCGCCGACGAAGCTCAGGCGCATCCGCACATTGCGAGCGACGACCATGTCGCCATGGAGGAATGCTTGAACCGTCTCCCGCCCCGACAACGCGAACTGATCCGTAAGCGTTACGCTCCGGATGGGACCGTCAAGCAACTGGCAGCAGAAATGGGTCGCACGGCCGAAAGCCTGGCAGTGACCCTGTTTCGGATTCGGAAGGCTCTGCTGGAATGCATTCAGCGCAAGCTGGAAGGGGGTGCCACATGAGCCACAGCCCGGAAGGTTGGGAACAAGAATTGGAAAGACTGCTCCCGGTCTTTCTGGATGGACATCCGTCGGCCGACAATCGCCGCCGCCTGAACCAATTGCTGCGTCGTTTTCCCGCGGCCCGTCAGACTTACATTGCCGCGATGGCGCTGCACGCCCGCTTGCACACGCGGCATGCGGCCCGAACAAATAATGCAGCGGCAAAGGTTCGTATTCAGCCAGCGAAAGGCGCGGCGGCCAGTTCGACTCTGAACAGTGTAGCGCAAGTGATTGATTTGATTCGCCGCCCCACTCCGTTTTCGCTAAGCATCGCGGCGATTTCGATGAGCCTGGCGCTCCTTGTGATGGCATTTTTGACGGCTCCCATTTATCGCGCTTTCCTGCAAGACGAACAGCAAGCCAAACAGACCGAACCGGAATTGCGGTTCGTGGCGCGGCTCACCTCGCTTCGCGATGCCGTCTGGCAAGAGGGGGCAGTTGCGAATTTCGCCGGCGCGCACCTTGCCGTGGGGCGTTCGTTGGAATTGAAGTCCGGTTTTGCCGAGATCACCTACGACACGGGCGCTTGCCTGGTGCTGCAAGGTCCTTGCGAATTCGTCGTCAGCCTCGATAACGTGGGGCGACTACGCACCGGAGAGCTTTACGCCTATGTTCCCAAATCGGCGGTTGGCTTCACGATCAAGACGCCGCAGATCGATGTGGTAGACCTGGGAACCGAGTTTGCTGTCGCCGTGGATGAGGCCGGGAGTGCCTACGTAGAAGTCTCGACGGGGCATGTCGAAGTTCGGAAGGTGGCTGTTGAACCGGGGGTCGCCTCGCAGATGCAGATCAAGGCCGGCGAAGCGATTCGAGTGGCGGGCACAGGTGGCCCCATCACGGCGTTGCCGGCGACAAAGAAGTTTGTGAACCTATCGAATATCGCTCGCGATTTTCGCCGTGAGCGAGTTTCTGTTCTGCTGACCAACGCCAATTTCGATCAACATACCTGGGACTCGCTTCACAACGAGTGGCCCAACGGTTGGACGAGCTATCCTCCACTGAGTGTGGGGAGATCAGCGGGCAACTACGGCTTTAGCGGCAACAACACGCCGGGGCTGGTGAGCATTGCAGCCCATCTGCAAGATCAGGGAAACAACTGGTACCAGCAGGACATGATGGAGACCAGCAAAGGCCCGATGGATGCCGCGACGTTTGGCGAGTTCCGAGTAGTCTTCGATTACGGTTACCGTCGCGATACGGTGACTTCGGGCGATATCAAACTGCGCATCTCGCTGGTGCTGACTCCCAGCGGCAAAGAATTGGTCGGCAAAGAGTTAAAGCTGGCCGACCTGGGACTTGGCGAGAATCGACTCACACGAACCGAAGTAATCTTGGATTACGACAACGAACGTGCGGAACTGGCAGGGCAACGGGTTGCGCTACGCTTCACGCATGCCGGGACGACCAAGGGGCCACCCGGTTCGCAAGGCTATTACGCAACTGCCATTCTGGATAATATTCGCGTGGCAGCGATGGAAAGTGCAACGAAGCCAGCGGCTGCCGATTGAAGAACTGCGGCAGGCTAGTAGGAACCGATTACTCTTCCACCTCGTCGTCTTTATCGCGTCCCATGAAGCGGTAAAGCACCGTGAGAATGCCGAGCGCGGCCAGGATGGTCTTTCCTTGATCCAGCGGGGAACGTCCGGCAATCTGATACCAAAGTTGCTTCCACGGCTCGCTTCCTTCAGCGGCGCTCAGAGCTGGTAAACCCGTAAACGGCAGCGAAGTCGCCGTGGCAGCAGTCGTGCCGGGGCGTGGCGGGAGAGGCGTGTGAACCAACCCGGCGTCTGCGGCATCCAATCGTTGAACGGGGCCCATGTTCGGCGCGATCGAAGCCACCCGTGGATCATCGGCTGCATTGGCTGGTGCCGGTGCTGTCCGAACTGCGGGGACTTCCGGCGTGACTTCCATCGACATCCGTTCCTGATCTGCGAGTGGCATCGTCCGGCGGGCAATTTCGCCCGGCAATGGATCATCCCAGCCGTCCTTGAGGGAAGGCACTTTGTTCGAAACCCGCGCCGGGGGAGCCGAATCATAGACGGGGACCTGCTGCTCGTTTAATTCCTCTGCAGTCGCAGCGGTTTCAGGTTCGCGGGTGGGAACGGCGGTAGGATCGAATGCTACATTCGACGACGCGGCCGATGGCGAACTCAGGGTGGAAGCGTTGGACGACTCAGGCAAGGATGCCATGGCGACCGGTGTTTCATTGGACGGCGCTGGCGGACTGTTCGCTGCCAGATTTTGTTCCTCAGCGGGAATCGTTGCGGCCGATGCATCTAATATTGGCTGCAGAAACATCCGCACGCGCCCCGCGTAACTGCCGGAGGTCGTTCCCCGACTGGCACCGAACAAAACTCCCGCCAGTTCACCGCGGGCATTGAAGATTGGTCCCCCCGAATCCCCCTGCCGAGCCTCGGCCGAGACTTCGACCATTTCGTAGGGGAGATTTTCCGCGGGGGCCACGTATTGATTGCATTTGCCGACCGCCATCCGCCAATTGCCCGATCCATAACCGGCAATCGCCAGTGGTTCCCCCAGGATCGGCGCGGCAGACGCAATCGGCACCGGCGGCAGATCAGGCTTCCAGATGGCAAGTGCTGCCAGATCCCAATCTTTGTCGGTCATCAAGACGCGCGCAGGCGATTGAAAGCCGTTTGGAAAGACCACCATCACGGGCCCCGCAGCATCGACCACCACATGCCAATTGGTAACGATCAAGCCCACATTTTCACGAACATCGACCAGCGTCCCTGATCCAAAACTCATGCTTCCCTTTTCCTGCACGACCACACGGCAGACGGACGGATGCGGCGGCGAAGGTGGTCCCGCTGGCGGAGGCTGTTGTCCAGTAACCAGGCCGGTGAGCCATTGTGCGGAAGCAACTCTGGGCAGACCAACCTGGGAGAGTATTAGCAGGATCGCCAGCGCGCAGCAGCGCACGGCGCGACATTCGCCGCGAATTGCACAATCGCCTCTGGCAACCAGCATTCGCAAGACTTCGCTCCCGGGATTTGAGCGCAGGTGGGCAGGTACAACTAAATATCGGCCCGTGCTGTCACATAGCTCGTGCCGGATGCTTATCGCCGCTGCCAGTCTCCAAGGTCTGCGAAGCGGCGCGATCATTACAACCGGGACAGTTCGTGCAACACACAAATCAAGCTCACCCGGCGACTCAGATTCTGGCCGAGCGTTAGCGCAACTCCTACAATCAGCAGCAGCTTCCAACTCGCGAATCCATGCTCCATTGCCGCCATGTCCCTCCCCGCCAAATCACCGGCCGAACTTTTGATCACGCCGGTGCAGTTCCTGAAAGGGGTTGGCCCGCAGCGAGGAGAATTGCTCGCCAAACTCGGGCTGCATTACGCCCGCGATCTGCTCTATTTCTTCCCGCGCTCGTATCAGGACATGAGCGAACTACGGGAGATCGATCAGCTCGAAGAAGGAATGCCGGCCAGCGTCTGCGGTGTAATCGAAGAAGTTGACATGCGCAACACTGGGCCGGGGCGTTCTCTCTTGGGGATGTTACTTCGTCAAGGAACCAAGTACGCACGCTGCCTGTGGTTCAATCAGCCGTGGATGCGACAGAAGTTGGAAGTGGGGCGCCGCGTGCTGGTCGCGGGAGAGCCGAAGATGCAAGGCTTGCGGTGGGAGTTCACCCATCCCAGGCTGGAGTTTCTGGGGGAGGACGAAGATGTCCCGGCGGGGAAAATCATGCCCGTTTACTCACTCACGGAAGGGATTAACCAAACGCAGATGCGGCGACTGATGCACAGCGCCGTCGATGAATATGCAGGGCTTGTCGATGAAGTGCTCTCGGACGATCTACTCGATCGCTTCAATCTTTGGCCGATCAAAGCAGCACTTCCGCAGATTCATTTGCCGACGGACAAGCCGAGCCTGGAGCAGGCGCGACGGCGATTCATCTTTCAAGAATTGCTCGTCCTGCAACTTGCCCTCTGTTGGCGAAAACAGCGATTGACCCTCGATCGCCGTGCACCTCCCTTACCGACCGATTCACGTATCGATGCCCGTATCACAAGGCTTTTTACCTTCGCCTTGACCGACGAACAACGACAGGCCATCGACGAAATTGCGGCCGACATGGGGCGCGATTTCCCGATGAATCGCCTGCTGCAAGGAGACGTTGGCAGCGGCAAAACGGTGGTCGCCATCTACGCGATGCTGCTCGCCGTCGCGCATGGCCATCAAGCGGCTCTCATGGCTCCGACAGAAGTCTTGGCGCGGCAACACTTCCGCACGTTATCCGAGCGATTGGCCGCAAGCCGAGTTCGCATGGCGCTCCTCGTCGGATCACTGACGGCGGCCGAACGTCGGGCAACACTGGAAAAAATCGGCCGAGGGGAAGTAGATATCGTTGTCGGCACGCATGCCGTCGCGCATGCGATTGGCAAGGAACAGGTGCAGTTCACGCGGCTGGGATTGGTCATTATTGACGAGCAACACAAGTTCGGCGTGCGACAGCGGGCTCTGTTGAAAGGAGCGGGCATCGACCCGCATTACCTGGTGATGACGGCGACTCCGATTCCACGCACTGTCGCCTTGACCATTTTTGGAGATCTCGATGTCTCCACCATTCGGCAGCCACCGCCGGGGCGCCAATCGGTGCGAACTTATCTCGTCGAAGAGGAACGCCGCGATCGCTGGTGGACGTTCTTTCGCAAGCAAGTCCGCGAAGGGAGGCAAGGCTTTGTGGTCACGCCGCTGGTGGAAGAGTCGGAGAATATCGACGCGGCAAATGTGCGGCACACGCATGAACGGCTCTTGCAAGGAGAATTAGCCGGCTTTCGCTTGGCGATGATTCACGGTCGCATGTCGGCCGCAGAGAAAGAGGACGTGATGCAGCGCTTTCACCGCGGGCAGATTCAAGTTCTGGTCGCTACGCCGGTAATTGAAGTTGGCGTCGATGTGCCGAATGCAACCCTAATGGTCATCGAAGATGCCGATCGCTTTGGGCTATCGCAACTGCATCAGCTGCGGGGCCGCATCACGCGCGGCAGTCATAGTGGTTATTGTGCGGTGTTTGCCCGTCCCGAAACGGACGAGGCTCGCCAACGCCTGGCTGCCTTTGCTCGCACCAGCGATGGATTTGAATTGGCCGAGGTCGATTTTCAGCTTCGTGGCCCGGGTGATTTGCTCGGCACCAAGCAGCATGGTCTGCCCCCGCTGCGGATCGCCGACCTGGTTCGGGATGCGGCCATGGTGGAAGAAGCCAGGCAAGCCGCGGTCGGTCTCCTCGCTGCCGATCCGGAACTGAATTCCGCGGACCTGGCGAAGTTGAAAAAGATGGTACTCGTTCGCTACGCGGCCGCGATGGAGTTGGGGGATGTGGGGTAGGATCGATTTGAAAATTGAGGTTCGGAGAATCTCGTGATAGACTGAGCCGAGACTCACTGTGCCAGGAGAAGCACTATGGATGACTCGTCTGACTTGCCTGGAACGATCCATGGTAAGACGATCGAACTCGAAACCGAAACGGGGCTGCCAGAAGGTCAACGCGTAATCGTGAGCATAATTCCTTGCCCGGATGATACGGTACCGGGCGCAGGAATCAGAGATTCGTTCGGCGGCTGGTCCGATGATCCAGAGGGACTCGAAGAGTTCCTGGCGTGGACCCGAGACCAGCGGAAATCTGGTCGCTCGCGAGTCGATCCGTGAGTTTTATCATCGACACCGATATCTGTTCTGCCCAAATGAGTGGGCACGCATTGGTTCAGCAGAAGTTCCAGCAACACATGGGCCAGTTAAGTATTTCCACGATTATACTGGCTGAGCTCGTGGTTTGGACGCGTAGGCGAAATGCGCCGGTGCGACGCACCATTAGTTTGCAACGCATGCTTGCTGACTTTACGGTTCGTGATGTTACGGTTTCCGTCGCCGAAAAGTTTGGCGAAATTCGGGCCCGACTATTGGATGCCGGGCAAGCTGCTCCTCAAATGGATTTACTGATTGCAGCAACCGCTTTCGTGTACAATCTGACCGTCGTGACCCACAACACTCAAGACTACGCTCGTATCCAAGGTTTGCGAATTCAGGATTGGATGTCGCCGTAGTCCGTATCGCGAAAGGCACTCCATGATTCGATACTTTTTAGCCGTTGTTTTGCTTCCCTGTCTCGCCTTCGCCGACGAGCCCATCACCCATTCCTTCTTCATCGCCGGCCCATCTTTCACGGGCATCATCGGCGAAGACGGCAAGGAAGCCTGGAATGCAGGTAAACCCGGCGCTCGCGACGGATTCATTCTGGAGAATGGCAATGCACTGATTGCCTGGTCGAATGTCGTCCAGGAATTGACTCGCGAGAACAAAGTCGTCTTCGCGTACAAACTTTCCGATGGGAACAAGGAAATCGGCACCTGCGAGCGGCTCGAAAATGGTAACACGCTGATCACGGAATTGGGCCCCCGGCCGCGTTTGATCGAAGTGACCAGTGAAGGCAAAGTGGCCGTCGATATTCCGTTGCAACCAGAAACCGATAATGCCCACATGCAAACGCGGATGGCTCGCAAATTGGCCAACGGCAACTACCTGGTGCCACATCTGCTCGCCTTCAAGGTCAAAGAGTATTCTTCCGAAGGGAAAGTTGTTCGCGAAATCGCCACCGATCTCGATTCCCTCGGTGGTCGCAAGGCAGAGAACTGGCCTTTCACCGCGATCTTGCTGTCGAATGGCAATACGCTGGTGAACCTGACGCATGGCAACCGGACGGTCGAATTTGACCCTGAGGGGAAAGTGGCCTGGTCGGTGAGCAACGAAGATTTTCCAGATCGCAAGCCGTTTGCCGATCCTTGCGGCGGGCAGCGCTTGCCCAACGGCAACACCGTGATCGCCAGTTACGGCTCTTCGGGTCCGATCAAAGTCTTTGAGGTAACTCCCGACAAGAAAATAGTTTGGACCTACACTGGCCCACACCGCGCGCACGAGATTCAAGTGCTAACGACCAACGGCAAGCCGATCGAAGGGCGACCACTGAAGTAGGCTCAAGCAGTGTCGCTGTAGTTGCGCCTGGGTCAGTGACTCAGATTGTGTTGCGTTGTTCCACAACTTTTCGGAACAAGCCCACGGCAAGAAACAGGTTCGAGCCGTATTGAAAGCGACCTTGGCGGCAAGTTAGCGACCAATCATCTTCAAAACGATGAAGATCAAAAACGCGCCGCCCAATCCGCCGCCGATCAAGTAGTAAATGAAGGCCCATCCGGCTGCCGCCAATAACGTGGGAAAAAGAAGCATTTCCATGAGATTTCTCCTGAAGTAATCATGGTAAAGTCTCGGTGCTAATGACACCCGAGAAAACGCCCGCAGCGTTCGCTGCCGGTCCAACGATTAATAATGCAACTTGCATGCCCGTTCGAGAATTGAGGGGCGAGATGAGACGCGCCTTCGCCAGTTGGGTGGAATTGATATTTCTATAGACTGGCACCTGAATGCCGCTCGCACGGAACGATTGTTTTCCGGCGAGCATCTGCGGCGATCTGGCAGAACGACCAAGACTTGGTCGCTCTATGCGCTTTAGATCGGTTCGCGAACTTCGTAGCGATTCTTGTCGCCGAGCTTTTGCGTTAGCTCTTTTACCTGGCACGAAAGCCGGCACTCGGCCATCGTCATCGAATGAGGCACCCAGTTGGTTCCGTTGTACACGAATGTATTTTTAGCTTTGTCCTCCAGGACAACGAAGGCCGTGCCATAGACGGCGCGAGGCTTGATTTCAGCAACGGGCTGCTCAGTGCGTGACGACGAGTGAGTTCCCGGAGTGCGCAGATGTTTCTTCTTTTTCTTGACGTTAAAACGTTGATTTCGAGGGGGCATACGCAAAAACTTCCTTGGAAAGAGACGACGGCAAGCGGCCGCCGGAATTGAACCAGCCCGATCCTATCCTAAGGAAAGAGGCAACCTGGCAGTGAGCGAATCGATGAAACGAGAAATGCCAGGGAACATGATAACCGAGCGACCAGGAACTGGCTCACAGGTGCAAATGGTCGAGTGGTGACTTGATCCACTCCCCAGGAAAGGGTTCGGGCCCATCTGCGGACCTACAAACAAACTGCCGCGACGGAAACCGCCGCGGCAGATGCTTGATTTGAGTCAATTCGCGTTCGACTAGCGACGTCCGCCGCTGAAGCGACGATCACCGCCGCCGCCGTATCCGCCACCACCACCGCCGCCGCCACCATATCCGCCGCCACCGCCACCACCACGGCTTTCGCGTGGCTTGGCTTCGTTAACGGTCAATGGGCGACCATCGAGCACGCTTTCGTGCAGACCTTGAATCGCAGCTTGAGCAGCGGCTTCATCGGTCATTTCGACAAAGCCAAAACCCTTGCTGCGGCCAGTGTCGCGGTCTTGGACAACCTGGGCGCTGCGGACATTGCCGAAGGGCGTAAACAGGTCTTCCAACTGATTGTTCGTAACTTGGTAACTGAGGTTACCGACATAGAGCTTCATTCCCACGGTTCGTTTCCTTTAGAAAACGCGCGACCAATCAGTGTCCCCAGGTCGGTTGGGGAAGACCAGAAGTGGAGGTCGGCCAAGTGGGCAGGACGAAGAGACAGGCACCACTGGCTAAAGTGAGAGCATTGCATCGCAACGGCGAACCGACTGCTCAAAGTATACCATATTTGCCACTCGGGGACAGGCTGAATTTTCGATAATTCCTGCCAAATCGACAATCGATTTCAATCAACTAGAGGAGCACTGGGACATCTAGATGGTTTATTTGCCAGCAATTCATAGTGCTTTAGAGCGGAGCAGGCAAATCTCGACGCTGAAAGATAATTGCAGCCGCGACGTACCCCACCAGGCCAATGCCAATTAAGACCAAGTCATGTCCCACAGGCCCCAAAGAGAGGAATTCGCCTGAAGGAGAACGCATTACCAAATTCCAGACCGTGTCTGGCGAACGAACTGCCAGTTCGACAATGACCTGTGGGTTATAGGCAGTAAAGATCGTGCCATAGTTCAGCCACTTGAATTCTGGAATCGCCATCGCCCCCAGTTTCACGATCATCTGCAGCACGAACAGGCCCGACGCCAGGCCAATCGTGCGCCACCGATAGCGGTCACAAGCCGACAGAAAAGTCGTCACGCCGGCAACACAAACGCCAAGCGCAAACAGATTCACGGTCGCTGGCAGGAAATCGTTGGCATTCACTTTTTCACTGAGCGGGATGCGGACGGGCTCTTTTGGTGCGAAGGGATTGGGAATGCGAATCTTAATGTACGGAATGACAAACTCTCGCTGCACTTCTTCCTGCACGCTGAAAGTATGAATGCCCGCGGTGAGTCCACCCCAAACGCAAATCGAAATGAGCGCGATGCCATACACAGTTACCGCGCTTTGCGTACAGATTACCTGCAATCGGCTGAGGGGTTGAGCGAGCAGCATCTCGAGCGTACCTCGACCGAGCTCGCCGCTGACACAGTCTGAGCCGCGCGTGATAGCAAACACGGCCATGCCGAAGACGACGATAGGCTCATCAAACGTGATGGCAATGCGTCCCGAATAGGAAAGCAATTGCTCTAACGAGACCGGCGAGAATGCCGACCATTTATCCCACAATTCGCCGACAATTCGGGCGAAGGAATCCATCTCGACTCGGCTGACTACATACATCCGCAACCATGCGAAGGCAAACAATAAGCCTGCGCAGCAGATCCACAGGAGCCGCGCATCGCGAATGCATTTTTTGAGCAACGTTCGATTCATAATTTTCTAGGCCGCCGGCCGATGCACTCCTTCGTAAACCGAACGCAAGCCGACGGGCTCCACACGCATGTCCTTGAGCGGCAAGGTCGCCAGCCAACCCAAGAGGGGCGCCAAGGGGGCATCGGTTTCCATTTGCAGTTCGTGCCCCGACTGATTCACCACCTGCATTTGGAGGGCAAGTTCAGCAGGCAACTCGACATGCGGCCCCGACAGGGTCGCCAGAATTCGATGCCGACTACGCAGTTCTTCGATCACCTGCAAGTGCGCGACCCGCCCTTTGCGCAAGATGGCGACACGATCGCAAACTTCTTCCACCTCGGATAAAACATGGGAAGAGAAAATGATCGTTTTCCCTTCACCTTGCGCCCGCTTCACCAAACCGAGGACCGTGCCCCGCACCGTTGGGTCTAAATTCGCGGTCGGCTCATCCAAAATGTAGAGTGGAGCTTCGGCAGACATCACCGCCGCGAAAGCCAGCTTCTGCCGCATGCCGGTCGACATATAGCCCACGCGCGTGGCAATGTTCAGCTCCAATTGCTCCGCCAAAGCCAAGGCACGACCATAACTCCCGCCGGGGCGCAGTTCGGCAAAAAACCGCAATACATCGGTGCCACGGAAACGCGCATAGAGGGCTGCTTCCGCGGGCAGATAGGAAACCACCTGCCTGACCTCGACCGACTGCTTCAGGCAATCCAGGCCAGCGATGGATGCCGTTCCCGAAGTCGGCTTGAGATAGCCTAGCAGGGTGCGAATCAGGGTCGTTTTCCCCGCTCCGTTGGGCCCCAATAAGCCAAAAACCTCCCCTTGGCGAATTTCCAGGGTGCATTCGTCCAGGGCACGAAACGGACCATAACTTTTGGTCAGGCCAGCGATTTCTACAAGCGGATGGTCCATAGCAGTTCCTACCAGCACGTTACTCTGGGAGTTTGGTTTCGCCCAGAGCCCCAATGCTGAAAACGAACGAACCCTGGTTATAATTTGCAGCAGCGATTCTCTTTTCTCGCAACTTCGCCAGCACTATAGCCCCTGGTCCTCCCTTTTTTGGCATGCCGCCATGAACTCGCCGCTCACGACCGATTCGCAGGACTGGCTGAAGTTCCTGGCCCATGAGTCGGGGACCTCGCTGTGGCAGATCGATCTCCCCTCGATGCACGTTCATCCGCTGGCACGCGAAGTCTATTTGGGCTTCGCCCCCGGCGAGATCCCAGATTCGCTCGACGGCTGGCTCTCCTTACTCCATCCAGACGATCTGCAATCGGTACAGCAGCATCTTTATGAAATTATGGAGGGGAAAACCGATAAGCTGCACTTTGAGCATCGCGCGCGGCATCGGAACGGAAGCTGGCGCTGGTTGCGAACGTCGATTGTAGTCAAGAGTAAACTTCCCGACGGTAAACCGGCAGCCATCCTGGGGGCTACCACCGAAGTCACTTATCCCCGCCATGTCGAACGCGTCCTTCATTTGGGGCGCACGATGCTCGAGCAACTCGCTCGACCTGCCCCACTGCCGCAGACCTTGCAGCGGCTGGTGAGCGTCGTTCTGCAAGCGATTGAAAAGGGATGGGTGGCAATTCTGCTCGTCGACGAAACCGACGGGCAATTGAAACTTGTGGCCGAGACCGGCCTCCCCGCTCCTTATCGTCGTCTTCTTTCGGGTGAAGACGCGAATCTGTGCACGGGGAACTGCCTGACGACGTTCAACAAAAGTGTACTAAAGGACATTTCGCTTGATCCCTGGTGTGACTATTGCCACGCTGCCGCTCGTGCCAGCGGCATTCGTGCCTGTCATGCATTTCCACTCTTTAGTGCATCGGGGGATCTTCTCGGAAAGCTGGTACTGTATTTTGCGGACCCGCAGGTTCCTTCCCACGAAGAGCATGAAGTTCTTACGAGCGCGGCGCAAATGGCGATCGTAGCAATCGAGCATTCGCGCAATCAACAGTCCCTGCAGCGCAGCCAAGAGCGCTTCCGCCTCTTGGCTGAAACCGTGCGTGTTGTTCCCTGGGAATGGTCCCCCAAAACGCGCCGTTTCACGTATGTTGGCCCGCAGGCGGAGCAACTTTTTGGGTATCCCCTGTCGGCCTGGAAAGCAGATCACTTTTGGGAAGGCAATATCCACCCGGATGAGCTTGCCGGCATTCTCGCGCAATGTGCGCGAGAAGTGATCAACAAGCCCAACTACCTGCTGGAATACCGTTTTCGGGCGGCGAACGGTGAATGGATTTGGGTCCATGATATCGTCACGGTCGAGCGGCAAGAGGGAGTGCCGGTGGTGTTGCGCGGATTCATGATCGACATCACCACCATGCGGGCGATTCAATCCAGCCTGCTGGAGTCCGAGAGCCGGCTGCGCTCGATTACCGAGTGCGCTCCCGACTACATCATGCAAATTGATCGGCAGCATCGGATTCAATTCATTAATCACACCATGCATCCGATCACGAAGGAACAAACGCTGGGGACCAGTGTCGAAAGTTGGTTGATCGATGCTTACAAAGAGCCGTCTTTCGAACGGATCGAGCAAGCCTTCCGGACCGGGCTTCCTCAGCAATACGAAACGCACTTCGTCAACGAAGATGGGAAAGTCTTGGCATTCTCAACGCGCGTCGGGCCGATCAAAGTCGGAGATGGGCCGATCGAGTCAGCCGTTCTGATTGCGCACGACGTTACCGATTTGCGCCGAGCGGAAGAGGCGCTCCGGGAACGGGATACCCAGCTCGCTCACGCGGAACGGCTCAACACCATGGGGCAGATGGCGACGGAACTCGCGCATGAAATCAACCAACCTTTGTATGCGATCGCGAATTTTGCGGACGCTTGCAATGGCGCCCTCGAGCGAATCAATTCCGATGATCTAAAGGATGTACGCGATTGGCTGCAGAAAATCGGCGTTCAGTCCCGTCGCGCCAGCGAAATTGTGCAGCGCATCAATCATTTTGTGCGGAAAGAAGAAGGGGAACGCACTTCTTTTTGCCTCAACGATGCCGCACGCAATGTCGTCCCGTTGTTCGAGCTCATGGTCCGCCGCGATCAGTTGCAGTTGACCCTGGATCTCACCCCGAATTTGCCTCGCGTGCATGCCGATCGTTTACTCATTGAGCAAGTGCTCACAAACCTGATCCGCAATGCGCTGGAATCAATTCGGAATGCGAAAACCGAAAATGGCCGCGTCTTGGTTCGCTCGTACCGCCTGCGTGCTGACCAGGTCGCGATCGCCGTCATTGATAATGGGCCGGGGATCAGCGATAAAATCCAGGGGCAACTTTTTGAGCCTTACTTCACAACCAAAACCGACGGCACGGGAATGGGACTTGCCATCTGCCGCTCTGCTATTGAAGCCCATGGCGGACAGATTTGGGGCATGAATCAGCCCGGCGGCGGCGCCATGTTTCAATTCACACTGCCAATCGATGAACGATCGTGGGGCGGTGCAGCGCGGTAGAAGAACTTTCTCCTGCACATACTTCTGCTCTTAATTCTCTTCCTAATCCTTATCTTGCTCTTCGGAGGGCGGGACGATTTTGGAACGGATAAGGATTAAGATGAAGAGCAAGATTATGAGGATGATTTAGAGCAGGATTAAGATTAGGAGTAGGAACTTTTCTTTTACGCCGTCCCCATGACTTTCTCCCTCCGAACTTTTCTAATCGTCGTCGCTGCGCTCGGCATCTGGCTGGGCGCTTTGTTTTCCGGGGTGCCCTTGCTCTTAGAACTTGTCGGCTACGCTAGCAGCCTCTTCATTCTGCTGACGTTACCTTTGGCGATTTGGGAGAGTCGGCCGAGCCGCCGCGCTTTTTGGACCGGCTTCTTCGTCCTTGCGGTGGGTAGCTACCTGCTAAGCCACTACTTTCACACATTGGACCAGACGACCAATCAAATCACGACCTTGATTGTTCCCGGTCAGGCAAACGCCGGTTGGACGTCCTATCCGCCATTGTCATTGAACCCCTATGGTCCCTCTGTAAGCATTTCCGCGCCAACGCTGGTGCCTTCCAATCCCGCGAACGGATATCCTGGAGCAAGCAGCCTCCCCTATTCCGCGTTCGGCAACACTTACGAACAATATTCGGTAGTCCGTTTCGCCGTTCCGATTTTCCTCTCCCTGTTGGCGGGTGGCGTCGGCGGCGCAGTCACCCTTTGGATTTCTCGCCCTAAGAATTCTGAACAAGAAAAACTCACTTCATGAATCAACCTCCGGCCGGTGACTTTAGTTCAGGATTGCTCTGCGGGCTAATCGCCGGAGCAGTCCTCATTGTTTTCATCGTGCTCAACCTGTGGCTGATTTTTCGATTCTTCAGCCCCTGGATGCGCGCTTTCTCGGGGGGAGCTCCGGTCTCGATTTTTTCGATCATCGGCATGCGGCTACGCGGTACGCCGGCGAACATGCTGATCGATGCTTATGTCACGTTGAAGCAAAGAGGGGTGACGATCACGTTTCAGGACCTGGAACGGACCTACCTTGCTCAGCGGAATGAAATCCAGGACGGAGAAGACTTGCTACGCAAAGTCGAAAAGGAATTTCCAAAGCAAGCTAACTGACGTTGGCCTGCTTACTTCTTCGCCGGCTTACTGGTCGGCACCAGTGATTCCAGCATCCCGCATTTTTGCTGTAACTCTTCATCCTGCGGGGCCAGGCTGAGCGCTGCCTTAAAGTGTGCCAGGGCTAATTCGAGATCCCCTTGCCGCTCCCATCGTGCGCCCAGTTCACGATGCAGTCGCAGTTCCGCTGCCGTCAGGTCCGCGCCAAACTGCTCGGCATCTTTGGCAACCCTTGCCAGGCGAAAAAATTCCGGCAAGTGCACGTACAAGTTTCCGCGCACCAGTCGGGCGATCACGGGCCAGAAAATCTTGGCCAGTTCCGCATGGTCTTCGGTCCAGCGCAACCAAACCTGGTATCCGCCGAAGTCGGACATATCCAGGTAGTCCATCAGGACCTGCGGGTCGTTGACCTGCGCTGCACTCGTTCCCGTCTGTACGGTGACCAGATCCCAGTCGGTGATCGCGGTTACCGTTGGGATCAGCTTCTGGGCGATCAGATGTCTTTCCAGCGGGCTGGTCTTGTCCTCGCGCTGAATCGAGTAGACCTTCAGCCGCACCACCGGCAGTTGCCAGAAAACGTACTTCCGCCGGTTAAAAGTCTGCGGCGAGAACTCCGTCCCCTCCACCCGGCCGAAGATTAACGTCACCCCGGCCAAGATCACAAAGATCACAATGACGATCAGCACCCCCATCAGGATTTTGATCCAAAGGGGGATTCGGCCGGAAGCAGCAGTCGGACGAGGCGTGGAGGTCATGATGGCTCGCAAAAGGATCGCTTCTTGATTGTGGCCTGGGTGGGTCTACGTGACAACGGCGGCGCTGAATTTGAGTGATTAACCTGGGGAGGCCCCGGAGCAAACGCTTCTTCCAGCAAAACCACCCCGGCCGACCACTTCTGGCCCACTATTCAGCCCGTTCGCCATTTGGCAACATAATAGGCTTTGCTGCCCAGCCACTACTTGGCGGCCGCTCCCGTTCAACATTTCCTCTCTGCGATGTCCGAGGCTGTCATGGCATTTTTTTCTGAAGTGAGCAAGATCGCGTACGAAGGTCCTTCCTCGAAGAATCCTCTCGCCTTCCGTTGGTACAACGCCGACGAAAAGATCGAGGGGAAAACGATGCGAGATCATCTGCGATTCAGTGTCGTTTACTGGCACACGATGCGAGGCACTGGCAGCGACCCTTTCGGCCCTGGCACTGCGGTTCGCCCCTGGGACGACGGTAGCAACAGTGTCGAGAATGCCCAAAATCGCGCGCGCGTCTGCTTTGAAATTGTCGAGAAGCTGGGTGCCCCCTACTACGCCTTTCACGATCGAGACGTCGCTCCGGAAGGCAACACGCTGGCCGAATCGAACCAGAATTTGGACGCCGTCGCCAAGGTTTTGAAGGAAGAACAACAGCGGACCGGCATCAAACTGCTGTGGGGGACCGCGAACATGTTCTCGAACCCACGGTTCATGCATGGTGCCGCGACGACCTGCAATGCAGATGTCTTCGCGTACTCTGCCGCGCAAGTGAAGAAAGCGCTGGAAGTGACCCACGAACTGGGTGGCGAGAATTATGTGTTCTGGGGTGGCCGCGAAGGGTATCAGAACCTCTATAACACCGATATGAAGCGCGAGCTGGATCATCTCGCCAAGTTCTTTCACATGGCCGTCGATTACGCCAAGAAGATCGGCTTCACGGGTCAGTTCCTGATCGAACCCAAGCCGAAAGAGCCGACCAAGCATCAGTACGATTCCGATGCGGCCGCCTGCTTGAACTTCCTGCGAGCGTACGACCTGCTGCCCTACTTCAAGCTAAATCTGGAAACGAATCACGCGACCTTGGCCGGTCACACGATGATGCACGAACTCGATTACGCCGGCATGCAAGGGGCACTCGGTTCGATCGATGCGAACACGGGAGACTTGCTCCTTGGCTGGGATACCGATCAGTTCGCGACCGATTACTACCTCACGTCGCAAATGATGTGGATGATCCTGAAGCATGGCGGCCTCGGCAGCGGCGGTGTGAATTTTGACGCCAAGGTTCGCCGCGAAAGCTTTGAACCGATCGATCTGTTCTACGCCCATGTCGGAGGAATGGATGCGTTTGCCAAGGGGTTGCGCGTGGCGGCCGCGATTCGGGCGGAAGGGGAATTCGCAAAGTTTGTGAAGGACCGCTACAGCAGTTTCGATACCGGCATCGGGAAAGAGATCGATACTGGCAAGACCGATTTCGAAAAGCTCGAAGCGTACATGCTGCAAAAGGGTGAAGTCTCGCCGAACAGCAGCGGTCGACAAGAGATGCTGGAAAATTTGTTCAACCGGTATTTGTAAAGTAGTAGGCACACTCCGTGTGCCGTGGCGGTAAGAAAAAGCGTTCATCTTCTCGCTGACTCGCGGTGCCAGTGAGAAGACTTCTACTTCAGTTCCTTGATCCTAATGTTCCGATAGGCGGCCTCGGCAGGAGCGCCGCCGTGAATCTGCAGGCCGATGATCCCCTTGGGGGCGATGTCGGCTTCGGCTTCCTCATAGTTGACAGTCTGCGTGCCGTTCACCCAAATCTGCACCTTGTTTCCTGCGCAGCGAATCACGAGCGCATTCCAGTCGTTCTCTTTCACGGCCTTTGCCACATCAGCTGCTTCGCCGTGCGCTAGAAACTTTTTGCGGCGGGATTCGTCGTAAAGCGAACCCCAGATCGAGCGATCGGCCATCACGCCCATGTCGCACTGATACCCTTTGACTTCAAAATGATCGGGAATGCGGGCCGAGCGAAATTGAACGCCGGCATTCTTTCCTTCTCCCAGCAGGCGAGCCTCAAGTCGCAATTCGAAGTCGCCGAACTCCTCCGTGGTGCAGAGGAACTCGTTGTTGGCAATCTTCTCTTTCAAGCTGCCGGCCACGATCGCGTCATCGGCAACGCGGAAGATTTTTTCGCTCCCTTCCCAGCCGGTCAAAGTCTTGCCGTCAAAAAGAGGGCGGAAGCCGGCCTCGACTTCGTCCGCAGCGCGGAGGCTCGTGGAACTCAGAATCAGGACAGCGAAGAGAAGCAAGTAAGTACGCATAATGAGGGTCGGGTGAGAGGTGGAAATCAACACGCGTTTACCATAAACGACGGGAACGGGCAGAACTAGTCGCCAGGGTCGTGGTTGTCCCGCCACGCAAGCAGACTCTTGCCAAACTTTATTTAAGTATTATTCGGGAAATACTGGCTTTGCGGTACGGTTTTACCGCGAGCGCAAATTAATCATGCGGACCACGGGAATGGTGGCCGAGGCTTGGGGGAAATGGGGGTCGACCAGACCGGCTGAAGACCACTCCCTGAGCATGGTTTCTTGATCGTTTGAGGTCGAAGGCAAGGCGGCGGACTTAAGCAAGATCAGTTCGCTCGCCGAAGTTGCGCCCGCGAGTCGGGCAGCGATGGAATCAGTGGTGGCGTCCCAAGATCTTGGCAGCGGTATCCCGGCAGCGGTTGGTTCGTCGTTGAGCAACCACTGGCACGGCTTAAGAATAAAGGCTGATGCAGCAGGCTCTTTGACAATTCGATTCAGATCATCGCCGACCAGCATTTCGGGGAGCACGGCCGCGAGTGCTTGCGCACTGACATCAAGCAAGGCCAGACACATGGCATGCGAATGTTCGTCCGACCAGGCAAAGCGATTCTGCCACTCGCGGACCGCATCCCCCAGTGGCCCCAGGCCAGCCAGGAATACGATTGGCCGCGGGCATTCATCGTTTTGTAACCAGTGCCTCAGTCGCGTTGCCAGATCCGGCAAGTCGAACAAACTGCCCCCCACTTTCACTACCGTCCCGAGGTGAACGGTCATGGCAGGGTCTCACGCGCAAGGACCGCCAGCGCATGAGCTGGAGCGCAGCGACTGAGCGTGGGGCCGAGTTGGTCGGTGAGCGACAAGAGCGGTAGTTCAATCCCCGCCTTTCGCAGCGCGGCCCGCGTGAGAAACTCTCCATGCCCACTGAGAAGAATTTTTTGAGGTGTTTGTGTGAATACACCAGAAGCAAGCACTTGCTCAATTGCCGCTGCGAGCCGAGCCGTTTGTTCTGCAGCCAGTTCCGCGGCGATGAGGAGGGCATCTTGCGCGGTAAATTCCAATTCATCGGCGCAGATCAATTTGCCAAGCCGGCGAATCGCATGTTCACGCAACGACGGTCGTCCATCGGCTGTCTCGCAGTCGGCAGGGTCTTCGGACAATTCGCCGAGCAACAGGTAGGCATCCTTCATCGTGGCAAAGAATTCTTGCGCTACGGGACAATGGTGTTCGCGGTACGTCACCCGCGGAAGAATGGCATAGCAGGGACTCCGTTCCACGCCGGTATAAACCAGTTCGCCATGAAGCATACGGGTCGTGTCGGTAGAGCCGATTGCCGCAGGAATGCCTTGCAACAAGGGAATGAGATCGCACGTGGTCGAGCCCACGTCAATCAGCAACGCCGATGCCGCATCCGCGACATAACGCCCGGCAAAACTCGCCAGCGCATGCCAATTCGAAGCGGCAGATAACAGGGGGACTTCCGCCGCAACTTCGGGCCGAACGAAACGCCCGTCGACTAGATAAATCCACGTCTCTCGGGGAGGAAATGCTTCCCGCACGGCCGACAGAATGTGTTGCACCCCTTCCGTTTTTGAAGCAAAGCAATCGCAAAGTTCGCCGGTCATCGTCACGGCGATGCGATTGGACGATGAAAACGTCGCAACCAGTTTCTGCAATTCCTCGCCCAGGGTTTGGGGTGATTTCCATAGTGCGAACGACGAGGCAGCGACGTTCCCCAAGCCATCGGCGGCCTTGAGGTTCGCACCACCAATATCGAGTGCCAGCCAACTCATGAAGTTACCGATCGATCGCGAGGAAGTTGACCATCCGCGGCGAACTCGATGGGGCCCTCATCGAACCACAGCGAAACCTCCTCACCACGACAAACATGGATCATCGCTTCTGCGAGATTGCCGCGGCATAGCTTGCGCAAGCCGACGTAGGAAGTTGTCAGACGGGGATTGATTTCAATGACGAAGTCCTTACTACCATCCGCCGCGTCCCCCAGAATAAAATCGACGCCGACATACCCACACGTCGCCGGCATCGCTTGCAAGGCAGATGTAGCAAGGCGCTGGGCCCGATTCTGCAACGACTCTTCGAGCGGCAATGAGCCCCCCACGTATCGGAACGTGCCATCTGAAGTAAGGTGCTGATAACAGGCGGGAAGCGGAAACAGCACTCCTTGCGGACCGGTCAGCAGGGCAATGCTCGCTGTTCGGCCCGGAATGAATTGTTCGATGCGAGTCGGCTCGCGTGGCGGTTCCCTCGGCCAATCTTCCCGCCGGAAGATGCCGCGAACTTCTTGCGAGCCGCAACCGTCATCTGGCTTGAGGACCAAGGGCTCGGCCGGAGCATCCCGGGGAGGCCATTCATTGCCCGGCAACCAGAGCATGCCGTCTGGAACAGCGACGTGGCGAGTCCGCAGTCGCCAGACGGTTTCGCTTTTGCTACTGGCCGCTTGGACGAACTCGATCGGCGGAGACCACAAGCACCCGCCAGCGGTGGTCACCCAGCCGCAACGTTCGGCGAGCAGTCCGTAGAACTCGGGGGCAATCAAAATGGTCGCCTGGGCGGTGCGGGCACACTTGGCAATGACGGTGCGTTCGGATTCACGATGGCCGATGGTTTCGACTTGGACCTCAGGGGGCAAGTCGTGAACCAAATGCGTGAGTCGCGCGTCTCGGGTGACGCAAACCCTTACGCCGTCGATGGCTGCGAGATCTCGCACCAGCGCCTGCAGCATGCTGCGCCCTTCCTCGAGCAGACTGCCGGCCGGGAGTTCGTCCCCCAAAGCCCACATTCCGCCGCCACAAATGAATTCGTAAACAAAAATCTGCATGCCAGCCGCCGATGGAGTGCCGAGTTCGTTCACATGATTGCCTATGAGAATTATTGACTATTTGTGCGTGGATGCGCGCTTCGGCGCTGAAAGAAGTTGCCGCTTGTGGAATAATAAAGAGATGGATACCGCGGTGATTGGCCGCAACAGACGATTATTCCTTAAGTAACGGCAGGTGAGCTTGAGTACCATTGAAAAGCCACAGTCAGCATCGTCGTCCAGTCTGGGTGCTCGCGTCCAATCCTTGAGACTGCCCGATCGCCGCGGCGGGGCAACCAGTTACGCCTGGGCAGCATGCTACATCGCGGTTGCCGTGGCGTTGTACTTGGGATACCGGCAATGGTTTGTCGTGCCGGGCCAAATTGCAGAGATCAGACGTCAAGCAGAACAATTAGCGGCGACTGCCCCTAAAGCAGATTCCCGCGGAGCCCGTTCCACTCTGAACAGTTCTGCGAGTGGTGTCACTCGGCAAGCTGGTCCCATCGGCGAAGTCGCGCTGGAAGCCAAGGGTTACATCATTCCTGCGCATCAGATTCTGGTCAGCCCGAAGGTCTCGGGGATGGTTGTCACGCTGAATCTCGAAGAAGGGATGCGAGTGCAGGAAGGGGATATCCTGGCCGTGCTGGAAAAGATCGAATACCAGGCGGATTTCGATCGGGCCCAGGCCAATGTCGCTCTCGCTCAGCAGCGGTTGAACGAACTTGAAAACGGCAACCGGCCCGAAGAGATCGCCCAGGCGGAAGCGGAATTGAACGAATCGCAATCGATGCTCAATAAGGCCGAAGCCGATTGGAAGCGTGCTCAAGATTTGCGGACCCAGAACGTGATCCCGCCTCAAGATTATGATCTGGCCAAGTCGTCCTTCCTGTCCGCGCAGTCGCGACTCGAAAAACTGAAGAACATGGCAATGCTCATGCGACTGGGAGCACGTTTAGAACGAAGAGAGCAAGCGCGGGCAGAGTTGCAGCAGGCGCAAGCAGAACTTGCCAAAGCGGAATGGCGTTTGGGAAACTGCACGATTCGAGCACCCATTTCGGGCACCATTTTGAAGAAGAATGCTGAGGAAGGGAATATCGTTAACCCGATTGCCTTCAATGGTTCGTTCAGTCTGTGCGAGATGGCCGATCTGTCTGACTTGGAAGTAGAATTGAATATTCAAGAGCGCGACATTTCGCGTGTGAAGCAGGGACAGAACTGCCGCGTGCGAGCCGAAGCTTATCCAGAGCGGGTCTATACCGGTGTTGTGGATCGCCTAATGCCAATTGCCGATCGTGCGAAAGGGGCGGTGCCTGTTCGGGTCAAATTGACGATCCCGCAGGACGAAGAAGGGGTCTACTTGAAGCCTGAAATGGGAGCCATCGTAACATTTCTGAATACGGCGGTCAGTGAAAGTAAGCCGGGCGACAAAGCGAAAGAGACTACAGCGACAACCATCCTTCCTGACATCGAGAAGTCAAAAGTGACTCCGATTAAGGTGGTCCGCCCCGACCAGAAAAGTTGAGGCAGTTTCGAAAGCCACATGCGCGTGCTTTGCGACAGCACGAACTTAGAACCGACATTGTGCCTTCAGTGTTGTGATTGAGCATGGCACGTTGAGCCAATCGTCGTGCCATATTGGTCACTTTCTGCAATCGCTGATCAGCGGGCGGCAATTATTTTCTCGTTCTGGCCGCGAGCAAGCTCTGCCATCCCGTTGCGTGCCTCAACGAATTCACTCGCTGCCTCTCGGACGATCGGTGGCAAACGACTGGGGATTTGCTCGGTAGAGTAACCACCAACCACTAAACGACTCATCCAATCGCCCGGGATGCGAGGCTTTTCACCTGGAAGTTCGAGCCCCCAGCGAGCGAACGAAGATTGCCCCGCCCGTTCGATGGCTTGCTGCTGATCGATGACAACACGACGCATGCGAGTTTCGGCCCGCACGAATGCCGCTGCGGTTGAACGAGCGGCAACGTCCCCCGAAGCATAGATCGCCACCACAAAATCACGTCGCCCAGCAGTCACGGTTTCATCAAAAGCACTGACCAGCCCCTTCTTGTGAGCATCGGCCTGGCAGCGAACCAGAATGTAATCGCCACGCCAGTGCGCAGGAACACGCAGGATGATGGCGAACTCACGTTCACCTTCCAGCCAGGTTTGCGGCATGCTGCGCAGACGGAAATAAACTCCTCGCTGCCGCTGCAACGTACCGCTCGCTGCCAGCGCTTCGACCGGCGGAAGTAGTTCTGCTTTCACGCTCGATCTGGTCTTGTCTTTGATCTGCAGGCTGCCGACAGCGGTCGTCAGCACCTGATAGTTCCCGCCAAAATCAATCTTGAACTCGCCACCACTTTCCTGATCGTGCTCGACAAGGATCGGCGCTGCGTAGCGCGAATTGAGAGTTGTCTTCGGCAGAAAGTCGACGACTTCAAACATCGCCTGCGGACCTTCCATCTGATACAAGACCTGCGTCAGATCACCTTCGTTCCCTTGGCTGACAAAGGTGGAGATCGGGAAGCGCACTTCGCGGAGACGTTCTCCCGGATGAGTGGCAGCGAACTCGTCAGGAGTAACATCGCGGGCTTCAAGCATGTAGGGCATGTCGAACCGAACCAGGGGCTGTACTCCCTGTGCGGTACTTGCCACTGAACAGGTCAGCAGGAGTAAGAAGAGTGAAACGTAGGTAGAGCGAAAGCGAACATTCATCGGGCGGACTCCGTTTCCGGCCGGGTTATTCGTGTGGCTTAAAGCGACAGGAACAACGCCGGGAAAAGTGGAACGACCATCATGGTCCGCACCAACCTCGGCTAGGGATTAAGGATGCCGAGGGGCGATCGATCTTCGACCGCAAGACAATTGCCCGCCGCGATCAAATCCTCGTTCGCGAGCGAGCATGGTGATTCTACGACCTGTCCAGCTTCAATGTTCAATACCTTGTGAATCGATTATGCGGAATTGTAAATATTACAAGGTGTGGGCAGGGGATCAGGGATCGGAGGTGGGAGATTGCACGCTTCGATGCGATCTAGCAGATCTGCCCCATCTCCTCTCCAATCCCTCACCTCTGACCCCTGACCCCCTCTTGTTAAACTGCGAACCCTAGGTCCTTTTTGCCGATTGCTTCATCCCCTCCGGCGGTTCCGACAAAACTCGTATCAGCGATTTGATCAACCGAAACAAGCATTACGGTAAGTCTCGCGATGCCGTCGTTCGTGGCTTAGCTTCGTTCGATGCGAGCGTTTCGAATCGTCACTTTTAGGTTGCCCCTGCCTTTAAAACTCAAGCCCGCCACTCGTCGGCGAGCGCAGTATGGGAGTGAACGCATGCACTCGTTGCTATTAACTTTGATTGCCGTCGCTGGAGCCGACTGTGGCTGTGCCGCCCCTCAGACTGCTGGTTGCGCGGCGTGTCAAACGAGTGCCTGCGACACAGGCTGTGATCCGTGCAGCGGCGGTAAGGTCGGAGTCGGAGCCAAAATTCAGCAAGCCCGCATCGCCCATCCGCCCTGTGGAGGCTGGTGGGGAGTGATGCCGCAAACCTGCTATCAACCTCCCTACGGTTGTTATCCGGGCACGCGTTCCATGTCGCGTTACCCGGCATTTGCAGGGACTTTTTACCGCAGTTCTTACAACTACCGCAACTACTTCGACTATCCGTGGCATGCTGAAATGCATGAACCCACGTCCCATTTCTCGTACAATGTGGAAGACAGCGTGCCCACTCGCGTGCCGCTGCCAGCCCACGCAGGAAAAGCAAACCCGATGAGCGACGCACTCGCCCGGAAATCGATTTCCGCCACGCCAGCTTCGCTTCGCTCGATTAATCAGCGCTAATACTGACGATTCACCTGCAAAACGTGGTGGAGGCGGCGACTTGTTAACAAGTCGCCGCCTTTCGCCGTTTTTTGAGCGAATGGAAGTCGTAGCCCCGGGGCTAACGCCCCAACGTACCACTCATGATCCTCAGCCTTGCAGCGCGAAACATCTTCCGCTGGGCTGTCGTTGTGGAAGGGGGAATGCTTGTCGCGGCAATTGCCCTCGGCTGGCTGATCAACGTCGCACCCCTCGAATCGCTAGTGAACAGCACGCTGCGCGAGAATCTTGTCGCGACAGCGGTAGGACTGGCACTCGGTACGCTGATGTTTGTTGCCGCTGTAGGAGTTTCCTTCCTTCCGTGGGAACGTGTGAGGCAGTTTGATCGCTTCATGGAACAACAGGTTACTCCCCTGTTTGCCGAGCTCAGCGTTTTGCAACTCGCCTTGATCGCACTCTTGGCCGGCTGGGGTGAAGAAGCTCTGTTTCGCGGCCTGCTTCAACAGGGAATTGCTCGCGGAATCGGAGAGCCACTCGGCTGGATCTGCGGAGCTATTATCGCTTCTCTGGCGTTTGGCGTCTGCCACGCGCTCAACAAGACCTACCTGGTTCTGGCGACAATTATGGGATTTGGCTTTGCGGCCCTGCTCATCTTGTTTGATCATTTGGCTGTTTGCATCGCCTGCCATGCGTGGTACGACTTTCTGATGCTGCTGTTTTTGGTGCGGGGCTCACGCTCAAACAGAGAGGCTTCTGAATAAATGCTGTCGAGCCGTTCCTTGCACTTTTCTTACAACGTTTAGCAACGCGCTACCGATCCGCACACCTGGCTGATAACCTCCGCCAGCATCTCGCTTGAGCTTGCTCACCGTAAGACTTGCTCATCGCAATCTGCGGCGCAGCGTGCCTTTCGAATCTGCGATCGTTACAGCTTTACTAATCAGAAGCAGGTAGTGTTAGTTGGACTTTGCCGACTACGGAAGCTGCAGCAGCGCCTTGCGAGAAGCTGCGTCGCCTGGGAACTCTGTCTGGCGCAAAGAGCAATGAAAACCGCCCCTACGACCGGCAAGGTTTCTCCGGCTTCTAGAGGTGGCGCAGTCGGGTTTACCGGCGACGTAAATCCCACGTAGAAAATTGTTTGCGAACCTTCAAGGGGATTCGCAAGCGCTGACGATACGGATGTTGTCGATGGACAAGGCGCACAAGCCAGGACGGCTTGCACAGTCCATCTGCCGACTCGCAGTTCAAGCTCATCGGATGAGTTTGGGCAACGAGTTCGGTGACTCGCCGAGCAGACGATGAGGACTGCCGGCGAACCCACCTCAAGGATGCCCGTCCACGGTAAGACTTCGATTGGATTGAAGTGCCTGCCGTTGTTTTAGATGGAAATGCTGCTGGCCGCGACAGCGCGCGCTCGCGGCGGCCAAAACCTTCCCATCGTAAACCGGGATTGCGCCAGACACGCGTTTCGTGAAACAGGAGACGTCGATCGATGAAATTGAACATGATTCTCGGATCTTTCGTGCTTGCCTTAGCGACTTGTACCCAGGGGTTCAGCTTTGACCTCTTGGATCGCATGCTCGGGGCGAGCGGCTGCGGCTGCACCAGCAGCTGCTGTGAAACCAAATGTTGTGACGCTGCTCCGAGCTGCTGCTCGGCTGCAGGTCCCAGCTGCTGCGGTGCTGGCAACGGTTGCTGCGAAGCAACCTGTGCCGCTGCCGATCCTAGCTGCTGCGGTGCTGCCCCTTCTTGCTGCTCGGCGCCAGTTTGCTGCAAGCCTGCGAAGAGCGGTTGTGGCCTGCTGAGCCGCTCGAAGTGCTGCAAGCCTTCGTGCTGCGAAGCGACCTGTGCTGCTGCTGATCCTAGCTGCTGCGGTGCTGCCGCTGGTTGCTGCGAAGCCACCTGTGCTGCTCCTTCTAGCTGCTGCGAAGCTCCGGCTTGTGGCTGCAAGAAGAGCTGCGGTGGTTGTGGCTTGTTCGGTTGCAAGAGCAAGTGCTGCAAGCCTTCGTGCTGCGAAGCAACCTGTGCCGCTCCGGCCAGCTGCTGCGAAGCCCCGGCTGGCTGCTGCGAAGCGACTTGTGCCGCTCCTGCCAGCTGCTGTGCTGCTCCTGCTCCTAGCTGCTGCAAAGTGAAGTGCTGCAAGCCTTGCTTGCTGGACCGTCTCTTTGCGAAGTGCAAGAAGGCTTGCTGCCCAGCTCCTACCTGCTGCGAAGCCACCTGTGCCGCTCCTGCCAGCTGCTGTGGCAACGCTTGCCATGGTGGTGAACCAGCTTGCGGTTGCGACAACGGCTGTGGTCCTGCTTGTGGCTGCGAAGCCCCTGCTTGTGGCACCGGCACTGTTGCCCCGACCATGGCTCCGGAAGCTGCTCCTATGCCTCCGGCTCCAGTGGTTGATCCTTCGGCTTACTTGCCTGCTCAACGTCGGGTCGTCCAAGCGAGCAACAGCCTGGTTCGCTAGGCTCTGTTCGAACTAAAGACTGCGACTTAGCGGCCTGCTCGAATCGAAAGGTTTGAGCAGGCCGTTCTTTTTTTTTGGTCGCTAGGGAGCAGCTTCAAGCTCTACGCCGATGGCACGCAATTCCACTTCAGCCGGGATGAAACCTGGATCGGTGTAACTAAGCGATATCGATTGGCCGTCTTTCGAAAACGTTGCCGCACCTGCAAGTGCTTCGTTGATCGTCACTTCTTCTTTCCAGCCGGCTGTTCGCAAGGCTTCACGAATCGTGGCGACAGAATCCTGCGCCGTTCCCGCGGCCAGCGTGAATTCGATGATTGCCTTGTCCGCCTGCACATTCTTTGCCATGGCTGGTAGCGTGATCGACAGCTTCGGCAGCGGCTTGTTCTCATTCGCCCTCTTCTTTGCCAAGGCTTCTTTCAAACGAGCTTCTTCGGCTGCAACTTCGGCAGCCGTTTGAAATCTCAGCAACACGCGAGTTTTCCCTTCCCCCAGATCACGGAGCTTAATTTCCATTAAGTCCTTGGATTCATCAAGAAAGATCAGAAACTTCTCAAAATCAATCTTATTCGCCTGCGCTGTGGTCGGTGTCCAACCGGAGGGAGTAAGTTCCTCCTTGTAATAGGCCACAACTTCTTCTTCCGACATCTGCGCATCGAACCCGACTTGCAGCGGCTGATCGGAGTAAGAAACCTGTTCCACGTTTTCCGTCGGAACGGGCAATTCACGACGAACCAAAACAGTGCTGTAACTGATGACAGGCTTATTTTCTTGGGCGGGCGCCAAACTGATGCTGGCAGTTAGCCGAACCGCGTTCTGCCGAAAGAAGAGAGCGTCCCCCGCTTCACCGTAAGGAAGCCAACCCGCTGCGATCAAAAGTTTCCGCACGGCTGCCTGAGTTTCTTCTTGTGAAGATTCGGCCAGGTGCATGGCAGCTTGGGGCCCAGAGTACAAGGGTTTTGTCCCTGGCGGGACAGGGAGGGAAGCGGGAGCAACGTTACCGTGATTGGTGATGGAGACACTGACTTTGCTGCCCTGGGGAAACGCCGAAAACGAGACAACGTAACCGTTCTTGGTAAATGCAGCGCTGGCATATTGATCAGTCACCGTAACCGGCGGCAATTCCTTCCAGCCTAGATTTTTGAATTGCTGCAAATGAAACTCAGCTACCTTTCTTAGTTCACCTGGAGCAGCGTAATGCACCGCGGCCAGATGTTGCTCTGGGTTCTCAGCCTTGTCGAAGAGAGGGAGCTTTTCCAAATCCAGCACTGCCCTCGCTTGTTGCGAGGTCGCAGGTGAAGCCGTAGCACCGGCTGCTGCAGACGCAACTTCCGCCACCGATGTGACTGCCACCGATGATTCGCTGGCGGCCGGATTTGACTTGGCAGGATCGACGACTTCAACTTTGCCGCAGCCCAAAAACACCAAAAAGAGGCTGGGAACAAGATACGACAAAGCGATGCGACGAAACATGCGAACCTCTTTCGTGAAGAGAGGAAGCCGTCGGGAATGAATTACTTGCGACCTTCGCGGCGGCGGTCGGCTTCGCGCAACGACATCTTCCGCATACGCACTTGCGTTGGGGTGACTTCAACGAGCTCATCGTCCTCGATGTACTCGAGGGCCGATTCCAGTTCCATCTGACGAGGGGGTTTGAGAATGACATTGTCATCCGTACCGGATGCTCGCATGTTGGTCAGTTTTTTTTCCTTGGCCGGATTGACCGTCATATCGTTGTCGCGGCTATTTTCACCAACGATCATGCCTTCGTAAAGTTCGTCGCCTGGCTTGATGAACAGCTCCGCCCGATCTTGCAAGCCATTCAAGCCGAACGCGACCGCTTTACCGCTGACCATGCTCACCAGCACGCCGTTAGCACGCCGCGGAATATCACCCTGCAATGGCTTGTAACCCGCAAAACGATGATGCACCACAGCGGTTCCTGCTGTGGCATTGAGCAGCCGGGTGCGCAAGCCGATCAAGCCACGGGCGGGAATCGTGAAGCGAACATGAGTAAAGTCACCACGACTATGCATTTCGTCGAGTTCCGCCCGACGCGCACCTACCAATTCCATCACCGGGCCCAGTTTTTCATTGGGAACTTCAATGTTAAGCGTCTCGTAGGGTTCTTCTTTGATGCCATTGCGTTCCCGCACAATGACCTGCGGCTTGCTGACCGAAAGTTCATAGCCTTCCCGACGCATGCTTTCAATGAGCACCGATAAGTGAAGCACGCCTCGCCCCGAAACCGCGTACGAATCGGAGTTTTCCACCTGCCGCACACGGAGCGCAACGTTTCGCTCGAGCTCCTTATAAAGCCGCTCGCGCAACTGCCTCGTCGTAACGAACTTTCCTTCTTTGCCCGCAAAAGGCGAGCTGTTGATGCTAAAGATCATCTCTAGCGTCGGTTCGTCGACCGTCAATCGAGGCAAGGCTCGCGGATGTTCCTTGTCGCAGATCGTATCACCAATTTCCGCAATTTGCAGACCGACAATCGCGCAGACATCGCCCGCGGTCGCTTCGTTCACTTCCGTCCGGCCCAGTTTGTCGAACATATAGACCTGGGTGATCTTTGCATCGACGTACTGATTTCCAGCTTTAGAAATAGCGACCGTCTGCCCCTTCTTGATTACTCCCGACGTAATCCGGCCAACCACGATCCGGCCAACGTAGTCGGACCAGTCGAGCGTTGTGACGAGCATCTGCAACGGCGCGGTCTCGTCCACTTCGGGACCCGGAATGTGTTCCAGAACGAGGTCCAGCAGTGGTGCGATGCTATCGGTCTTCACCGCGGGATCGCTGGTCGCATACCCTTCGCGCCCGCTACCGAAGAGATACTTGAAATCTTCTAAATGCTCTTCACCGCCGAGCTCCATTAAGAGCCCAAAAATTTCGTCGACAACTTCGTGCGGCCGCGCGTCGCTCCGGTCGATCTTGTTGATAAATACGATGGGCCGCAAGCCAGCTTCCAGGGCCTTCGCCAAGACAAATCGCGTTTGCGGCATGGGGCCTTCGGCAGCGTCGACCAGAACGATCGCACCGTCGGCCATGCGGACAACGCGTTCGACCTCGCCGCCAAAGTCGGCGTGGCCTGGCGTGTCGATGATGTTGATTTTGATACCCTTGTAGGGAATCGCGATGTTCTTGGCGAGGATTGTAATCCCGCGTTCCCGTTCCTGGTCGTTCGAGTCGAGAATGCAGTCGCCTTGCAACTGCGAATCGCGAAACTGGCCACTTTGGCGCAGGAGGCAGTCGACCAACGACGTTTTACCGTGGTCAACGTGGGCGATAATTACGATATTTCGAATGTCTTTGCGGCGCATAGCTTTTCCCGGGTAATTTCCCTGCATCGTAACAGGAAAGGGAAAAATGGCGTAGGGGCGGGGGCGAGCCAACCTTCACCGGAAACTAACGAAGCCCGTTAGACACCAGTCCACAGCCCCAACGTGACAGGTGAACTGCTGCAAACATGCATCTGTCTGCAGGCGGCTGGAACGGCAGCAGTCAGGCTATTTTCCGGAAACTTCGTGAGTCCACACTTTGAATGCCTGCAAGGTGTTCACGCCAAAGGTTGTCGTCAGTGCGACATCTGCTGCGTCCCGACCACGTGCCATCAACACCCGCCCGATGCGCGGCATGTTGTTGCGAGCGTCGAAGGAATACCACTGCCCTCCCAAATAAACTTCGAACCAGGCACTGAAATCCATCGGCGAAGCAGCCAGCGGTACGCCAATGTCTCCCAAATAGCCGGTGCAGTAGCGGGCGGGAATATTGCAGTTGCGACAAAGCGTAATTGCCAGATGCATGAAGTCGCGACAGACGCCGACCTTTTCGCGATAAACATCCATTGCCGTACGATTCGCACGGGCTTGCATGTAGTCGAAGCGAATATGGTTGTGAACGAAGTCGCAGATCGCTTGCACCCGCGGCCAGCCGGGTTGTGTTTTCCCGAACATACTCCAGGCGATGTCTTTCAACTGACTATCGACTTCGCAATAGCGACTAGGAAGCAAGTAAAGCAGTGTTTCATGCGGTAAGTCCTGTACGAGGGCTTGGCCTGCTTGCGGCATTTGCAAATCGGGAAGGCCACAATCTTCCACCACCGCCTGATTCTTGAAAGTCACTCTCCCCGCAGGTGCGACAATCCGCCCGCAGTGGTTGCCGTAGGAATCAAAGTACTCGGCGATCGGCAATGGGGGAGTAATTTGTAGCCGGTCGGGTCGCCGGGTCGTGAGCTCGCGCGTGGGATGCAAGTAGAGCATTAGCACCATCGGCGCGGGCTGCGGAGAATCAAAAGCAATTTCAAACCCAACATTGATCAGCATCGTAACCTCAGGCAGGCCGAAATCTCGGTTCAGAGATATCGGCAGACTCGGTCTCGCGAACGCTGGACAAGGAGAGCTGCGGGTCATTCCGCAAATGAATCAGCGAGACTCCGGGTCGAACCAACACCGGAGCGGAGCATTAAGTAGACCCCTTGAATGTACCAGAAATCACTTCGCCTTGCGTGCGAGCACCTCTTGCTGCCACGTCTCCACGCGTGTCCGCAATACACTTAGCGGCATCGCGCCTCCCAGTAAGACGACATCGTGAAACTCCTTGATATCAAACCGCTCGCCAAGTTTTTGTTCGCTTTCTCGGCGGAGTTTCTTCATTTCCAGCTCGCCAACCTTGTAGGCGAGTGCTTGACCGGGCCACGAGATGTAGCGGTCGATTTCATTGACGATGTCATTTTCCATTTTCGGCGCATGCTCACTAAAATACGAAATGGCCCGGTCCCGCGACCAACGCCGATGATGCATTCCCGTGTCCACGACGAGCCGCACCGCGCGCCACATTTCATAAGTGAGCTGCCCAAATTTGTCGAGCGGATCGGCGTACAGGCCCAGTTCATCGCCGAGAGATTCGGCATACAGTGCCCACCCTTCGATATAGGCGGTGTAATGTCCATGACGACGAAACTGCGGTAAATCCAGATTCTCACCAGCCAGCGCGATCTGCAGGTGATGGCCGGGAACGGCCTCGTGCATGGAGAGCGCCATCATCTCCCATTTGGGGCGTGTTTCGGGGCGGTAAAGATTGACGAAATACGTTCCCGCTCGCGAACCATCGGCAGCTGGCTGACGATAATACGCAGTGGTCGTGTCGGGAGCCGCAGACGACGGAATCGCTTCCACGCCGTACGGCATGCGGGGTAACGTGCGAAACAATTTCACCAACAGCGGATCAATTCGTTTCGAAACGGTCTGATAGGTCTGCAGGAGTTCCTCTTCGTTACGGCAAAAGTACTTTGGGTCGCTGCGGAGATGAACAAAGAACTCCGGCAGCGTTCCTTGAAATCCAACATCTTCTTTCACCCGTTGCATTTCGGACTTAATGCGGGCCACCTCGGCCAGACCAATTTCGTGGATCTCGTCAGGCGAAAGATTGGTGGTTGTGTGCTGTCGGCAGCAATGGGCGTAGAAATCTGCTCCCTGCGGAAACTGCCACGCACCAACCTCGGGATAGCACTTGGGCAGATACTCGTCTGACAGAAACTTTTGCAACCGCCGATACGCAGGGATCACCACCTCCCCGATGGCGGCCTGAGCCTCCTGCTGCAATGACGATTTCTCGGCGGCCGTGAAAGAACGCGGCATCTTAAGAAAGGGCCTGTAAAACGGACTCTCTTCTGCCTTCGCTACCAGTTGCTTTTCAACCTGTGCGGGTATGCGTCCCACAATCAATCGCGGCTGCACGATGCCGCGACGCATCCCCTCGCGCAGAAGCTCAATCGTTTGATCGAGACTTTCGCCGAAGGTTCGCAACCTGCCTATCCAGTCGAGGTAGTCTTGTTTGGTCTCGAAGCGCAGTGCGGTGGCAAAATCGTCCGCCAACTGAATGCCGTCACGATGATTCATGGCGAGCAAATGCGAACCGCTCGTATAAGCTGCTGTCTGCCGCTCGTACTGATTGCGGAACAGGTCGTAATTCAATTGCTCTGCGGTCGGAAGGTCACTCCGTTCGATCGCCGCCAGTTCTGCCAGAATTTTCTGGTTGTGCTGCTGCTCCCGCGCTAACGTCTCTAGCCGCAAATCATCCCAGCGATCGTTCCAGCGACGATCTCCCAAGTGCGACGCCCAGGTGGGATTCAGCGCCAAAGTGTGCTCCCACTCACGTTCAACCAGCGTTTGAAATCGAACCTCAACCGAAGAATCGGCAACCTGCCCCACGGCCAGGAGGGAACAAATGCAAAGCGAAATAAACATGGGAAACTCTTCCTGAAAACAGGTCATGGGGAGAATACGAATGATACAAAAAACGACTCGCCTGCCGGCTGTCTCGCAGCAGTATCTGAGCGATTCCCGGCTTTTACCAAGGCTAGCTGCACGAAAACGGAGCCTGGCTGCTGTAACGCCTCCCGCCCAACAGGCCAATTAGCGGTTGATAGGCGGTTTTCTCACGGATTGAACGTTGCTGGAAACATTGTCCCCGGCTCCGAAGCAGCTAAACTGAAAGGACGGCGGGTTTTCCGTCTGATATGGCTTCGTCCTCTTCTCATTTCCTTCTCGCCACCGGCATGGCAAATCGGGACTCCGGTCTAGAACATAGCATTGGTCCAATGACACCGGGGCACGACTTGCTCCCGGTCGATGTGACTTCGTCGGGGCACATCTCGCTGTCTCCCCCAATTCCGGTCCTCTCCCTCCGTTCGAATCAGCCCCTGCCCGACTTTGCGGACTCGCAACCGAGAAAGCCCGAACCATCTGTCGCACGTCCCCGTTCACCGGGCGAAGTGTTTTTGGATGGCGATGTCATCATGTGTGCCTGCCCTGATTGTCAGGCACCGATGTCGGTGCGATTGTGGCTGATGATGGCGGAGTGTTGGCGGTGCAATACTGCGATTGAACTCAACGAGGAGCAGGAACGGCAGGCCATGCGACTGCTTGCTGAGCGCGAAGCAAAGCAACGACCAGTGCCGCCGCCAGCACCTCCACGCCCCGCAGCAACTACAACAACCAAACCAACCATTGCGGCCGCGCCTGTTGCGACGGTCGCAACTCCGCCTCCATCGCCAGCCCCCCCGCCTCCTGCACCAACGCCTCGTCCTGTAGAGAAGCCGCGAACTGCACCCGCAGCCGAACATCCGACGGCCCCTCTCGCGGCTGTTCCAACTGCACTCGTTCCCCCCGCGCCACCGCCCCCCGCTTCGCCAAGTGTTCGTCGACCGACTTCTGCGCCAGCTGCAGCGGCTGCCTCTCAGCCTGTACCGCGTCGTCGTCCGGCCGCTGCCCGGCGACGTGTCACCAAGCCACTCACTGCTGAACGCATCCTGAAGATGACCCCTGCGTGGCTGATCAGCATGCTGGTGCAATTGCTGATTATCACGCTGCTGGCGATCTTCACCACCGAGGACGAAAAACAATACGAGCCGCTCATCGTTTTGAATGCCTCCGTTAGCACCGAATCTCACGAAGAAGGGGAAACGCATCCTGTTGTGAAGGTTGCCGAAGCGAAGTTCGACATGCCCGTCGAAAAGAAAGACCTCAACAATGAGAAACTTAAGGACGTGCTCCTCAAGGCGAACCAGGACGCTCTCGAATTGCGGGTAGATAGCGATGCCGCCGCGCTGCCAGACCTGGATGTGCTGAAAGAGAAGATCACGACCACGGCCGGCGGGTCGTACAGTGTCGCGGCCCGTGATCCACGTTTGCGTGCCGAACTCGTGACGCATGAAGGGGGCACCACCCTTACCGAAGCGGCCGTCGCACGCGGTTTGCGTTGGCTCTCGATGCATCAGAACGAGGACGGCAGTTGGTCCCTGAGCGGGTTCAATCGGGCCGCAGGTTGCAACTGCAATGGGAATGGTGCCATCGGCCACAAGTCGCCAGGGACCGCGCTGGCCTTGCTCCCGTTCTTAGGTGCTGGACAGACGCATCTCGTTGGGCGTTATCAGGCAAATGTCTCGCGTGGCTTGCGTTGGCTGCTTGAACATCAGGAAAAGGACGGCGATTTGCGTGGCGGTGCGCACGACAACACGGGCATGTATACGCAAGGCCAGGCAGCGATCGTCCTGTGCGAAGCGTTCGCCATGACTGGCGACGAACAACTGCGCGTCCCAGCCCAGCGAGCGATCGATTTCATTTGCAAAGCCCAATACACCGATGGCGGCTGGCGCTATCAGCCCACGCCTCGCAATCAGCCGGGGGATACGAGCGTCGTTGGCTGGCAACTGATGGCCCTGCAAAGTGCACGGGCGGCGAATCTGACCGTTCCGGAAGAGACGCTCTTGTTAGCAAGCCAGTACTTCGACAGCGTGCAACACAATAGTGGTTCCCGCTACGGCTACATGAAAAATCAGTCTCCCACGCCGACGATGACGGCAGAAGCTCTTCTGTGCCGGATGTATCTGGGCTGGGGGCATGACGAAATGGGGCTTGTTCGGGGAACTGAGTACTTGGCCGAGAGCCATCTGCCCCGGAAGGACGAACCGAACATCTATTACTGGTACTACGGCACGCAGACGATGCATCATGTCGGTGGCCGCAACTGGGAATCATGGAATACACGGATGCGTGATATTTTGACCCAAACTCAGGAAACCGAAGGGCATCAGGCCGGCAGTTGGGACCCGCGCGGCGAACACTCCAATGTCGGGGGCCGAATCTACATGACGAGCCTCGCGATCTGCACGCTTGAAGTTTACTACCGCCACTTGCCGATCTTTCGGCAAATTGAACTAGAGCGGAAATAGCCATCGCAGAACCGTCAGGCTGTCAACAAGCGGAAGCGATGGTTGCTGCACAGCAGCTTGGGCATGTCGATTGTACTTATGTCCAATCAATCATTGCACGCCACCAAAATTACTAATCGCATCATCGCTTGCACCATCAACGAGCGACTCAGGGGGCAATGATGGGGCGAGTTCCCCGACTATGCATGTGTCGGACCAAAATCACGATCGTCAGCACCAAGGCTGTGATTGCCGCCTGTGGCGTCCAGCAGACAAAAATCCCCAGCAGTGTCTTCTCAAAGTCGAGTGGTGATTCCAGCATCGCACCGGCAACGACTGCCAGCCCGATTAGAATCAGCGTGAGGGGAATGATAAGCGCTACCCGTTGCTGCCACGGAATACGGGCCGGAAGGTACGCCAAGCCAATCAGAATCCAGGGCCCCAGGGCGTAGATCGCGGCCAGAACTTCTGGACGACCGGCAAGCAACTGCCCCGCTCCCGCAGCAGCCACCGCGCAAATCGCCATCAAGATCAGCAAGCCTCGCAAAGAGAATTGAAAGTTCGCTTTCGCCTGAGATGCTGGAATCATCCCTTCTGTAAGTTCGTGCTCCAGCCGATCGAGTCTGTGCCGAAATGCGAAAGCGAAGGCGCCAACAACGAGCCATGTGACGATGCCGGCAGCCAGGTTCGCGTAAAAGCCCTCGAAATCCAAATGCCAATCAGGCCCGGTGCAATGGCGGCGGGCGAGAATCCAGGGAAAGCCAATGTATTCTGAGTGGTGGGGATGGGTCCCAAGAAGGTTTCCAAAATCCACCGACCGAACGAAGTAAGACGCTGCATTGAGAGAACCAAACAGCAGCAGGACGAACGCGAAACTGCGGTGGAGCCAGATCACGTTGCCAACCTCCGTTGCTTTCACTACCGGGCATCGCCAACAGGCAGCTATCTTACGTTGTCTCCAAAATCCGATGCGTCGGCACTGGTCTGCCGGGGCGGAAACTTTGCAGGGTTATGAACTCAACCTGGGCGTTGACGGCCAATCCCGCTGCTTTCACGGCCGGACGAACAATCTCGGCCAGTTCTGTTGGGTCCAGAGCAACTCGCGCGTTAACGACCAGTTGCACCTCGGGCACCTTGGTCCGCGAAGCCAGCGACAACTCCGGCCCCGTGAAACTGCTCACCAGATTCGCCACACCATACGTCCCTTCCCACATGCCGATCGCCTTCAAGTGGGCAGTCTCCGCTTGCCGCGCGGCAAACTCCTGTTGCAGGCGAGAAATCACATCGAGCAAGAACGCATCCAAATCAAACGGTGCAGAACCTTTCACCGTCGCTTGACTATTGAGCCAGCCAAGCTCGGCCTCCCCTTCCGCGTAGATGTCGTAATCAAGTTCCATCAAACGCTGACCAAACTCACCCTGCTGTTCGAGGAACTCGCAAACCGCGGCAAAACCTTCGCCCGTGCGTGCACTCATCCGTAAGACGGGACGTCCTGGAAATTGTTCGTTCAAAAGTCGGTCCAACTCCGCGATCTCCTCGGCCGGCAATTCATCAATGCGGTTGATGATTACAAAATCCGCCTCTTCCAGCTGCTTGCGAAAAATATAGGCTGCTTGCGGCGAGAAGCCCGCGTTGGGTTGATTCTTCAAAATCCGCAGGCCATGGCTCGGTTTCACAATCACACCGTAGGGAGCTACCTCTAGCGGCTGCGCATAAATCTGCACCAGCGGCCGAATGACGGTCGCAACCAGATCGGTGCAACTTCCCACCGGTTCTGCCAGGATCACATCGGGGCGATTGTCGGCCGAAAGCTCTTCAACCGTCGATGTGAGCGCGTTGAAGTTGCAGCAAAAGCAAGAGCCGGGAACTTCCCCCACATGAAATCCCTGCGCTCGCAGGCTATGGGTATCTACCAAATCGGTCGTTTGATCGTTGGTCACGATCGCGACTCGCTTTCCTTGGCTGGTGAAATGCCGAGCGAGACGAGCGAGGGTGGTTGTCTTGCCAGCACCGAGAAAACCACCAACCATGATGAAACGGGGATGAGACATAGGGGTTTTGCTGCCAGGAGGAGTCAATTTAAGGAAAACCGAATCACCCCATTCTACCCTGCGTCCAGCAGCCCTCGCGACAAGGGACATGAACTTCTCGAAACCGGTAAGATGAAAATGGTCTCGGCGGTCCAGGTACTTTAATCGCAGGTGCTCGTATGTCATCCTTATCGCAATTCTCCATTGGTCCCCATTCACTTCAGGTTCGGCAACAAGGAGCGGGAACGCCTGTTCTGTTCGTGCATGGCTTTCCGCTCGATCATCAAATGTGGAACGAACAATTCTCTGTTCTGGGGCGCTCTTTTCGGCTGATCGCGCCTGACCTGCGTGGCTTTGGGGGAAGTTCGATTGCCTCGGGCACCGTGCGGATGGAGGATTACGCGGACGACCTCGCTAACTTGCTCGATGCGATGGCAATTCGCGAGCCCATCGTGATATGTGCTCTTTCGATGGGGGGATATATCGCCTTTCAGTTCGCTTTGAAGTACCGGGCCAAACTCCGCGGGCTGGTTCTGTGCGATACTCGATCCGCTGCCGATAAACCCGAAGCCGCCGCCGGAAGATTAAAGACGGCTGATCAAGTTCTGGCCGAGGGCCCTACTGCCCTGGCGGACGGGATGATTCCCAAACTCTTCGGTCCAGCAGCGTTGAAAGATCAGCCGGAGATCGTCGCGCAGACGCGACAGATTATTTTGAAAACCTCCCGCGAGGGAATTGCTGCCGCGCTCCGCGGAATGGCGGAGCGACCCGATGTGACGTCGGCACTTCCCAACCTTGATGTGCCTGCTTTGTTGATCTGCGGCAGTGAGGATGTGATCACGCCGGCGAAAGAAATGGCAACCGTTGCTGCCGCCCTCCCCAACGCTCGGTTTGTGGAAATTCAGGGAGCAGGTCACATGTCTCCACTCGAAGCACCGGCTGAGGTGAACCTGGCACTCACAGAATTCCTCGCGACCATTTAAGCGGTCATGACGGCTGGATCGTTTGCCGGTAAGTCGTCCGATGGCAGCAGTCGTTGCACCTATCCCAGACTTGTTGCAGCGGGGTGCAGCGAGCTTTCGATGAACTCGATACGGAAGATCTTGTTCGCCGAAGTTTCGCCTTTTCGGGATGACTGCAATGCCCACTCGCCTATGCCTGGTTCTGCCGTTCGCTTTGTTCTTAATCGCAGCCAGTGCGCAGGCCGAACATCCTGCCGCTCCAACCAACCCCATCGAGTGGATGCTTCGAACCAATGGCTGGCATTGGGGTGACGGCTACCACGCGTACAACAACTGCCACAAGTCCGGAGTTCTACCCAGGTCCTACGTGCCGATGCATGCGGGCTACCCGGCACAAACGTGGAACGCCCCTTCCAGCTATGCAGCCGCATCTGGGCCAAACTACCCGCCCTCCGCCTTTTACCAAGCGGGTTCCGTGCCAGCCCGATCCATGCCCGCACCTCGGCAGATGGCCCCGGCGCCGCAGGTTCCCACGAATGCGGGCTTTCCTACTGGGCCCAGTTTTAATGCGCCCCAGCAGAACGATCGCGCTGCTTTTCGCCCCGGAATGGTTCGTCCATAAGCAGATCAGATCAGATGGCAAGATAGAAAGAATGGCGAAAGGCTGCCGATTGTAGAGATTTTTCCGATTATCTCGAAAGTAGCGGTCGCGAAACATCCGATGAACTGGCTGCCACGCGTAGGTCCATTGTCTACGCGCGGCCGGTATGGGTCGGGCAAATCCTGCTCGACCTTCCGTCTGACGAATTTTGATTCGTTAGCCAGCAAAGGTAACTCGGATGATGCTCCTTTCGCGATCAAATCTGTCCCTCGGTTTATTCCTGGCCAGCACCCTGCTGGCATCGGGTTTCCATTCTCTTGCCGTGGCAGCCCCAGGGCCCGGACGACATCTGGACGCGGGCTCCGGGCGGTCCTCGCGCTCCGTCGCCCCCGTCACGTCTTCGGCTAGTGAAGAACAGACAGAGGTGGCGACCGTTTCGTTCGCGGAGCCTTACTCTCGCGATGCCGTTCCGATGCGGGCCCCGCTTTCGGAAGTGCGACGCCGGTACGAGTCCCCTCGCGCACGTGGCGCGACGAACCACCGCCCCGGATCGCGGTCAATGATCAGCGGTGCCGCCTATCAACAGCCTGTGGAAGAGGTCATGGGTTCACCTGCCGGCGAATTCATGTCGGAAGGTGAGACTATCTACTCCGACGAAGGAACTTCCGGCGGCTACTACGAAGAAGGCTATTCCGAGGGCGATTACTACGAGGATGGTTACGGCGGTGGCTCTTGCGGAGATGGCTACTGTGGAGACGATCCGTATTTCACCCGCGGCGTTTGTCTGCCGCTCTGCCTCCCTCCCCTCCCCATTCCGCGATTCGAAAACCTCAGCCTCTTCGCCGGCGTGAATGCTTTCACCGGCCCAGCCAATCGCGGCGGCACTGGCTCGTTTGGATTTGCGGAAGGCTTCAACTGGGGGAATCACTTTGCGTTCTCCCGAGCAGGGCTGAGCTATCAAGTCGGCGCTATGGTGACGCAATCCAATTTTTCTGGAACCGATTTTACCCTCGACACTCGCGACCAATTCTTCCTCACCGGTGGGATCTTTCGGCGAGTCGATTGCGGCCTGCAAGGTGGGATTGTCTTCGACTACTTCCACGACGAATGGTACTACCAGCTCGATCTCACGCAACTCCGTTACGAGCTGAGCTGGGTCTTCGATGGCTGTCAGGAAGTGGGTTTCTGGGGTGCTTCGGGCCTGGGAAACCAAATTACCACGGCCACGTTTCGCACCAACAACAACGGTGTAGTTGCCACCACCACCGAAGACTTCACCTCGACCGACATCTTTGCCGCGTTCTACCGTCGCAAGTTCGGCTGTGGTGGTGAAGGCCGCTTCTGGGGCGGTGCGACTGGTCAACAAGACGGCATCATCGGGGCAGACATGACCTTGCCTGTCACCACCTGTGTCGACCTGACCTCCAGCTTCACCTACCTCATTCCTGACCAAGGACCAAACGACGACGGCGTGGTCCAGGAATCGTGGAACGTCTTTGTCGGACTTGTCTGGTATCCGGGCTGCATGCGGCGTTGCGATTGTCCGTACGACCGGCCGCTATTCAACGTCGCAAATAACGGCAGTTTCATGGTGGATCGAACGCAGAGGTAGTCGGTTGTGAAGTGTGAGGTGAAATTGCCTCGCACTTCATCGAGAAAGCTTGGCTTGCTCTCCACTCCCCACTCCCTTACTTCTTCGCTGCTTCTACATCCGCTTTTGCTTTCGCATCTTCCGCCGCCGATAGTTCCGGATTCGGGGTCGCATCCCCTTCTTCCAGGTTTAAAATCCAACGGATGCCGCCCAAGAGCGAGGCCTGGTAGGTCTCGTTGGTCCACACTTTCTCGTTGTGACCCAAGCTCATGTGCATCACTTTGCCGTCGCCGTAATTCTTCACCCACAAGATCGGCACGTGATACGGCTCTTTCTTTGCCGTCTTCGCCATGTTCAAGCTCATCAGCACGCGGACCTTTTCCGGCTGCCAATTCTTGAAGCGGTAAATTTCGTCTTGAATCTCGAATTCATCTCCCCAGGGCTTGCTGGCGGGATGACTCTTGTCATGCACGGTGATCGTCACCTTCTCGCCTGATCCCCAGGGATGTCCGTTGAACGTTCCGCCGATCATGTCCCAGTAAGGCTTGTAGTTGTGATAGGTGTCGGCTGCGGAATGGGCTCCCACAAAGCCATGCCCCTTCTTCTTGAGCCACTCGTTGAAGAAGTAGTCCTTCGTCTCGTCGTTGATCGGCAAATCGCCGGTCGTGTAGAAAAAGACGATGTCATAATTCTCCAGATTCTCTTTGGTGAAATCCTTCGCGCAGTCCTGCGTGCAATCGACACGGAACAGATTGCTGCGGATCCCAATCTCCGTCACCGCCAACTCGGAAGGAGACAGTTTTTCGATGCCCGCCTCCACCTTGCGATTCACGGAACCGTGCTTGAACCCCTTGCTCTGCGTAACCATCAACACGCGATAGCCGGACTCCTTCTTCTCTTCGTCGGCAGCAAAGGCGGGGAGGACCGAGGCCCAGGCGAACAAGCAGGCCGACATCGCAATCAACATCCGACGTTTCATGGATCAACTCCAGGAGAGGTGCTTTCTTAGATCACACTTAAAACCACACTGAACGCATTTCTATTTAACATGCCGCTTCTCAAAGTAGTAGTCACGCGCTGTGTGACGTTCCCTTGGAAGTAGCTTTCCAATTCGTGGCAGCCCTTTCAATCCGCCGCGTTGCCCTGTTCGTTTCAACCAGGTGAACAGGGGGCAAACCGCTGTTTTTGGAAAGGGGTTTCCACACCTTCTGAACGAACCTAATTCTATTTGAGACATACGCTTGCGCCGAATTTTGCGAGTGCTAGCGTTGTACGTGTTTAGCCTACTTGCATTTTCGTCGTGCTTGCAGTCATGCTTGGGATATGGCCACTGCTCACCGTGATTCTGAGTTGATCGCCGAACTTCAGCGGGAAAACGCTGGGCTGAAGCAGGAATTGGCTGAGGCCCTG
>JBGSNR010000018.1:0-2080 GCA_041739545.1 Pirellulaceae bacterium | reverse complement strand
ACTGGACCAGCAACGCATGGCTGCGCCGACGCCGAATGAGGAACTCGACCAGCGCTGCGAGCAGTTGACCGAACAGCTGGCGCAACTCGAAGTGCAGGTTGCCCAAGCCGGCGCGCGGCATGCGCAACTGGCTAATCGTCGTGATGCGCTGGCCGCGCGACGAAGTTTTGCCAACCCCACGCGCAAGGCGCACAAATCGGGGGTTGCTTGGTTGTTCGTATTGGCGGCAACGGCAATGCTGCTGGTTGGTTTCAGATTGTTTGTGGCAACAGCGCCTTGGCCGGGGCGGACGGAAGTTCCTGCTCTAGTCCCAGTTCTTCTGCCATCAGACGTGTTTCTTGACGATCTCTCAGAGATCGACGTTCAAATCGGATATGGATCCTTCGGGAAACACGGCAACACCGGCTATGCTGATGGATTTCCGAAAGATGGCTCTCCGACGGAAGTCATTGTCGGTGGCAAAAAGTATGAGCATGCATTGACGACGCATCCTGGACCAACATTTCCTGGGATCGTGAATTACGATATCGACGGCAATTATCGCAGTTTCACGACGTTTGTCGGCCTGATCGATAATGCGAAATCCCATCGCTTCAGCGGCGCGTTGAATTTCAAAGTGTTGGGTGATGGCCGAAAACTGTGGCAATCGTCGGCCATTCGCGAACATGGACAAATTATCGGGACCTCGATCGACGTCACCGGCGTGAAGCGTCTGTCACTCGTTGTCGAGTGCTTGGGATCGTACCAATGCGGTTGGGCGGTTTGGGTTGAGCCAAAACTGTCGGCAACGCCAACTGCGGAATTACAACTTGGCCTGGCAGCCCACTACAAGTTCGACGAAGGGCAAGGGCTGTATGCGCACGATCGCGTGAATCATATCGATGGGCGGTTGATCGGTGCCAAATGGACCAAGGGCTTCGACGATGGCGCGCTCTACTTCGATGGCGACGACTACGTACTTATTCCCAAGCCACTGCTCAATCGCCAAACCAACTATACAGTCACCGCCTGGGTACGTGACGCGGGTTCGCCAGATCGGTTTAACATCTATGCGGACTTCTACGGCGACTTGATTAATTCCCGAATTTGTTTGAAACAGTCCATGGTGTACACGGCCATGTGGACACCAGCAGGCTGGCGGGGAGCTTCCACGCCAGAAGGCTCGGTCGAAGTCGGCAAGTGGCATTTTGTTGTGGCGCGTTTTACCGCAACCAACGACAATGAAGGCCTCATGAAGGTGTGGATCGATGGTCAAATTCATGATGAGGATCCGCTGCCGGTCCTCAACGCGGATCACGCCAACCAAGCGAGGATTGGGCTGTCAGGCCGCGGCTCGCTTGAAGACGTGCGGATCTATCACCGCTCGCTCCGTGACGCGGAAGTACGTGCGCTCTATGACCTAAAGAGTGCAGAGGCGAAGGCGGCAAACGACTTTGATGATCTCCAAGGCGTTTGGACGCTGGAAGAAATGCACCAGGGTGGAAAGTCTGGCAGAGATCCACAACACCTGTTCACCTTCCAGTCGGGGCGCTATAGCTTAAAGCGACGCGGATCGATCTATCAGGCTGGAAGTGTCAAAGCGGCCAATTCCGCCAGCAGAGATTCAGCGCTGGACTTTAGGGTCACGGAGGGTAGCGGCAAGGGGGAGGACATTAGCGCGATCTATCGCATCGAAGGAGACACGTTGTACTACAACAGCCACGTGGGAGGGCCGGCGCAACGTCCCCGCTCCTTTGAACCCAGTGGCGGTAACGCATACAGCGTCTGGCGTCGTGCGTCGCGCAAGCCGGCGATGCCAGGGCCGGTCATCGACCCCAGTTCCGAACTAGGCGGTCCATTAGAAACCCTGAACGCCAAGGTTGCCTCCGCGCCCGGTGATTCCGATCGCTACCTCACACGCGCCTATTGGTTCGCTGCGCGAGGACGTTGGCGGGAAGCATGTCAGGACATGGAGCGCAGCTTGCAAGTTCGCGCGGATATGTGGTGGTGCCGAACGGAGCTCGCCCGACTCTACCTTTTTCTCGGCGACCAAGAGGCTTACGAACGCCATTGTCAAGTTTTGCACGGGCAACTTCTTACG
>JBGSNR010000012.1:0-2838 GCA_041739545.1 Pirellulaceae bacterium | reverse complement strand
ACGCGAAGGTAAAAAGCGTGCGAATTCAACCCGCTGAAGCTTGATGCTGCGCGCTCCACGAAATTGGCGGTGTTTCCTCGGCCCACTCCCCTGCGAAAGTCGTCGCCATGCTGAGTTAGTTCGGCTGAAGCGAACGTGTCTAAGATCAGATTGCCAAAGAATTAATCGCCGTTTCTATTTTTGCACCATACGCGATTCGCTTCTCTCGAGAAGCCCGCCCAGGGGATGCGGACGTATGCGAGTTTCCATACCGTTTTGCTGGAAGTCTCGGGGAGAGGTACATCGAAGATGAGATAGGCCAATACCTTTGCCTACGAATTTGCCTGTGTTATTTTCCACATTCGCTTTCTTCTTCCTCCCACTGTTTCAGCTTGCGTTGCAGAGTACGCACGGAAATGCCGAGTGATTTGGCAGCATGTGTGCGATTCCCATCATGCTGACCAAGAACCTGTTCGACCGCTTTGCGTTCGAGTTCCTCGAGCTTGGTGTTGGGGGGAATGGCAACATGATCGTGCGTCAATAATGTGTTCTCCATCGTTATTGGTAAATCCTCCAGCGTCAGTGTTTGCTCACCACTAAGCACTATCATGCTTTCAAGGCAGTTACGCAATTGTCGGACGTTACCAGGCCAGTCGTGCATTTCCAAAAAGTCTTTTAACTCTGGACTAACATTGAGCAAGGGCTTGCGGGCCGCATGGCAAAGCGTTCGGAGAAAGTGACCGATCAATAGCGGAATGTCCTCTCGCCGTTCCCGCAAAGGTGGCAAACTCAGATTGACGACATTCAATCGATAGTACAAATCCAGCCGGAAGTTTTCGTCACGAACTAGTTGCTCCAGGTTTCTGCTGGTGGCGGTTACGACTCGCACATTGACATCGCGGTCTTTATTACCGCCAAGCGGCGCGACAACTCGGGTTTCGAGGACGCGGAGTAGCTTTGCTTGCGATTCGACGCGAAAATCCCCGATCTCATCAATGAAGATCGTGCCGCCGTCGGCCGCTTCAAACCGACCAATGCGCGTCTCGGTAGCGCCGGTAAACGCTCCCTTTAGGTGCCCGAAAAGTTCGCTCTCGACGAGGTTTTCGGGAACAGCCGCCATATTCACGGTTACAAAAGGCCCATCCTTGCGGGGACTGTTTTGGTGAATGGCTTCCGCGATCAATTCCTTCCCAGTTCCCGACTCGCCGGTAATGAGCACTGTACTGTCGGTCGCAGCCGCGCGGCGGGCGCGCTGAAATACTTCCTGCATTGCCTTGGATTGCCCGACGATTTTTTCAAAGCCGAGGCGTTTGTCCAGCCGCTGTTGCAAATTGGCAATTGTGTCGTCCTTGCGCCTCGCTTCCAGGCACTTGTCAACCAACATCAGCAATTCTTCCGGATTGACCGGCTTGCTCAGATAGTCTTCAGCGCCCAGTTTCATCGCCTCGACTGCCGAGCCGACATCACCGTAGGCTGTAGCGACAATGAAAGGTGTGCTCGGCCTTCGGCTCTTCCGGTATCGCAACAGTTCTACGCCATCGCTCTTTCCCATTCGTAAATCGCTGATAACTAGATCGACACCATCGTCAAGGTGGCGAATGGCATCCTGTGGGTGTTCGGCCATAAGCACATGATAGCGTTCCAATTGCAGTAGACGCGCTAACGCTAGGCGTTCATTATCTTTGTCTTCGACGATTAAGATGGTGGCCGAATGCGTCATGGTATTAGGGCCCTTAATAGAATCGGACATTCGTTGAATTACGACATGAATCAGGTGGGTTCGGCCTCCAACAACACAATGCGGAAGCGCGTCCCATGAGGTGAATTTGGTCCGCAGTGAATCTCGCCCCCAACTTCGTCCACATAGCGTTTTACGAGGGATAAACCTAGCCCCGTGCCATCTCTCTTTGTGGTGTAGAACGGCTCATAGATTCGATGAAGCTCGTCAGCGGGTATTCCAGGGCCATCGTCGGCAATACCAATTTCGATTCGCCCTCGCTTCCGTTTCAGCGTCACTTCGATCCGGCCTTCGCCATCAATGGCCTGCTGAGCGTTCTGCAATAAGTTCAGCATGATTTGGCGGACTCGACCGCGATCGATGCGAGTGTGAAGCGGAGAGGTGACAATATTTGTATCGATAAACACGTGGTCGGTGAACGCTTCTTGACGAATGAAATCAACAACTTCAACGACCTCGGTTCTGAGATCGATAATCTCGTTGCGAGGGGCCTCTGGCGTTGCAAATCCAATGAGTTGCTGCATGAGTTGCTCAATCCGGGCGATTTCCCGTGATGACTGCTCCAACATTCGCCTCATCTCTCCTGGGTCCACATCCGCCGTGCTCTCGATTACTCGTTTGAAAGTATAAAGGTTCAGCCCGATGGCATGCAGCGGATTGCGAATCTCGTGGGCGATCCCAGCGGCTAGCGTGCCGACTTCGGATGCACGCTGCAGCGACGCCGTATCAACTGCTCGCCTAAGCATTATCGCGTGAGAGGCAACATAATACAGCGACGTCGTAGCCAGCAGGACAATAGCGAGCACTGCTGTTATTAGCAGGGATCTTTCCCATATCACGTCCAATCGCTCGTTGTCGCTTCTCTCGTCGAACCAGTCGGTTAAAAATCCCTCATGGTATTCCCCAACTTCATGGCCATCGCCCTGAATCGGGACTCGTACATCATACGCCCTGGCGCCACCAGTCAACGACGGACTTCGGGTCTCGAATACGTTCATGCCAATGTCGTTTCGCGCATGAAGGTACCAGTTCCGCGACAGGTGCCTTCCCACCATCTTCGCATCGCTATGGTAAAGCACCTTGCCATGACGGTCCACAACAGCCGCGAACCGCCACGGTTT
>JBGSNR010000029.1:0-3821 GCA_041739545.1 Pirellulaceae bacterium | reverse complement strand
GCACCCAGCAGTGCTGTTTGCCGTGCCGACTTTCCTTTTAGAAAACCTTCTCCCCCTCGCCCCGCCGCGGGGAGAGGGGGTCGGGGGGTGAGGGGCTGAATGCAGGTTGAATGGCAGAAGCCACGTTCATTTCAAGGAAGCATGGGTGTGGGTAATGAATGGAGGAACGTTCCGCCGCGGCTAACCCCTCACCCCCAGCCCAAGCTAATTCTGGTGGGCCGGCGCTCGCGGCAAGCTGGTCCCACCCGACGAGTAAGCTACGGCGTGGCGTTCATAAACACATTTTTACTTCTTCAGTATGTCTACACTTATTTGTAGACATCGCGTAGAATCATTCGCCCTGCGGTGTGGATCGTCAGGCAGTTGAGCGGTGGGTTGAGAGCGGAACCCAAGGGAGTCCGATTTGCCGTTGGGCGGTTTTAAGAAAGGTTGCCTGGCACCTGTTCAGGTGGTTTCCAATCCCCCTGAAAGAGCCGTTTCCAGTCCGGGTTGGAAAAGGAGCGAAAAATCGACTTTAAGTCATTGTTCTTAAATAGTTTATCAAAAACAAAAAAGGTGTGTAAACCAGTTTCCAAAACAATGCTTCCGGGGGGCTGTTCCGCCGGTTTCCGTTTCGGCTCAGCCAAGGGAGGAGAAGTTTGCTTAAAACCAATTCAGTTTGCGAGCGAGATGCCCGGTTAGTTGGTCCAGCAGATGGCCCGGTTAGGCACACCAGGCGGGGAGCGGGGCGGCGAGGATTTTTGGGTCCTTCCCGCCGGACAGGTTGCGAATCGCCGTTTCCGCGGCAGCGACTTCTTCCGCGGAAGTGTGAAATTGCAGTTCCAGTTCGCGGACGACCTTTTCGCCCGGCTGGAGGGGCACCACGCGGCCGTGCTGTTTTTCGAATGAACGTGGGTTGGGGAAATTGGTTCCTGGTTCGAGCCCGGTGACGTAGCCATCGTGCTCGCCAGCGGTATCCTTCCAGACACTGAAGCAGGGAAGTTCCTCGGTTTTGAAGAGCAGGCTGGCACCTTGCGTGCTGTGAGCGTTTTTGAGCAGCGTTTGCGTGCGACCATCGTGGCCGCTACGCAGTTTGAGAAAATAGACTTGCTCCTCGAAGCCGGGTTGCGGCGCGGAGTAGTGATTCCAGGTTTTGATTCCCTCGGCCGCGTGTGCGTTGCGTGGGACGACCTGTTCCGCCGCGACGACCACCTGCGAACCTCCATCGAGGAGGGGGAGTCCAAAATTCACGTGATAGAGGAGTTGAAATTCGCCAGCGATGTCCGACAGATTTTCGATTTCGTCCCGAATGCGAAAGCCGGGTTCGCCGGGGCGAGTGATCAGCGTGCTGGTCATCCGCAGTTTGCCGAAATGGAAGCGAGATTCTTCGACGACCCCTTGGACGCGAAGTTCCTTCTTCTCGGCATCAGTGGAAACAGTGACCAGGTGCGCCGGTTTGTTGCCAATGCGACCATGCAGCGGGTACTTCAGCCGACCCGTATCGTCGAACTCGGGAGCGCCATTGCTTTCGAGTCCGCAGCGCGCGAGGAGTTCGTCAAAACCATCGAGCCAACCCAAGCCGCTCGGTTCGCCGAGGGGGACGAAGGCGGGATGGACTGGGCCACGGATCGGCGACTTCCAGCCGAAGCGAATTCCTTTGACATGCACATCCCAGATGCTCATGCCGCGCGTTGGCAACAGTTTGATGACGCACCCCGGATGGACCACATCGACGACATCGACCCCCTGGCTCAGGCCGGATTGCAGGCGGTATTTGTCGACCGAGCATTCGGCAAACGGAGCACCGAGGTCGTCTCCGCGAATTGATTTCTCGACGACGAGTTGGGTGAGAGACGAATCAATCAAAACCAAATGAGGATCGGCCATGAGCGGGCTCCGCAGACAAATTAGGAGAGATGCCTACGAATGTAGTGTGGACGGCTGGTGAAAACCAGCCGTCGTGGGCCGAGAGCTTGCAGGCGAAAGGAGCGAGTGGAGAACGAGCGATTTGGTAAATCAGGCGAATGGAGAATCAGGTCATGCTGTCGTAGAGATCACCCGTGCTGTTGGCGTAGTCAGCGCCGGTGACGACGATGGAGTAGTCCTGAGCCAGCGTGTTGCCGTACATGTAGTCGATCGCGCCGTCGTTGGTGGCGAGCGGCAATAGTATCGCACTGGCTGCGGCGGCGCGGGTGGCGAAGGAGTCGACCGGGTTGGTCCAACTCGTCATCAAGGCCAGCAAGGCTACATCGTTCGGGCCGAAGAAGGTGAGAGGATTGTTGGGGTCGTAGCTGGCGTTGACCAGGTCTTCGTCGTAAGTCAACGTTTCCGTCACGCTGATGTCTTCGCCGTTGTCGTTCAGATCGTAGATCCGATCGCTATCGGCACCGGCCAGGTGGAAGTCACGTCCCGCACTGCCGTAGATGAAGTCGTCGCCAGCACCGGCAATCGCGATATCGTCGCCGGCATCGCCGACGAGCGTGTCGTTGCCGTCGCCCGCACGGAGGAAGTCGTTGCCGTCGCCGCCGACCAGATTGTCGTTCCCGAAACCGCCGTGCAAGTAATCGTTGCCGCTCATGCCGTTGAGTAAATCGTTGCCGCCGCCGCCGAAGATGAAGTCATCACCGGCCGTTCCTTCGAGAATGTCATCGCCGTCGGTCGAGCCAACGGAGTTATCCCCCGAGCGACCGGCCCAGGCGAGAGCTTGCTGATCCCCCCACAGGATATCGTTGCCATCCATGCCGATCAGATGATCGTTGTGGGCACCGCCGACCAAGAGATCGTTCTGGAACGAGCCGAGCAGGTTGTCGTTCCCGTCTTCGCCGTGGAATTCAGCAGCGATGGTGCCGGCCGTGTAGTTCAGTTGGATCGAGTCCCCACCGCCGCGGCCGTAAGCGACTACGCGGGTTGTAGGGCGGAAGGGCGTGTTGCTGACCATCCGGTTGTTCATGCGAACCAACACATCACTGGCCGAGGTGTAACCGCGATAGAACAGGATGTTATCCGCCGTGCCGTCGTCGGTGCTGCGAAGATAGAGATCGCCGAGTCCGACGTTGGTCAGCACGTCGCCATCATACAGGTTGATTTCCTCCATGCCGTTGAAGTACAGCGGAGCATGGCCGGGCATCGTGCCGATCGAGATGACCTGGCCGCTGCCGGTATCGACCACTTCGGCCGTGGTGAAACTGCTGATGTCGATGAAGATTTCATCGCTGGCTCCATCGGTTGGAGTGGTGGGGTTCAGCGGCGTGGTGGTGTTGCTGGCCGCGGTGGTCCCCGCTTCGCCACTGAGGATCACTTGCGTGGTCGCTGTCGGAATGATCGGATCGGCCGCGGTGCCGAGCGAATCGTTCCCTGCACCGCCGAGCAAGTAGAGGTTCGCGAGGTTGGCTACGCCGCTTAGCAGCAGCGTGTCGTCTCCCCCTCCGCCGTTGAGAGAAGCGGTGACGAGGTCCGTCGCAGCACCATCCATGTTGGCCGTGATCATATCGTTGCCGGTGCCGCCCAAGAGGTTCAATACTTCGATCGAAGAGTAGCTAACCTCGGTGCCGGCAGCGCCAGTGATGCCGTCGATGGTGGTTTCGGTGACGACAATCATTTTGTCGCCAATTGAGCCTTGATCGTCGACGTTGAGCGTATCAGTCCCCGCTTCACCAGCCACGATGACTGGGCCGACGATGTTGTCGACGGTGGAGTTGATCGTGGAATCCCCCAGGAAGAACTCATCGTTCCCTGCTCCGCCACGCAGAGTCACTGTGCCCGTGTTCCCGCTGGTGCTGATCACGCGGAGCGTATCGGCCGAGCTATCGCCGTTGGTAGCAACGCCCATGTCATTGGCTGTG
>JBGSNR010000072.1:0-7144 GCA_041739545.1 Pirellulaceae bacterium | reverse complement strand
AATGATGATACTGCCGTTGCTTTTCCATCGCCGGGACTCCGTTTGAAGAGTTGTGGAACTAACCTCATTCAAACCTCCCGGCGGTGGATCTTCACGTAAATTCAGCCGCTGATAGCGGACACTTCAAGTTTGACAGCGCCGTGATCGTGCGGAACCGCGGGATGTACGGGCACGCTACGAGTTGGCTTGAATCCGACCCGTTCGAAGTACCTCCTGGCGCGGGCTGAAATGTCGAGGTTCACAAAAACGGGCTTCTTAAGCGTTGTAGGATGCGTCAAGCGGCCAAAAGTTCTGACAATACCTTTAACATTCTCCGCGCTGACGCACCATACCACAATCACGTCTGATAAGGTGCGTCAGCGCGGAGAAGACGTTGGCAGGATGGAGATTCGATTACCGCTGGACACACACACCCTACAAAACTGCATCGCATGGTTAGGCGATTTTGTTGGTGGCATAAATGACTCGTCCGCCGCTTGAGCGAAAGCTATCGAATGACTCCTCCCGGATGACCGCGGCCTCGCCATGTGGGTCGAAAATGTCACGGTAGAAACACTCAGGTGGTATGTATGCACGCTGGAACACTTGAAACGACATGCCGGGCTGGCTGGTAGTGCGGTCAACGACGCGCGAAAGCCAAACGACGCGCAAATCAGAACGTGCCAACTCAGAGTTGATGCGACGCTCACACCGAAGCAGTCCGTCCGGAACGTTGTGCTCCTCCGAAGCGACTTCGGCAATTACAATCTCCGGTTGGTTAATGCTCGTGAGTGAAACCCAACCATCGGTTACAATGTCCGTGTCGCCGGAAAACATGACAGCAGGGAAATTTCGTCCCGACGACTTGGAGCGAAGCTGGAGAATGGTGGATTCCGGCGGCGGGGTGTGCATGCTGACGGGTGGCTGTGTTTTGCGAAACGAACACGGAGTTGAAAGACCTGCTACCCATTTTCGCGAATCGTCGACTCGGAATCGAGGGACGATTCAGGAAGGGTCGTGTTCGGTGAGCATAACACAGCGAATCGAGGACGACCGTTCCATCCTTTGAAGCCGTGGTCCATTTTCATCGGCATCGACCGGCTACCCCCGATTCGCCCAGTCGCGTTGGCCACTCGCCCGGTTGTTTCGCCCCTTCAGGGCTTACGTGATTCACGTGTTAAGTTACCCAGGGCTGCACTCGCGGCGGCCGGCGGGTGGCATTGCCTACAGATTCGCCCTGAAAGGGCGGCGGAGTGTAGCCACGGGTGGAGCGGCGGACGGGCGAGGCCGGTCGACGCGGAACCCGTGGACCGCAGATTTCACTGTTCCTCTACGCCCCGAAGGGGCAGAGGAAGTGGATCCCTCTGCCCCTCCGGGGCAAATTGGATGGAACATAACTCGTTCCACGGGTTTCGCTGCGCTCCACCCGTGGCTACATCCCTTTGCCGCTGCGGGGCAGAAAGCGGAGTAGACAACTGGGCTACCTCTTTTGCTTCTGTGCCAACTCGCACAAATATCGCAAGCGCTACTTGATAAATCATCAATCACTGGCGATAAATGGCGCAATAAGTGCAACGCTCCAGGAGGCGTGACCGGGCGAGTCTTGCCTCGCTAAACGTCGTCGATCGTATCCGTTTCCAAGCCGCTTGCACCCTGTTCAAACCCTACTTTACCCCCCACAGGAGTCGTTAACAGCCAGTTTTGAACTTTCGCAATTAAGTCAATAAAGAATTAAGACTTACGCAATTCAAAAGGGGTGTAAACCGGTTTCCAAAACCACCCACCTAGGAGGTGCCATGGTTGGAGGGATGTTTTGAGCGGGCTCGTCGAGTGCGGGGAGCGGATTGGGTTCCGTGCGATCGGCGAAAGCGCGAAGATCAGGACAAGTCAAAATGCTCAGAAACGATTGACAAGTAATCAATGATTCCAGAAGATCACAGTGGCGGATTGCTCCGACGCTGCGCGCTGCGCACGACTGGTTCGGTCGGGCCACTGCTCTTTGAAAATTCGATCTGAGGGGGGCGATTTGCGGGAGTGCAAACCGTGAAGATTTTTTTTGCAACACTTTTGGTGCAAATCGTGACCAAAACGGTACTTTGTTGCAAAAACAGTGAGCCATTCCCGAGGAAAACCGATTTTTGCAACAAAACGGAAGTCAAAAACGGGGGTTCTTGTTGCAAAATTCAGAAAACTTGCAAAAAGCCGGGGCTTTTCCGCGAAAACTTGGACAACAACGGGCGCAACACGTGTTGCAAAAATGCCGCGTCGGGTGGCCCCGCCGGCCTGATGCGTCGGACGTCGATTTGCCGTGTTATGCTCAGCGAACAGCGGTTTCCATTCCCATGCACTCGCCGCTGACCGTGATTGGAGAACTCATGAGAGATCGACGCTTTGTCGCCGTTCACCGAGGGGGACCGCTGGATAAGTCCAGTCACTGCTTCCTGGCACGTTGGGCTGCGGATTGTGCCGAAGGGGTGCTGCATCTGTTTACTCGGCATTGCGACGACGCGCGTCCTGCACTGGCCTTAGAGATCGCCCGATCGTGGGCGAATGGAGATGTGAAAACCGGAGTTGCGATGAAGGCCTCGTTAGCGTCCCATGCGGCAGCGCGGGACGCCACGGACAAGGCAGCCATCGCTGCGGCCCGCGCCGCCGGTCATGCCGTGGCCACAGCGCATGCTGCCGACCATAGTCTGGGGGCGCTACTTTACGCGCTCAAGGCGCGAGAAGCGGCAGGGCTCGAATCCGAAACCGAATTGCAGGCACAACTCGCGAAACTTCCCGATCATCTCCGTGAACCGGTGACATCAGGGATCCACCTGCGACTCCGCAAATTGGGAATCAAGGCATCGGCAATACCGACAATCGACAACGTTCCTTGACCAAGGGGCGAGCGAACGCTTGCTAGAATATCGAAACGCCACCGAATCCGATTCCGGCGTGCAGAATCTGCTCGATATAATCTTTCCGATACTACCCATGCAACGATTCGTCGACACGCCTGCTGAGTATCTCGCCCTGGTTCCTGCGGAACAGTTGCCGCTGGTGGAGCATTTCCAGAAATTGATCGTGCAAGTTGCTCCTCGCGCCGAGGCCAAGATCGGCTACGGCATGCTGATCTTTGCCGATCCCACGGGCGACCTCTTCGCGCTGGCAGCGCAAAAACATTACGTGGGGCTCTACGTGTCGCCAACCGAGGCGCTGGAGATGATGACTGCGGAGTTGGCTGACGTCGATCATGGCAAATGTTGCTTGCGCTTCAAGCGGCTGGATCAGGTACCAACAGCCACCATCAAGAAGCTACTGAAGCTGGCGCTTTCGCTGCGCGAGGAAGCGAAGCCCAAAGAGGCCGCTACAAAGAAGGCCGGTTCGCGAAAGACCAAAGCTCCTGCCAAGCGGAAGACGAAGGGCAAGTAGCTCGTACGGCAGTTCTTATTCTGCCGTCACTTCGCCGCCGGCGCGGGTGACCATTCGGCTGACAATGCGGATGTCGGTATTCATCGCGAAAAAACGGCAAGAAGCGTCCGCCATGGTGGTATTCGCCCCGCCATGGTGAAAGGCGTAGATTTCATCGGCAAAATGCAACTAGTTTTGACAGACCGCGGGTAGATTTGGTTTTCAGAATGGGAGACCAAAGCAAAGAGGGGGAGGGGACAAACAAGGAAGCCCGTTGCCGAGTTTTCGGCCCAATCCTGATATGCTGAAGGCAGATTAACCTGTTTCTAAGTTCCCTGCCGACTCTTCGCCCCTTTGCCCCCTCGCTCCTGCTTCCATGGCTGACCGGCAATCCTCTCTGTTCGACACCGCTCCCGATCCCTGGGAACTCGATAGCGCGGAAGAAAAGCTGGTGGCCGAGATCGTCTTTGCCGAAACACCCCACGGCCCGTACGACTACTCCGTGCCGACCTCGATGGCAGGCAAACTGCGCCCCGGGCAGCGGGTGCAAGTCTCGTTCGGGCAACAACGCGAGCCACGCACCGGCTACTGCACTGCGGTGGGAGTGAAGGAACTGCGCCGCCCGCTGAAGCCGATCAAAGCCCTGGTGGATGTCGAACCGCTGTTGGCGGACGGGATGCTGAAACTGACCCGGTGGATGGCCGACCACTATCTGTGCCCGTGGGGGCAAGTCTTGCAAGGTGTGATCCCCAGCGGCGTTCGCGGGCAAGCCGGAACGCGGGAAATGACCTTTTTGGCAGTAGCGAAAGAAGTTCTGCCGCTGGTGAAAGCATTGGCTCCGTTGGCAGAAAAACTGGCTCTGGAAGGGGCCGATAAAAGCACGAAGAAGGTTTCACTTTCGCCGGAAATCGAACTTCCCCCCAAACAGTTCATCGCCCTACAAGTGCTGGCCAATTCCCCGCGGCCACTCACGGCACCGGAACTTTGCCGGGCCGCGCGGTGCACGATGAACCCGGTGAATGAACTCCGCCGCAAACGGCTCATTGAAGGAACCGTGCAGCGGATTCAGAACACCGAAATCGACGAAGTCCCGGCCGCGCGGGAAAGCCACCTGCATCTGCAACCCGATCAAGAAAAAGCGCTAGACTCGATCTTGCAGCCGCTGAAAGAACGCCGCCACGAAACGATCTTGCTCTACGGCATCACCGGCAGCGGCAAGACGGAAGTCTACATCCGCGCGATTGACGAAGTTATCGGCTACGGGCGGCAAGCGATTGTGTTGGTCCCCGAAATCAGTCTCACGCCGCAAACGCGTGAACGGTTTCGGTCGCGCTTCGAGCAAGTAGCCGTGCTGCATTCGCATCTCAGCGATTCTGAACGTCACTGGCACTGGCAGCGAATCGCGCGGGGCGAAGTGCAGGTCGTCGTTGGTGCGCGTAGCGCGGTCTTCGCTCCCACGCCCCACTTGGGTTTGATCGTCATCGACGAAGAGCACGACCCGAGTTTTAAGCAGGGAGAAACGCCCCGGTATCATGCGCGGGATGTTGCGCTCGCCCGCGCCAAACAGGAAAGTGTGCCGCTAGTGCTTGGTTCCGCGACCCCCGCACTCGAAACGTGGCAGCGCGGTTTAACCGAAGAGTTTCGCCTGGTGGAAATGCCCCGGCGAGTTTCCGATCGTCCTTTGCCGATTGTGGACATTGTCGATTTGCGACACGAGTTTCGCGAGCGCGTCTCGACCGGCGCGATCGGTCGGCAACTGACGCAAGGAATGAAGGAAGCCCTCGCGGCCGGCGGGCAAGTGATCTTGCTCCTCAATCGCCGCGGCTACTCCACGAACATTCAGTGCCCCGCCTGCGGCTTTGTCGTCCGCTGCCCCCACTGTGACTTGCCCCTGACACACCACCGCGAAGAAGAGAAACTCCGCTGCCACTATTGCGATTTCCTCGACACGCCGCCGACCAACTGCCCCGAATGTCGCTTCGACGGCATCCGTTATAGCGGCTTCGGCACGGAAAAGCTCGAAGCGGAACTGCGGGCGAAGTTTCGTGACGTGCCGCTTTTGCGGATGGATAGCGACACGATGCAAAAGCCGGGGAGCCACGAGGCGGCGCTCGCTAAGTTCCGGGCGGGGGAGGTGAAAATCTTGCTTGGCACGCAGATGATCGCCAAGGGGCTGGACTTTCCCAACGTGACCCTCGTTGGTGTCATCAATGCGGACACGGCCCTTCACTTCACCGACTTTCGCGCGGCCGAGCGGACCTTTCAACTCGTCACGCAGGTGGCAGGAAGAACGGGGCGCGGCGATAAGCTAGGTCGCGTGCTCGTGCAGACCTTTAGCCCCGATCACATCGCAATCACGTCTGCCGCGCGGCACGACTATCGTCAGTTTGCGTTTTTCGAACTGCCGGCCCGCAAGGACTTTCAGTACCCGCCCTATGCGACCCTGGTGCGTCTGATCTTCCGTGGCGAACGGGAACAACTGGTGCAGCAGTATGCAGAACTCGCGGCCGGCCGACTGCGCGAAGCGCTCGGCAAAACGCTTCCCGGCAAAGCTTCACTCGAACATCGCATTCTCGGCCCGGCGCCCTGTCCGTTCGCCAAGCTTCGCGGAAAATTCCGCTTTCACTTGTTGGCGACAAGTCCGGATGGTGCCGCCCTCCGACAAGAGTTCAAGCAAGTTCTTGATGCTCTGACCCCATCCGACGAAGTGCAGTGGGTCGTTGATGTTGATCCGCTGGATTTGCTGTAAAAGCGTAATAGGCAATCTCCTTTACACCGACGCAACCCGATCATGGCCAAGACTAGTAGCAACAAAAAGAAAATCTCCACCGCACAACAGGTCGAGCTACTCAAAATTTTGGCGACCCGTTTCGAAGAGAACATGAACCGCCACAAGGGGCTCGAGTGGGCGAAAATTGAAGCCAGGCTGGAATCGCATCCGGACAAGCTCTGGTCACTGCTTGAAATGGAAAGGACGGGGGGCGAGCCGGATGTTGTTGGATACGATAAGAAGTCGGGCGAATACGTGTTCTACGATTGTTCCGCGGAAACTCCGAGTGGCCGACGGAGCGTTTGTTACGATCGGGAAGGTTTGGAGTCGCGCAAGGAACACCGGCCGGAAAATAACGCCATCGATCTGGCTGCCGCGATGGGCATTGAACTGCTCACCGAAGAACAGTATCGCGAGCTGCAAGAACTTGGTCCCGTTGATACCAAAACCTCAAGCTGGCTGAAAACGCCGGCAGAGATCCGCAAACTGGGCGGTGCCATCTTTGGCGACTACCGCTATGGCCAGGTTTTCGTGTATCACAACGGCGCCCAATCGTACTACGGCGTGCGAGCCTTCCGTGGCTCGCTGAGAGTTTAGGTCGTATCGCTGTGGCCTAGTGCCTGGCGTGCTTTCTCAACGATTTTTCGCCACTTCGAACAATCCAATCGAGCCTACATCGCGTCAATCGCATCACCCGTGCTGCTGCTGTAGTGGGCGCCGGTGACGACGATCGAGTAATCCTGAGCCAGCGTGTTGCCGTACATGTAGTCGATGGCGCCGTCGTTGGTGGCGAGCGGCAATAGTATCGAACTGGCAGCGGCTGCGCGGGTGGCGAAGGTGCCGGCACCGGTCCAAGTGGTCATCAAGGCGAGGAGTGCTGCATCGTTCGGGCCGAAGAAGGTGAGAGGATTGTTGGGGTCGTAGCTGGCGTTGATCAGGTCTTCGTCATAAGTCAACGTTTCGGTCACGCTGATGTCTTCGCCGTTATCGTTCAGGTCG
>JBGSNR010000032.1:0-12933 GCA_041739545.1 Pirellulaceae bacterium | reverse complement strand
AGCCAATTCCTGCTTCAGCCCAGCGTTTTCCCGCTGAAGTTCGGCGATCAACTCAGAATCACGGTGAGCAGTGGCCATATCCCAAGCATGACTGCAAGCACGACGAAAATGCAAGTAGGCTAAACACGTACAACAGCCAGTCAACAACTTTTGCCGTAAGCCCTTAAAAATAAACGATTAACAGCGATGGAAAGGTGTTCGGCGCTGTTTACAGTTGGGTAGGTTCACCCCCTGTTCACTCACTTTCCAGACCTGTTCAACTTCACAACCGCGAAATAGGCACGATTCGGTTCGAAAATCAACGGCTCACGATGTCGCATCGGTGGGTGCCGATGTTTTCGGCACCCCTATTGGCTGCGGAATTGCCGCTGCGACCCAGGAAACGGTTTGAATTTCAACCCTGGGTGCGGTAGCTTAAACGCCTGGAAGCTGGTGGCAACCTCGTCCACATGGGCGCGGCCGAGCCGGGAAGCGATTTACCACGGGCTTAGCCGGTTGGTCTTCCTCCCCCCGTTCATTTGTTTCAATTGCTTAGGGAGTTCGGTTGATGAGTCGAAATAAAAGTCGTCGTACGTTTTTGCAAACCTCCGCCGCGATCGGTGCTGGTTACTGGGTAGCCGGGGGCGTTGCTCCCAAGATCAGTCTGGCAGCCAATGAAGAAATTCGCTTTTGCTGCGTCGGCGTTGGGGGAAAGGGACAAAGCGATTCCTCCGATGCGGGCAAGCATGGCAAAATCGTTGCCTTGTGCGACGTGGACGATAACAACCTGAACAAGCAGGGTGAACGGTTCGAAGGGGCCAAGAAGTACCACGACTATCGCAAGATGCTCGATGAAATCGGGAACAACTTCGATGCGATTACCGTCAGCACGCCAGATCATATGCACGCGCCTGTTGCTTCCGCTGCCTTGCGGATGAAGAAGCATGCCTTCGTGCAGAAGCCGATGACGCACTCCATTTTTGAAGCCCGCACGCTTAGCGACCTGGCTCGCGAGAATGGCGTGGCGACACAGATGGGTAATCAAGGGACGGCCAACAACACCCTCCGCGAATGTGCTTCGATCGTGAAGTCCGGCGCACTGGGAACGGTGAAGGAAGTTCACGTCTGGACGAATCGTCCGGTTTGGCCACAAAAGGACGACATCGAGATCAAGGCTGAAGAAGCACCAGCCCATGTGCATTGGGCAGAGTGGATCGGCCGGGCCAAGACTCGCCCGTACAGCGCTGCCTACCATCCGTTTAAGTGGCGCGGCTTTTGGGATTTCGGCACTGGCGCCTTGGGCGACATGGCTTGCCACACGGTCAACATGCCGTTCATGGCATTGGACCTCCGCGACCCGACTGCGATCCAAGCAACCACGGCCGGTCATAAAGGCGTGTTCTACCCAGCCTGGTCGGTGATCAACTTCGATTTCCCCGAGCTGAACGGTCGTCCGGCTGTGAAGTTCGTCTGGTACGACGGCGGTAAGAAGCCTGATGAATCGTTGGTGAAAGGGGCCTTCAAGAAAGAAGGCGAAAAGATTTCCTCCAGCGGCTGCCTCATCATCGGCGACAAGGATTCGATGTACGCTCCGGGCGACTACGCTGAAAACGGCGGTCGCATGACCAGCGGCAAGCCCAATCCTAAGGTCGAATGGACCAAGAGCCCAGGTCACTTTGAAGAATGGGTGCGGGCGATCAAAGGGGGCGAAGCAGCGATGTCGAACTTCCCGAACTACGCCGGCGCTCTCACCGAGAACATCCTCTTGGGTAATCTGGCCGTGTGGGTTGCAACCGAGAAGGAAGTTGCTGGCAAGAAGATCGAATGGGATGCCAAGTCTCTGACGGCGAAGAACGCGCCGGAAGTGGCTCACGTCATCAAGCCGGAATATCACAACGGCTACACGCTGTAGTGAATTCGTCCATCCGTCACGGGTGAGCTGAAGATAGTTTATGGCGGGCGATCAGGTTGCAACTGTTCGCCCGCTTTGCTGCGCTGAGATATCTGAACCCGAGTTTGCCCCTTTCGCCCGAAAGCAGTCAAATGTGGATACGTTGAATGTTGTTGGCGATGAACTTTGGGAAAGGATTTCGCGTTCGATGGAACTCGTGGAAGAACGGCTTCGTCGTACCGTGGCAATCTTGGAAAAGGCTGAAATTCCCTATGCCGTGGTTGGCGGGAACGCCGTACGGATTTGGGTTGCGCAAGTTGATCAAGGTGCTGTCCGGGCAACGAACGATGTTGACATTCTTATCCGTCCTCTCGACCTCGATTCGATGAAAGTCGCGATGGCCGAAGCAGGTTTTTCGCATCGTCAGACCTCCGGCGTTGACATGTTTGTGGAGCATGAGAATGATTCGGCTCGGAATGCGGTGCACGTGGTTTTAGGTGGCCAAATGGTCAAGCCGAACGATTTCGAACCTAATCCCGACGTAGAACCTTTTGAGTCCGGAAAGGAGTTTCGCACGTTGCCGCTAGAGGCACTTGTGCGGATGAAGCTAAACGCCTTTCGGCTGAAGGATAAGGTGCACCTGCTCGACATGATTCAAGTTGGATTGATAAATTCTTCTTGGCTGGATCGGTTTCCTCAAACGTTGCAACAGCGCTTGCAGGAATTGCTGGAGAACCCTGAACAATAAGCCGCAGACCGACGTTGTAGAGTCTCTCGTCCATGACCATCACTGTCACTTGTCCGAAATGTGGCGAGCAGTATCAGCTTGCCGAAGAACTAGCGGGTCGCAAAGCCCGCTGCCAGAATTGTGGCACGGTGACGGTTGTTCCCAAGCTGGAAATTACCCCCGGGGGCAGCACGATCTATCGGCACGAGTCGCGTACCACTCCCTTCACCCCCGCGCAAGGGGATCGCGATCACATCGAACTGATTTCAGAACACATCGAGCGACATTGCGGCAAAGTCGAAACGGTGTGGCACGAAATCCTGTCGGATCTGGTACATATCGATTTGCATTGGGTCAAGCCAACCAATCGACATCCGTTCCATACCCTGATCACCAGTGGCATGAGCGAGAAGCCCATGACCGTACCCGACGGAGCCGAAGAGTGGCAGTTCGCGGAGCTTTGCCTGTCGCTGCCCCCTGGTTGGCCGATGTCGCAGCAAGCCTTTGAAGACGAGAACAATTACTGGCCACTTCGCTGGCTAAAAATCTTGGCTCGCTTTCCTCACGAATATCAAACCTGGCTCTCGGAAGGTCATACCGTTCCCAATGGTGATCCGCCTGAGCCGTACGCCCCCTCAACGAAGCTCTGTTGCGCACTCGTCGGTCCGCCGCTGAATGTTCCCGATGACTTTGCCCGCCTGGAAATGCCCGGCAAGATGGTCAATTTCTACGGCGTCCACTTTCTCTACCGTGAAGAAATGGATTTTAAGCTGCGCCAAGGAGCCGATAAACTCTACGAATTGTTCGCTAAAAAGAGAGTGCCGACTGTGGTTGATCCCCAGCGCGCGAACACCTGCCGACCCTGGTGGCAAATTTGGTAAAACACCCTTGTCAGTCAATCAATCAATCAATCGATTGTGAGGATGTAGGACCTGAACCACTAGGTTCAAGCTGCATCCTGAAATAGGCTTTCACGCTCTTCGTCCTCGGACGACGCCAGCCATAGCAACAACGCGGCATCTTGAGCGGCAGCGCTGCTCAGCGTGGTTGCTGGATGGTTGGTCGTCGGAGTTGGAGTGGCCGAGTTCGATGCGATCGACGGTGCCACGTTGGATGAGGCTAAGTCAGCCAGGCCCATGATCGGAGCTGCCGTGGGACTCGCAGCATTGGCGGCGGTGCCATTCGCTCCGTTGCTGGCCCGCAGGCTTTTGCTGATATAGACCAGTCTCATGCCATCGGCGGTGATGTTGCCGGTGGAGGAGGCGGAGAGTCTAACAAAGACCAGGCCTTGCGTGACAACAATTCGCTTCAAGCGTTGCCAGGCTACGCCACCAAAGGCCGAGGTGACAGGCGCGCGGGTCTGATTCATGACGACATTCCCTTCAAAAAGATCGCCGTCAAAAATGGAGTAGGTCGCATTGGTAGCTCGCGACGATCGCGGCAGCCAACGGGCGAGCACGTCATACGTTCCTTGTTTCAAATAGCTAAATGTGTACTGGGCACTCGGGGCCGTACCGCCCGCCAAAAACCGGTCATGAAATCCAACATCCCCACCGTAGGTGCCGGCAGCCAGATTTACCTTCCGCCACCCAGCGCCGAAAACTTGAAAATTTGGACTACCATCATCCACGATATGCCCTCCCAGTCGGGTGTCACGGAGATGGTTCATGGCGGTCAGCGCATTGACCAATCCGTATCCACCGCGAGGGTTCCAAACTCCCTTGGCGGTGCCGTTCAAAGGCGCGGCCGTAGCAGCCATCGACATCGCAATCTGGCTGGGGGTCGCGGTGGGGAACTTCTGTCGCATCATCGCCGCAATCGCAGCCAAGTTGGGTGCCGCCGCAGAGGTGCCATCAAAATTTGGATGCCGATCCGCATCCTGGCGAATATCACCGCCGAAGAAGGTGTTGTTGACGTTGTCGATGCCCGAGACGAATGGCTGTGGAAGAGCAATCGGAAAATTCAGCCGCCGATTCCGACGCACACCGTCAAACAAATAAGTCGCGGGACCAGTGGAAGTAAAGACCTCGGTTCGGATCGGCTGCTTGTTCGAAAACGGCTTGGCCGCGTAAAACGGCACGGCTCCCACACCAATCGTCCATGGCCCCGCATTATGTCCGTAGGTGGACGAATTTCCGTTCGCGTACTCGTACTTCGTATCTCCGCGGAAGGTGACCATTTTTAGTCGGGTCGGAGCCTGCCCGCTGCGCAAATGAAGTTGAATGAAGTGAGGGCCGGGTTGAACATCAACGATCTCGACGGGAATTCCGGTGGCAAAATTGTTGTCGCTGCTGCCGGTGACGACTTGCCCAAACTGATTGAGAATTCGCAGGTCGATATCGGCAGTGATGGCGTTCGTGTTTCGCAGCCCGTTGTAAGGGTTGTCCCATTGCAGAGTCAGTTTCGTGGCTTGTGCAAAGTTGACCTGCAAAGCCGTATCATTGGCAGCAAAAAAGAAATCTGTGCCGGGCTGCCAATTGTAGGTGACGCTTGTCTCGTAGCCGCCCCGATTGCTATTGCCCGCCGAACTAAAGAAGGGGATGTTCGCTTCGACCGCTCGCTTGATCGCCAGGTCGATGACTCCCGGCTGAAACATCGGTTCCGCAAAGTAAGTAATGTCGTCCACGATCACTTTCGAACCGGCCTGCCGCAGACGATCGATGTTTTTTGCGAACCCGGCTTGGCCACCGATATTGGCGGTTGCAAATGCGAGGGGTGCCGCGGGAGCCATGTCATGGATCAGTTCCAGCATGGCGCGACCTTCATCGCTGCTTCCCGCTGGCCCGTCTTGGATAATTTGGACGGCGGGAAGATTCTTGGTTCTTTGGGAAGCTTTCAAGCCACCACCGAAGCGATTCACGCTGTCGGAAAGGACGCCAATCTTGACTCCTTTTCCACTGACCTTATAAGCGTTGACGAGGGCAGGGACATTGTGTGCAGCCCGCGCTTGATTGGCGACGGTTCCCGCGTTGGTGCCGGAGCCATGGTCTGCGGAGGACGCTGGCACGGACACTGACGCTATTACCGACTTCACAATCGGGCCCAGCGTCGAAAAATCCGGCAGACTAGCAAGAGCCTTCAAAGAACCAATCGGAGCCATGCCTGTCAGCAATCCCAAGGCGGCACTTCCAGTTTCAAGTTTTACGCCACCGAGAACAAGTTGACGACGCGCCACTTTAAAATCGCTGGCGACGACGAACTCTACCTCTACCCGCTCCCCTTCAATGCGATACGAACTAGCCAGCGTTGAAGTGAAGGGTTCGCTCGTCCCAGCCTGCTGCTGCCAGTTTTCAAATTCCCGAACGAGCTGCACGGCTCCCTGACCTGCCTTGGCCAACGGGCCATTCTTGATTTCATCCAAGAAGGAGTCATCAACCTGCAGCGCGGCCATCAGCGAGCGATCTTCTAGACGCTCTAGATGTAGACGACGAGTAGGCCGCAGCTTACGCGAGGCAGCAGAGATGGAAGTCTTCATGGCAAGAAAGTCTCGAGTTCTTAGATTTAAGCGGGCGTACTCCAACCGGCACGCTAATTCAAGTGTTGCGATTTTGCAACATCAAGCAAAAATTTGGGAATTTTTGCCAAGTTCAGGGCCTAAACCGAATTGAGGTTGTAGAACCCGATCCGATCGTACCGTTTGGTTCGGGACGTGTCGGATGTGCGATAAATAGGGCCAAAACCAGAGAAAATTGGAACGTCATTCCGCGGCACGACGTAGGTTTTGGATGCCACTTCGTACCAATCCTCCGGTCGTCTGCCATGACAACTTGCACCCTGATCATTCCCTGTTTCAATGAAACTGAACGGCTCAATCTGCGAGCCTTCGTGGAACACGCGGCGCGGCATGACCATCGGTTCTTATTCGTCGACGACGGGAGCACCGATGGGACCGGTGACTTGCTGGACGATTTCTGCGCAAGCTGGCGCGAGATGTTCTCTGTGTTGCATTTGCCGCGGAATGTGGGCAAGGCAGAAGCAGTACGACGTGGGATTCTAGAGGCAAGCGCAGATCAAGAGTCGATGTTTCTCGGTTACTGGGATGCTGATTTGGCGACGCCGCTAGACTCCATCACGCAGATGGAGACTTACCTCCGCTCAAATCCAAAGGTCGAACTACTGCTTGGATCTCGTGTACAGCTGCTAGGTCGGCGAATCGTCCGGCAGCCACTCCGTCATTATTTGGGACGCATCTTTGCAACCGTTGCTTCTGGTGTGTTACGACTACCCGTTTATGACACTCAGTGCGGCGCAAAACTATTTCGCAACTCCGCGACGATGAGGGAAGCTTTTCGCGAGCCTTTTTTGACTCGCTGGCTCTTTGACGTGGAATTGCTCGCCAGATTATTAACCTTTGCTGAGCAGTCGCCGACAAACGATTATGCAATCGAAGACCGCATTCATGAGTATCCCCTCGATGATTGGCAGGACGTGGCAGGCAGCAAAGTAAAGTCAACGGACTTCGCCCGTGCTATCTGGCAGTTAGGAGTCATCTGGCGAAACTATCCTGGCCTCCGAAACGGAGACCGAAACCGAAAACAACAGCAGCCAAACACAGCCTGTATTCCCTTCGACTCGGTCACTGAAGTCGAGTTCTACGATCGTCCGCGCCAGCGAATCTTCATGGAGGTTGATCGATGAATTCGCGGTTCTGGCAGAGAATTGAAAGTTGCGTTGCCTGCTGGATGCGAACTCGTCGCGCGGCACAGCGGGCGATGGCCATTTTGTTGTTTATTCTCGCGACTGCCGTTCCCTTTTGTGCTGCAGATTTCGGAAGTGCCTGGGACGATGCGGTGCAGCAGGAATATGGGGCTCGGTCTTTGCGATTCTTCGCTTCCTTTGGCAGCGACCGCTCCGCCAACGAATTGCTTGATTTGAAGTACTACGGGCCACTGCTCGAGATGCTCATTGCCGGTGCGAATCGTTGTTTGCCGGGGCAGCAAGTCTTCTTGAGACATGTGATCGCCGCTTCGTTGGCGTTGCTCGCCGCGCCGGCGCTTTATCGGCTAGGACGAATGCTTGGAAATCGCTGGATCGGAGTCGCTGCCACGCTGTTCTTGCTCCTCATGCCACGATTCTGCGGTGATGCTTTCGTAAACACCAAAGACGTGCCTTTTGCCGTGGGCATGGCTGCCTCAATTTCACTGCTCACGGCAATGTTCACGCGTGGCCGCTTCTCCTGGCGTGAGATTGTTTTCAGTGGCTTGGCAATTGGCCTCACGCTGGCCATTCGCCCCGGAGGTGCACTTCTGCTAGGTGCCTTCTACTTTCTTTTGACGTTCTTCGTTGATTGGCAGAACTGGCGACGAAGTACCGAGGCGCAAGAGCCACACTCTAATCGTTCCTCAAGAAGCCTCGCGAAACAGTTCGCACTCTTGGCGATTGCCTGGTGCGTAATGGTATTGCCATGGCCTTGGGCTCTGGAATCACCGCTGGAACATCCACTGCAGGCGATAAGGATGGCAAGTCGCTTTCATCTTGTCATTCCGGTGCTGTTTGAAGGGACTTTTTATCCCAGCAATGAGCTGCCGCGATATTACCTGCTGCGGTGGCTGTTGATGACCGTTCCTCTCGCAACGATGATGCTGGCAACCATCGGCATCTTGGCCGGAGGGTGGCAGTTGATCCAACAACCTTTATCGCGGCGAGCACGCGTCTTGATGATGATTTTGGCCTGGCCCATCGTGCCCCTGATTTTATTTGCAGTGATGCGGCCCAACGCTTACGACGGAATGAGGCACTTCCTGTTCGTCCTTCCTCCTTTGGCCTTGTGGGCAGCATTCGGAACCTGGTCGCTTTTCAAGCTGTTGCAAAGCTCTTCGGTCTGCCGAACTTCCTTGGCTTTGGGGCTTATGGCGATCTTCGCGGGGCAGGCAGCGACCATCGTGCGCTGGCATCCCTACCAAGGAACTTATTTCAACGTCTTGGCCGGGCGTTCCGGATTGGAGCGGACCTACGAAACCGACTATTGGCTGCTTAGTTACAAAGAGGCCATGGAATGGATCCGTCAGCAGCCGGCGGTCGCGGGAGAGGCTCATCGCCCCATCCGCGTTCTGGTCGCGGCCAACGATCAGTCACTGGCCTGTGCTGCTAACTTTGCGGGCCCACGAATCGAAGTGACTCGTACGCTGGATGCCGCTCAGGGAGGTGATTTGCCAGCAGGCTTCGACTACTACGTCGGCACCACGCGCGGTGGCATGGCTTACAACTATCCGGATGCCCCAGTGGCCTGCTTAATTGAACGCCCCGGCTTTACGTTAGCTGCCATTAAGCGACGAGCTTCGCCTTCAAATACGACAATCAAGAAGTCGCAAGAATAATTCACAAGCATTGTCCCTGTAATGAGTTGCGCTCTAACGCCAATTGTGGACAAATTGTCTGCCTTCGACACGACACGTTTTCCACCTCGCGAACGCGCCGGGTGGAAAAAAGTGGTCGCAACGGATTTCTCGAAAAATTAGCGTTCTGCGAGGGTCCGATGAAGAAATCTTGCGATCAAGACCCTGCGCCCGGTTTGACAGCCTAGCTAGCAGGTCTACAATCGACTCCCGCGGTGACAAACTGCAAGAGCAGTTCAGACCGTTCCTGTCGGCACGCAAGCCGACTTTTTCCTCAACCTTTGTTCCGCATTGCTACCGCTGGCAGCGCCTCGTCAGGGAGTTTCCTCTCTGCCGCTCCGTTCCTCCTCACGGTAGAATTGCGCGCCGAAGTAGGCTCATGGACGTGATGCAAAACGATACGGAGATCGTCTCAGCGATTGTTTCCCAACTGGTGGAAAGGGTCGGCGTCGATCAAGGTCGCTTGTTTCGCTCGCTCGCTGTTTGTAGATGGAAAGATAACGGATTTGAAATCGCTGTCGCACATCCATTCGCTCTGGAGCGCCTGCGCAAACGGTTTGGGGCTGACTTGCAGGTTGCGGTCGCAACGGTGCGACCAGAGGCAAGCGTAAGCTTTGTGGTCGATAGTTCTGCTGTTCCCGTTGAAGAACCCGCCTTGCTAACCACGAATAACCAGTTTCCCGTTCCTGTCACGATGTCTGCCGCTTCGACAGAGAGCAGTTGGCGACCGGCCAAGCGACAGTTCCATACTTTCCAGGACTTCGTTATCGGCTCAGGCAATAAAGTTGCCCATGCCGCCGCCGCCGCTGTGCTTAGCCCAGGTGGTGCCTCCCCTTTAGTTCTGTATGGGCCAACTGGCTCAGGCAAGTCGCATTTGCTTGAATCCGTCTGGTATCAAGCCAAGCAGATCGCTGGTTTAAAGCGCCTGGTTTACCTTTCGGCCGAACAGTTTCTAAATCAATTTGTCGAAGCCTTGCAGGGATCAGGCTTGCCCAACTTTCGCCGCAAGTATCGTGATCTTCAAGTCCTTTTGATTGATGACCTGCATCACTTGGCAGGAAAGCGACATACCGTCATCGAATTGCAGCATACGATCGACGTTTTAACGCAGGCTGGGCACCGCATTGTCGTCACCTGTGATCGCCCGCCGCGAGAGATCGCGGGGCTGGGTGACGAGCTTGCCGGTCGGCTCTCTTCCGGGTTGGTCCTGGGCTTGGAATCGCCCGACGAAGCTACCAGGGAAGGGATTTTGAGAAAGCTCACTGAACAAAAGAATCTCGAGCTCCCTGCGCATATGTTGCAGTGGCTCGCAGCCGATCTTCCCGGAGATGCGCGTGTGCTCGCCGGAGCGGTGAACCGCCTGCAAGCCGCGGCAATGGCGTGGGGGGCGTCTCCCCATGAAGATGCGGTTCGCGATCTTCTTGGTGATTTATGGCAGTCCACCGGCAAAGGGGTTCGGCTGGAAGAAATCGCGGCTGCCGTCTGCGAAGAATTCGATCTTTCACCCGATACATTGAATTCGAATGATCGTTCCAAATCAGCCAGCCAACCGCGCATGCTGGCAATGTATCTGGCTCGGCGATTTACCCGCATGCCGCTGGGAGAAATAAGCCGCTTCTTCGGTCGAAAGAGCCATTCCACCGTGCTATCGGCGGAAAGCAAAGTGGAACTGTGGTTGAACGAAAAAGCGGTCGTTCTCGGACCTCGGGGCAAGTTGTCCGTGGATGATGCGCTGAAACGCGTACGGCTTCGTCTGAGGCAAGCCTAGAACGCGTCTCGCATTGACATAATCCGCGTTGCCGCCAAGAATCGGGCATGATCAAACGCATTCTCGTCACCGGCGGAGCCGGCTTTTTGGGTTCCCACCTCTGCGAACGGCTCGTGGACCAGGGGCATGATGTTATCTGCCTCGATAACTTCTTCACCAGCCAGAAGACTAACGTCACGCATCTGCTGGCGCGCCCGAACTTCGAGCTGCTCCGGCACGATGTGACGGTGCCGATCTTTCTCGAAGCGGACGAGATCTACAACCTCGCCTGCCCGGCCGCTCCTGGGCATTATCAGTACAACCCCATTAAGACGATGAAGACGTCGATCATGGGAGCGATCAACGTGCTGGGCATGGCTCGCCGTTGCCGGTCGAAAATTATGCAAGCTTCCACGAGCGAAGTTTACGGCGATCCCGAAGTTCATCCCCAGCCGGAATCATACCGCGGCAGCGTGAATCCAATCGGTCCGCGGGCCTGTTACGACGAAGGAAAGCGAGCGGCCGAGACGCTGTTTTTCGACTACCACCGGATGAACCGGATCAACATCCGCGTCGTGCGGATCTTCAACACTTACGGCCCGCGGATGCATCCGTATGATGGCCGAGTTGTCTCGAACTTTATCCGGCAGGCACTCACCGGCGAAGACATCACTATTTTCGGCGACGGCAGCCAGTCACGTTCGTTTTGTTATCGCGACGATCTGATTGAAGCGATGATCCGGATGATGAACGCGGCTGACGACGTCATCGGGCCGATCAACATCGGCAATCCCGGCGAGTTCACGATTAAGGAACTGGCGGAAGAAGTCATCAGGCAGACCGGCAGTAAATCGAAAATCATCTACGAACCATTGCCACAAGATGATCCCACGCAGCGCCAGCCGGACATCACGCTGGCGAAGAAGCATTTAAAGTGGGAGCCAAAGATCGCCTTAAAAGACGGCTTGGCGAAGACCATCGAGTGGTTCCGCTCGATTAACCTGGCGAACTTTAGGCCGCCGACGCCGAATTTTTAGAAGTACGCCAGCGAGTATTGATCCTCCGGAAGAGTTGACGTAAGCGCGCTGAGTTTTTCGGTCATAAATTCCATCATGCCTGAGATCACCCTTGCGATTATTGAATCGCAAACCGCGGTTGATTTCCTGCACACCAAGTTTGTGGGAGTTAGCGTACTCGACTTGCTCTGCACTAGGGCTGATAGGGCTATCTGGCCTGCTTGAATCTGCCTTTTCTGCCCTCTCGGTGATCTCTGTGTCTCTGTGGTTTTTTCTTCTGTTGGCCTGCGGTGCGCGCTGCTGGAAAAAAGAAGTGCACCACAGAGACACAGAGGACACAGAGAAGAAGAGGATTTGTGGTTTGAATCGGTGAAAAAGGGTGTTGCTGGCGGGTTCGCCTTTTGCCCGCAACCTGCTCCCTTTTGAGGGGCGATCTTTCAATAAACCGTATGAATGCTTGACTACTAATCAATCACTTCTAAGAATTGATTGATGCTCTGCACTGGGGCGGACAAGGCTCTTTGGCCTGCCTGCATCTGCCTTTTCTGTCCTCTCGGTGATCTCTGTGTCTCTGTGGTTTTTTCTTCTGCTGGCCTGCGGTGCGCGCTGCGGGAAAATGAAGTGCACCACAGAGACACAGAGAGCACAGAGAAGAAGAGAATTTGTGGTTTGAATCGGGGAAAGAGGGTGTTGCTGGCGGGTGCGCCTTTTGCCCGCAACTTGCTCCCTTCTGAGGGGCGATCTTTCAGTAAACCGTATTAATGCTTGACTAATCATCAATCACTTCTGAGAATTGGTTGATGCTCTGCACTGGGGCGGACAAGGCTAAGCAGACAGTTTGCATCTGCCTTTTCTGCCCTCTCGGTGAACTCTGTGTCTCTGTGGTTCCTTTTTCTTCTGCTGGCCTGCGGTGCGCGCTAGAAGAAGAGTAGTTGACCACAGAGACACAGAGAGCACAGAGAAGCAGCAGTTTTTAGGTTGAATCAACAGGTTGGGTTGGATCAGAAAACAGTACTAGCAAGCCCCCTGAACTAGGCGCTAACAGCCAGGAGTGCACGTTTGTACCTAAGGAGTTAGTGCACAATATGTTAGCGAGATTCAAGAGGTGTGTAAACCAGTTTCCAAAACCCCACCACAGGGGCTTTCCATTTCAAGTTCAAGTTTCCGCGATTTCCAGGAGTTTCCCATGCGAAAGACCAGTCAACAAAAAGTCGCGTACGTGAAGGTGCAGTTCAAGC
>JBGSNR010000121.1:0-16223 GCA_041739545.1 Pirellulaceae bacterium | reverse complement strand
ATGATGATACTGCCGTTGCTTTTCCATCGCCGGGACTCCGTTTGAAGAGTTGTGGAACTAACCTCATTCAAACCTCCCGGCGGTGGATCTTCACGTAAATTCAGCCGCTGATAGCGGACACTTCAAGTTTGACAGCGCCCTATTTGGTCGGCACAACGATCTCCACCACCTGGCCTTCGCGATAGGCGGCCACATTGCTGGGAATGATCGACTCGTCGCCGGTAAGCCCGGAGACAACCTCGAGTTCTTCCCCCGCACGAATGCCGACGACAATCGGCGTGCGAACAATCGTATTCTCTGCGTTCACGGTCAGGCAGGCGGCTTGTTGATCCTTGACCAGCACCGCCGTGCGCGGCAAGGCGAAAGCATCGGGCCGCTCGGCAACCTTTAAATCAGCAATCACGTACATGCCGGGCCGCAGTGATCCGTCCGCATTCTCCACGTCGACTTCCGCCCGCAGCGTACGCGCCGTGGGATGGAGCGTCCAAGCCGTGCGGCTGACCTTCCCGGCAATGACGGTATTCCCAGCCGAGGGAATCCGAATGGAAGCTTCGCACCCGGCGGCAACCAAACCAGCATCGGCCTCCGGAACATCAACAAACACCCGCACCGTATCGGCCCGCACGACGACGAAAATCGGCTTGTCGGAGGTGCTCTTGCCCGGCTGGACCAGATGACCAACATCCACATTCCGCTCCGTGACGATGCTGTCGTACGGTGCCACAATCCGCGTGTATTCGTGAATCGCTCGCAAACGTTGTTCGTCGGCCTGGGCAACTTCCTCTTTCGAAGCAATCGCCAGCGCATCGGCTTCCGCTTGCTCGATCGCCGCTTCTTTCTCGGCCACCACTGCTTGTGCGGAAATGATTCGCGCCTGAGCTTCGGAGCGGGCCGCGTTGGCGGCGCGATGCGCGGCCTGCGACTCGTCCAACGTTTTCTGAGTGACGGACTTGTCGGCATAGAGCGCAGTAATGCGTTCGAGTTCCGAAGTGGCCCGCTGAAACTCTGCTTCCCGCCGTTCGACTCCCGCTTCAGCTTCCTTCGCCAGCGCTTGGGCCGATTGCAGTGCCGACTTCGCTACCTTAATCGAAGCCTGAGCTTGAGCTGTTTCGGCAGCGGCTTGCGCCACGAGAGCCTGCTTCTGCTTGAGTTCCTGCTCGTATTCCGGAATCGAGATCTCCGCGAGCAATTGCCCGATTTTGACGCGATCGCCGATGTCGACATGCACCGTGCTGATGAATCCAGAAACCTTGGAGTAGAGCGGCGTCTGTTCGAACGCGTGCACTTCTCCCGGCTGTTCGACACGGCGAATCAGTGTCTTACGCACTGGCTTGATCGTTGCCACACGCATCGCCCGATTGCTGTCGTTAGCGCTACCGCTGGCAGACAAACTCGGATCGGCTTCAAGACCATGGGTGCTCGCGGACGGCGCACAGCCCGCCAGGGTTGCTCCGACCGCAACCGTGACGAGGCACCAATTCTTTAGTGGGAATCGCATTAGATACTCTCCGCTCCGGCGACAAAATGACGGCTTTGATCGTCCCCGGGGTCCAGCGAGGCACTGGCCCGAGTGGCACTTGTTTGCAGCAGAGCAAAGAGCGCCGGCAGCACGACGAGGGTGGTGACCGTAGCCGCGATCAGCCCTCCCATCACGGCGCGACCCAACGGTGCTGTTTGCGGCCCCGCTTCACCGAGCGCGAGTGCCAACGGCAACATGCCGGCCAGCATGGCCAGACTCGTCATCAAAATAGCCCGCAAGCGATGTTTGCCACCATCAATGGCAGCCTCGGGCGCACTCAAACCTTCACGGCGTGCTTTTTCTGCGAAGGTGATTAAGAGAATCGCGTTCGCCATGGCAACGCCAACGGCCATAATCGCGCCAATGAAGGACTGGATGTTGAGAGTGGAACCGGTGAAGTACAAGGCTGCCAAGACTCCGGCAACCACAGCGGGCGCGGCCGAGACCGCGACAAACGCTAAACGAAGCGATTGAAAGTTTGCGGTGAGCAGAAGGAAGATCACCAGGATCGCCAGCAGCAAGCCGATACCCAAGCCGCTAATCATTTGCCGCATAGGAGGAATCTGCCCGCGAAGTTCATGCGAGATCGTAGGGGGCTTCGTCCCCTGCTTGGCGACTTCCGCCATGGCCGCATCGTGTTCGCGTTTGACTTCATCCAGCACTTTCGTGATCCGTGCAGCTGAGCGTCCGAGGTCGGCACCCGAAAGATTGGCCGTGAGGCTGACCTCGCGTTTCATGTTATAGCGGTCGTATTGTCCCGGCATGGAACCACTGCTGAGCGTGGCCACATCGCGTAAGAGGAGCGGGTTGGCCGACTGTCTGACAGGAACCGCCCCCAGGTCGTCGATGCTGGTGAGCAAGGGTTGCGGCACTTCGATTTGAACCTGGTAGCCAACCCCGGATTTAGGATCGGGCCAATAATTCGGCACCACGAAGCGACTGGAAGCCGTTGCGGCAAGCACCGAGCGCGCCACCTGCCCGGCCGTTGCGTTTGCATGCCCCGCCTTTTCGCGGTCGAGCTTGATCTCGACCGTGGGATAGTCCAAGGACTGATACAACTGCACATCGCGCAATTCCGGCAGAGTGGCCAAGCCCTTTTGAACTTTATCGAGATAGGCTCGATTCTCAGCCACAGAACCGCCGCGGGCAGCAATCTCAATCGGCGTTGGTGAACCAAAGCTCATTACTTCGCTCACGATGTCTGCCGGTTCAAACGAAAAGCGAACACCAGGAAGCTTGTCGGGAAGTTCGCGCCGCAACACTTCCTTCAATCGTTCCGTGCTGATGCCCGAATGCGGCCGCAGGGCGACACGCAAAATGGCTTCCTCGGGGCCGCGCGAAAACTGATAGACGGCGTTAATCGGAAAGTTCGAGTGAATCATGCCGACGTAACCGAGCGTCAGCGAAACATTTTCGGGTCCGACCTTCTGTTTGATATGCTCCAAGACGTCGAGCGCGATCTCTTCGGTTTTGTCGATATGGGTTCCGTCGGGTGCTCGCAGTCGTAGTCGAAATTCACCGGCATCGATCTTCGGAAAGATCTCCACCCCCAGCCGATTGCCAAAGAAGGCAATCAACAGGAGCGAAACCACAAAGTACACCGGAATCACGATCCAGCGGGCCGCCACCATTCTTCCCAGGAAGCTGGCGTAGGCGTCGCGATAGACGTTAAACGTTAGCCCGCGCGAGAGCCAACTTCGCTTATCACTGCGTTGACTTTGATCTGCAGAATGGCTCGCACCACCATGCTGACGGAGCAACCAGGTAGACAGCACCGGCACAAAAGTGCTGGAGAGAATGTAAGAAGCAATCATGGCGAACCCGACTGCCAGCGACAGCGGGACGAACAGTTCGCGAGCGGCCCCCGTCATAAAAAAGCTGGGAACAAAAACCGCCAGAATGCAGAGCATCGCGAGCAAGCGGGGGACGGCGGTCTGCGAGTTTCCGCGCCGTACGGCCAGTGCCACCGAATCGGTCCCTTCCAGCTGCGAATGAATGTTTTCGATTTCCACGGTGGCTTCGTCCACCAAAATCCCTACCGCGAGCGCCAAGCCACCCAGAGTCATCAGATTGATCGTTTGGCCGCACAGCCACAGTCCGACAATCGACGACGCAATGGCCAACGGGATGTTCGCCACCACGACCAGAGCGCTGCGCCAATCCCGTAGAAAGACCAGAACCATCAAGCCGGTGAGGAGTGCTCCCAACGCACCTTCGCTGAGCAGGCTTTCAATGGCGCGGGTCACGTAGGGGGATTGGTCAAATTCGAACGACACACGAATATCGTCCGGCAATGCGTCTTGCATGCTCGGCAAGGCCCCTTTGATCTCGTCAATCACGCTCATCGTCGAGGCATCTGCCCGCTTGGTGGCGAGGATATAGACCGCGCGCTTCCCATTCACAAGCGCATAGCCGGCAGCGATGTCGGCCGAGTCCTCGATGGTGGCCAGATCGCGTAAGTACACGGCGGGCGTTGTGCCGGCGCGCACCGGAATATTCCCCAGTTCGCGCGGCTCGCGCACCATCGCATTCATGGGAACGATCGGATAGTTATCACCGATGTGCAGATTGCCCGAAGGGCTAATCGTGTTGCCGGAAACCAGAGCGCTGATCACATCGTCCGCCGAGACGCCGTAGGCGCGGAGTCGATCCGGATCAACACGCAGCACCACGGTGCGGGCACTGCCGCCAAACGGAGGTGGAGCCGAAACACCGGGCAACGCCGAGAAGAGAGGCCGGACCTTAAACAGAGCCAAATCTTGAATCTCGGCAATCGTGCGCGATTCACTGGAGAGCACCAGGTAGCCCACGGGCACGCTGCCGGTATCAAAGCGCATCACGAAGGGGGAGACCGTGCCCGGCGGCATGAACGCCCGCGAACGATTGACGTAGTTAATCGTCTCCGCCATCGCCTGGGCCATATTCGTGCCAGGATGAAACTGCAACTTCATCAGTGCGTTCCCTTGCACGTTCTTACTCTCGACGTGATGAATGCCGCTGATGTAGAGGAAGTGATATTCGTAATAGTTGGTAATCAGCCCTTCCATCTGGGCCGGGTCCATGCCTCCGTACGGCTGGCAGACGTAGATCACCGGCAGATTCAGCGCGGGGAAGATGTCGACCGGCATCCGCTTCAAAGGGAGTTCAATTCCGTATTTGCCCAGGTATTGATCGACGGCTTTAGGACGAACCGCAACACCGGCCGCCAGCAGAACGGCAATGATGCCGACGATAACCGTCAGCGGGCGGCGCATCGCGAAGACCACAGGGTTCATGTTGGCGTCGCTTCGGCAGAGGTGGGTGAAACCAGATTCGGCGTGGCAGGCAAAGTTCCTGAATCGGCGTGGGCTTCTGCTTAACGCCCCGCAGTGGCGGCCAGAAAGCGTGGACTGCCGCCGCCGATCGCCCGCAGCAGTTCAAACTGAGCCGTATTGTAGTCGATCACCGTGCGCAGGTAATCGCGACGAGCAAGATTCAAGGCTTGAATCGCCTGCAGCGTTTCGATCGGCAGCCCCTGGTCATTCTCGATCCGAGACCAGTTGCGGCGGAAAGAATCCTCGGCCGCGGCCACTCCTCGTTCAGCAACGACAATTTGTTGGCTGCGAGAAACAACCCGCGCGTGGGCTTCGATGATCTCACCCGCCACACGATCCAACATGGCAACTTCGCGCCACCGCGATTGCTCGACTCTTGCTCCCGCTTCTTTTCGAGCGGCTCGATCTCCAAGCCCGAAATTTCGCAGTTCCCAGTAGGCAATCGCATCCGCATCGAACCGATCCTTCGTGGAGCTGAAGTCCGATCCCAAGCCGCCCCCCAGGCCGCCGTAGCTGATTCCCAGCAGCATACTCGGAAGGAGCGGAGCGTATTTTTCCCGCTTCAAGCGCTCCGTGGCTTCCGAAACAAGCCAGCGGCTTTCCGACAACTCGGGACGCTGCGAAAGCCCTTCGGTCACCAGGTCGGCAACGGGCTGGTTCGGCTCTAAGAGCTGGATGGGCAGGGCTACCGGTTCTTGGACCAGAATCGGTTCCGTGGGATCGAGTCGCAGTTGAATGGCTAGACGCGCCGATGCCACCTGAGTTGCCTCCTGAGATCGTAGGAGATCGGTTTGGCGTAAGGAAAGTTCGGTCTTGGCCCGATCAAAGTCCGATTCCAGTCCTTGCCCGGCACGCGCGTACGAACCGGTGAGTTCAACGAGTCGCTGCGTGTTGGCAACCACCTCGCGAGCGATCTCGGCTTCTTCTTCCGCCTTCAGCAGTTCCAGATAGAGCAAGGCAGATCGCAGCATTTCTTCACTGGAGGAAACCTGCGCACCCCAGGAACGCGCTTGCGCGGCACTATTGGCAATCTTGGGTTGAAAAATCGCATCCACCGCATGAAAGTTCATCAATAAGCCCGGGACGGCCGGTGAGCCTTGCCCTACGGAATGCGGTCCAAAGCCGGCATAGTATCCACCCCGGCTGGTATCAAAAACATTGCCGGCTACATCTTGAATCGCACCTTCATGGCGGTTGTAGGACATACCCACACGCAGGTGCGGCAGCCATAAGACATTGGCTCGCTCTGCTTGAGCGTAGGCCTCGTGCACACGCCAGCGCGCGTACTCGACTTGAGGATTGCGAGAGTCGGTGGCAGCGAGTGCCGAGACCAGATTCAGGGGGACGCCACGCAGTCCTGACGCGGGTTGCTGCGGTGTTGGAGCGGAGACGCCCTGCATTCCCGGCGGCGGAGGTGCAGGTTGGGGCGTTGTCAGCACTTCAGGCTGGTGCAGCGAAACCTGCTGGATGGCGACTGGTGGAGCAGGAGCATACGCGGGTGCTGCTTCAGCCGGTTTTCCCGGATTCGAACTTGCAACCACTTGACCGGCCATGGGGCTTGCCGCGCGAGTGTGTGGCGCTTCAATCGTCTGCGCAGCCGTTGGAGCGGGGACAGGGCGAGGAGCCGCGCACCCGGACAGCAACGCCAACGCGAGTAGTTTCATCGCTGGCAAGTGAAGTCGTCGCTGCTGACGTTTTAACGACATCAATCCGCGGCCCTGTTCCGCGATGATCGCGGCAGTGAGTTAAGTTGGGGAAGCCTACTTAACCCATCGGCCTCTCAATGTTCTCGATGAAGCAATTCTGACGATGCTATCAGGCGTATTACCTGTCCTGATGGGTCGTCGTCTGCCAAGAACTCTTGTTCTTCGAGTCAGGCAAAGAAGTCCGGTTAGGAAAGATGTGCGCGAAGCACAATTCTGGCAGTGGATTGGATTAGCGCATCGTTGCCAGGGGCGTACCCGTTTTGAGCGATACACGTCGTTATTACTTCGTCATTAAGTACGCTCAAGAACTAGCAGTTTATCCAACGCGCTGGAATCCACGGGCTTGGTTAGATGGTGGTCAAAGCCAGCCTCCAGCGCGCGCCGTTTATCTTCGTCTTGCCCCCAACCAGTCATCGCGATGAGTTTTGTTTCTTTGCCCCACGGCTCTTGGCGCACGCGGCGTGCTACCTCGTAACCATTCAGTTTGGGCATGCCGATATCGAGGAGGACCACCTGCGGGCGAAACGTCTCCGCCGCTTCCAGCGCGGCCAGACCATCGTGAGCAGTTTCGACCACGTGCCCCGTCAGACGCAAGATCATGGCCAGGCAATCGGCACTATCGACGTTGTCATCGACGACGAGAATCCGGAGCGCTCCGTTTGCCGCAGGTGGTTCTGCTGCATTCGTCGGGGCATCTTCCGCAACTTCCTCAGCCATCTCAGCCAGATCCGCGGCCGGTAGACGCACGATAAATTCAGTCCCTTTGCCAGGCCCTGCACTCCGGGCGGAGACCGTCCCGCCGTGCATCTCCACAAAACCCTTCACCAACGCCAGGCCAATGCCGAGGCCGCCTTGGGAACGTTCCAAGGCGGACGTTTCCTGGGAGAACATGTCGAATAGACGCGGCAGATGCTCCGCCGACACGCCGATGCCCGAATCGCGGACGCTGACGATCGCTTCGTTTCCATGTCGCTCAATGGTGAGCCAGATGCGCCCGCCAGGATCAGTGTATTTGGCGGCGTTGGAGAGCAAGTTGGAAAGAATCTGCGACAATCGCGTCGGGTCGGCCTCGACAAACAGGGGCTCGGCAGGGAGCGATACTTGCAATTCGTGCCCTGGTTCGTCGAACCAAGGGCGCGCCGATTCTAGCGCCAACTTTGCGGCCGTCTGGAGTTCCATCATTTCGCGCCGCAGACGGATTTTGCCGCGCGTGATGCGACTCACATCGAGCAGGTCGTCGATGAGTCGCACCATCTGCTCGAGTTGGCGAGACATCATCTCACGAGTCTCGGCAAACATCTGGGGATCATCGCCGGTCATGTTCAGAAGCGATAGCGCATGCCGGATGGGAGCGAGCGGATTGCGCAATTCATGGGCGAGGGTGGCCAGGAATTCATCCTTGCGGCGGTCCGTTTCGCGCAGGTCTGCGTTCAGCCGCTGAAGTTCTTCTTCCGCCTGCTTCTGCTCCGTGATATCGAATGACACCCCTTGCATCCAGATGGCTTTTCCGGATCCGTTGAATTCCATTCTCCCCGTCGAGCGAATCCACCGTATCTGGCCGTTGTCTTGCCGAGTGATGCGATATTCCAGTTCGTATTCCGGTTCGCCATTCAAGCAATCTTGAATGGCGGTTTTAGCGCGCGGGACATCCTCAGCAAATACTGCGCGCGTCCAATGTTCGAATCTCAACGTCTCCTTGCTGAATTCGTAACCGAACAGTTCCTTGTGAATTCGGGACCAGATCAGCTCGCTGGTCTGCACATTCCATTGCCACGTCCCGATGCGGGCGGCTTCGGTGGTGAGTCGCAGATGCATCTGGCTGTTGCGCAGTTTTTCTTCCGCATTCTTGCGCTCGGTGATGTCGACATTCACCCCCAACATCCGCGAGGGGCGACCTTGAGCGTCATGAAAAATCTTGGCACGCGCGAACAACCAATGAACGCTGCCATCGTCCCACACCACGCGGTAGTCTTGCGAGTATTCGCCGAGTTCGAGGGCTTGTTCAAAGGTTCTTTCCACGCGCTCGAGGTCGTCAGGATGCAGTCGCTTTCTCCAGGCGCTATAGGAACCCTCAAAGGTGCCAGGGGCCAGGCCATACAACGCTTCCAGTTCCGGGGACCAGATATTCTTGTCGTTGTTGAAATCGTATTCAAAAACTCCCCATTGCGCTGCCTGTTGAGCAATGCGGGCGCGCGCTTCGCTTTCTCGCAATGCGGACGATAGGCGAGCCTGCTCCACGACCAGCCAGATCCGATCGGCAATCGTTTGCACCAGTTCGACTTCACGATCGGTCCAGTTTCTCGGCCGGGGAGAACTCACCCAAAAATTGCCCACCCAACGCTTTTCCCGCAGCAGCGGCACGTTCACGTAAGCGCGAACGTCGTGGGGGTCCGAGGAGGCGCTTTGCGTCGTGGGATTTTGCGAATCGGAAATCTCTTCAATGACCGTTGTTCGGCCGGTAAGACCATCTTCCAAAGCTAATCCGGAAAACTCGGTAGGAGTGCATTTCTCTCGCCGCGAAACTAGCGCGTGACGATTCTCCTGTTGCACCTTGAGATCGCCGATCTCGAACTCAACACGATTGAGCCCACAACGTGGGACTCCCAGTTCGGTCGCCACGCGATCACAGATCGTCTTGATGAGTTCATCTAACAGCGGCCGACCATCCCCTGGATTAATCGGGCCAATATGCGCGCCAAGCACTCCGATCTCGGCAAGCAAGCGTTGCGTCCGCTCGCTCTCGCGGAGCGCTTGCTCGGTTTGCAGATGCCGCCGCAGATCACTGGCGACGACTGTCTCCTGAGCAGAATGCAGCACACCGACAATCTTGCCGGCCGGATCTTGAATCGGACTGAACGTGACGGTTACAAAACGGGGCGCGGGCGATTCTTCCTCGGCGACTTGCAAACGTTGCTCGCTCAGCGTAACCGCCCGACCGCGTAGGGCTTGAGCCGCTGCGGACAAGATTGCAGGCCGATCCGCGAACGACGCTGCCGTAAACGCTTCCCCCGGTTCTGTGAAAGAGCCTGGACCTACCAGATCGCGATAGGCATCGTTGGCGAATTGCAGGGCGGGCGCGCCCCACAGAACGGCCAGCGGCAAAGGGGATGACAGGCACAACCCAAGAGAGGTTCGCAGCGATTCCGGCCAGACTGCCATCGCCCCTAGGGGCGTTCGGCTCCAGTCTGCCTGGCGAATCAAGTCGCCCATCTCGCCACCGCCGACCAGCCAGTCAGCGCGACGAACAGCCGATAACTTCTCGTTCATGCGTTCAACGATCGTGAGGAGCAGCCTTCGGGAGAATTGAAACCGATTCGCCGATTCATGCGAATCAAGCTCCAGCTCTGCCAATAGTTTCGTCAATCTGCCGGTAGCCTGCGATCACCTTCCGATTCCGTGGGTGATGAGAGTAGGCTGGTCGGCAGGCACGCCGGTTATTGAACGCTAATGTAACAAAGAAGGACAGCCCATGCATACCGAACCAAGTTCACCAGGGGGCACTCCGTCCAGTGATTTCAAACGCTATTGAATTTCGGCACTGCCGATTGAGTTGGGACGACTCGAAGCGTTATTCCTCAGCATGTGGCAGCGAAGTGCTCGGGATCATTCCGAGCGAATGGGCCGGATCTTGCCCGTAAAAGTCCCGCAAGACGGTATAAAGTTCTGGGAGCTGCGTTTGCAATTCGGACGAAGCCTCGAAGAAAGCTTCTGTGGCGACCGCAAAAAACTCGGCGTGGTCTTTCGTTCCGTAGCAGTCCAGAACGGAATGCTCCCCGCGACGGCACACACCACATAGCCAGTGGTAGTGGCGTGCCATCACGGACTGCCAGCGCTCAGCGGCGTGAGCGTTTTCAATCACCGGTACGCCATCAGCTTCGCCATTGAGCATGTCGAGTTGATGCGCGAATTCATGCAACACGACGTTGTGCCCCGGCAATTCTCCCAAGGCCCCTTCCAAAGCATCCGCCCACGAAAGAATCACTGGCCCCCGATACCAGGCTTGTCCGCTGAGAAGTGAAGTCCCACCTTCGATCGCGAGCCCGGAGCCGACGGAGGTCCGTTTCGGGGTGGTGTACACATCGGGATAGACCAGAATCGATTGCACCCGGTCGTAAAATTTTTGCGGCAAGGCCAAAGTCAACCGCGCGGCATGGGCGGCAATCACCACCTTGATCTCCCAGGTCATTTCTAATCCGCGGCAGCCTTCCCAATTCTTTTCGGCCACTAGCACTTTGATGGCGTTGCGGAGTTGCTCTTGGTCGTCGGACGATAGCTCGGGGAAGAATCGGGCATGTGTGTGCAGCACTTCTTCCCACTGGGGATCCCAGGGGGCATTCATCCAGCGGCGTCGTCGCGAATCTCGGAACCAGGGGAACATGAGTGTGTGCCGTCTCGTGAGATGAAAATGGATGCCAGCACTACCAGAACTATTATCGGCTAGTCTCGAACCAAAGAAACGTACGCAGTCAGCTTTTCATGGCTCAAATTTGGCCCCCCACGCGCGTCTTGTTGCTCTCAACCTGCCAACTGCGTCGGATTCGCGCTGGTGTTTCGCTAGCTGACAGCACGACAAATGTCAGAACCTTGCTAGTGCCTGATACCTGGCTGGGTGTGGCAGTTCACGCAAACTAGACATGCCTGGAAATCGTGATTGCGACGAATGCAGCGGAGGGGTCGATGACAACGGTAACAGCTCGTCATTCTTGCGCACGCGATTCACTCTATGGAGGACTTTACCTTGTCACTCTCGCCTCGATCCATGCGGGTTTCACGGCGAAGAAGGCTCGCCTGGAAACGATGTGCCGAAGTGCTTGTCTGCGGAGTGTTAACCGGCTGGCAAGCGAACACGATGTTTGCACAGGAGCGTCCCTCGACGCAGGTTCCTGCATTCTCGCCACAGCTCGTTTCCCAAAGTCCCCCGGTCGAGAGATTACCGCCGCCGGAAGGTGCGCCACGGGAAACGCTCCCTCTTGAAGCGCTGGAGCAGATGGCATTTTCCAACAACCCGGCGTTGTGTCAGTCGTGGGGAAATGTCCTGGCGGCACAAGGCGCTTACGTGCAGGCGGGACTTCCGTTCAATCCAAATTTTGGCTACACGGGTCAGCAAATTGGCAGCCCCACCACCGAACAGCAAGGGGTGCTGCTCAGTCAAGAGTTCATTCGGGGCAACAAGCTTTCCTTGCAGCAACAAGCGGCAGCGCACGGCTGGGAGCGGGCACGACGCAAGTACATGGCACAGCGGCAACGCGTGCAAAACGACGTGCGCCTCGCGTACTGGGAGGTGATCGTCGCCCAGAATCTATTAAACCTGCAAACGCGACTGATCGAAGTTGCGGAACAATCGCAGACGGCGGCTGAGCAGTTGTTTGAAGCCAAAGAAGGGAATCGCATTGATGTGCTGCAGTCCAAAATCGAAGCCGATCAAACGCGGCTTGATCTGGGCCGGACGCGCAACCGGGCAGATGCCGCCTGGCAGCAACTATCGGCCGTGGTGGGGGTGCAATTGCAGCCGCAACCGCTGTTCGCCGATCTGTCCGCACTCGGCCCAGGGTTGACCTGGGATGCGGCCGTGGATCGCGTGATTATTGCTAATCCCGAACTGGCCGCCGCACAGTCCGACATCGAACGGGCCCGCTGGCAGTTGCAGCGAGAAATGGCAGAGCCGATTCCGAACCTCACGGTCCAAGCCATCGTGCAATACGATCAGGACATCAAGAACTGGGACGGTGGTCTGCAAGCGACCGTCCCGCTGCCGCTGCGCAATCGAAATGAAGGTGGCATTTTACAAGCGCGCGGCGAAGTGCAAGCTGCGGAATACCAAGCGCGCCGGTTACAACAAAACTTCATCAGTCGCCTGGCAGCCGTCTATCTACGCTATCGTGATGCACGACTGGCGGCGGAACGATACACAGAGCAAATTTTGCCCGCGGCCGAAGAATCTTTGGATTTAATCTCGCAGGGCTATCGGGCGGGTGAGTTTCCGTTCATGCAAGTGCTCACTGCCCAGAGAACTTTGTTTAATGCCCGCGTGAATTATGTCGAAGCCCTGGGGCGGTATCAGCAAGCAGCGGTAGAAATCGAAGGGTTGTTGCTTTCGGGGAGTTTGTCCGAAGGTCAGTGATTGTCAGGCGGAAATTGACGGCGCATCGCACCAAATTCGGCGTTCAGTTCTTAAGAACGCTCTTCCCGCACTTGCAGCCAATCAGGAAGTCGTCGGACACGTCCGCCACGATCAATGCAGGCGACAGTCGTTTTCCCTTCTGCCAACAAGGTGTCGCCTCGGAACACCTGATAGGCATGGAAAATTCTCGCCCCTCGCGCTGCAACCGTGTTTGTAACAAGCCGCAGTTCGTCGTCGAACTTCGCTGGGGAGTAGTACTGCACGTTGGCCTCGGCAATGACCAGCAGCACCCCTTCTTCTTCCAGGGCGCGATAACTCTTGCCGCACGCGCGGAGATATTCGACCCGTCCCATTTCGAACCAGGTCAAATAGTTTGCGTGATGGACGTGCCCCTGTGCGTCGGTCTCTTGATACCGCACGCGAAAGGTGATTTCATGCTGCGAGATCATGGAGCCTTTACTTCACAGGCGTGCCAACCGGCGGCCGGGAGGGGCGAACTTCGAAGTGGGTCACCTGTCTTGGATCGTCCTTGCTGCGAGGTTCGAGCCAGCCCGACAGAACCCGTCCGCCGCTTAGTTCGTAGTTCCAAACCCAGTGATCCCCTTCGCGGCGCGAGGTTACTCGTCCCCGGTAGCGTTCGACTAACTGGGCAACGGCGGAGGGATCCTCAGACAAGATTAACGTGCCGTCGGAATCGACAGTTGTCCAGCCTGGCGCGGATTGATTGAGTGCCGCGATGAGTTGCGACGCATCGACGATGCGCAACTTCTCGGATTCTTTCAGGGCCGAAACCTGCCCCGGTCGCTCGATCGGACCATTTTTCGTGAATTCTACGATCTTGGTCCGCATCTCCGTTTGGACGGCAGGGGGTGGGGCTGCAAGCTTATTCGCAAGTTTGAGCAGAATGAAGAGGTCCTTTTCGGAGTCCACGACTTCGTCGTCGGCGTTCTGCAGTCCCACGAACTGCGGCACGGTGGCGTCGGGATTCTGCGCCCACTGATCAAATTTCGCAAGGTAACGTTCGGCCTTGTCGTCAATTTCCGCTGGTGGAAATTGAAAGGCAACCTGCCGATTTCTCACCGCTTGGTCGCGTGTGAGGGGCGCTTGCTCTTGTCGTTCACTCAATGTTCGCACCAGCGTTTTGAAGAACTCGGGAGCATGGGCGGCATCGTCGCCGAACAACAAAAACGGCACCACGCTGCCACTCATCTGTTCCTGTTGTTTGGCGTCGGCGAGCATTCGTTGCTGCAGTTCGATGGGAACTTCGCGGAAGGCCTGCAAGCCTTGTCCACCGCGCAACAGCGGCAAGGGGATACTGGAAATTGCATCGAGTCCCTCGGGGCCTTCGTGCTGCAGGACTGCTGACTGAGCGAAGCCATCGACAACCCACTGGGGAAGTTGCTTGTCGAAATCTGCCACATGCATGTAGACGTACGCCGTGGCCGCCCTCAACAGGGGCAGTTGTTCGGCCAAGGAAGGGTGATCGCCTGAGACATTGATGTTGATGCGATTTTCGAAACGACCTGGAACCCAAACCGGGGCAGGTTCGTCACGCGTGGCCAGGGGCGCATCGTTAATGTAAACCTGCACGGCACACAGCCCGAAATCAGGATTCTTATGGATGTCGGTGAAGTGGTCCGCCAGTTTGTTCACCGTTCCCCACGTTTGACTGACAATTGCCTCCGCAAGCTTGGCATCCTCAGGGCTCGTGGTCGCGATGAACGTTCCGCGCCCATTGCGAACCTCAAAGCCCAGATGGGAATTTCGCTCGGAGACTCGGGGCCGATGGAGTTCGTCAACGGGGCGGTCGATTCGAGAAAAAACACTCCGCGGATCGCCGGTGCGGAAATCTTCCTCGATGGTCAATTGCTGCGCCGCGCGCGGGGTGCGCTGCGGAACGTAACTGTCCACATTCTGCGCACAGACAATTTGTGTTAGCCCGCTCCAGCAGACCACACCACACAGCCCCATCGGAAATAGCTTTCGCATGATCGACCTCCATTGTCTCAGCCCTGCGGCAGGCCTGAGTTTTAAGCGCCTCAACGCTAGCAGGATGTGCCGCGGAACACCGGCACGTCTATTGAAATCTATCGGCCTCTTAGTCGAGCTTGCCTGATTCGATTGTTCCAACCATCCCAATTATAGGTATTGAGACGGCCAAAGCCGGAAAAGTTCCCCCTCCAAACGGTCATCAATGCTGATAGGACCGGTTTTTCAGAAAGAATCGAAGCAACCCCTACATTTCCTCAACTCTCAAGTTCTCTCCACTCGATACGACTAGGCAGGCAAGCTCCTCAGCGCCCGTCGCGCTACCGGCTGCTTGCACGTTTTGACGACCCAAGCGGTTCGCAGCTCACGGTTCTGCGTTTAGCCACGCAGAACGAACGGGGGAAACTTCTGCCATGACTTACAAGCGACTTTATCAATTGCCAATTCGTGCCGGGGCCATCACCGGTTGGGCCTGTGCTTGCTTGCTGAGCACGGGAGACACTTGGTCCGCAGAGACTAAGCCACTCCTGCGACCAGCGACCATCCAGCCGGTTGCCGCTGAAGCGAATATTCCTATGCCACCGGCCCCCCCTGCCAAGGAAGCCTCAGCGGCGGGTGGAAATGCAGTCAGTCCGTGGATGACGGACGTCAAGGCCGCGTTGCCACCTATACCCAAAGGGAAATTCACGGCATCTGCCGGTGATAGCACGGTGCTGCCACTGCCTCTGCCGATGAACGCGGCGGAAACTAAATCCGCTCCGGGGCGAGTAGTAACGCAGTCGATTTCCGACGATGCTCCCGCCGCAGCACCCGCGCCACTGCCGCAAGCGATCCTCGCGTCGCCGCCACAAGCTGCTGGTCGGGTATCTACCACGGTGATAGTCGACGAGAACATCCGTCTCGCTCAGGCCCAGCCTGCTGCGCAGCCAATGGGTGCCCCTGCTGGACCTGCTCAGCCGATTGATTTGAGTAATCCCTTCGAAACCATCGGCGAATCGGGCGAGCTGTCCCTCATGGTTCGCCGCAGCAAGCTGATGCGGACGCAGGTGGATATTTATCGGACGGCGGTGGTCGATGCGTCGATCGTGGAAGTCGTGCAGTTCACGCCGCGTGAAATCTCCTTGATCGGGAAGAGCACCGGCACCACGCATGTGACCTTCTGGTTCGATCAGCCTGGTGCACGACCGGTGACTTACCTGGTTCGTGTCGAACCGGACGTCGAACGGGTGAAAGAAGTCGAAGACCAATACCGTCTGCTGGAGGATGTCATCAACGAGATGTATCCCGATAGCAAGATCGAATTGCTCGTCGTGGCCGATAAACTGATCGTCCGCGGTCAGGCAAAAGATGGGGAAGAAGCCGGTCAAATTATCTCGCTTGTGCGGGCTCAATCGGGAGGCCGCGGTGGCGGAGCCGGTTTTGGCGGAGCGGGGGGCTTTGGTGGCGGGCTCGGCGGCGGCTTAGGCGAAGGCCAGGCAGCCGATGTGCTCAGCGACTCGGTCACCGGTTCGTCGGCTCGCTCGCGACTGCAAGTTATCAACATGCTCCGCGTCCCTGGCATTCAACAAGTGGCC
>JBGSNR010000119.1:0-36231 GCA_041739545.1 Pirellulaceae bacterium | reverse complement strand
GCGGCCTGAATCGACGTAAGCTGGCCGAAGTGCAGCAGTTACTGAATCAACGTCCACGCAAGCGATTAAACTATCAAACCCCCGACGAAATCTTCACCGAATACTGCCAGCGGACACTTGTAACTTGACAGCGCCATAGCGGGATCAGTTCAATTACTAATTGACACATAATCAATAACTTTGCATCATTGGCACACAACTTGCGACAGCCAACGAACGTCGGTTATCGCTTGGACGATGGTGAGACCGTCTGACTTGCGATTGGCTTGGCGAGTGCGACCTGTTCAAACCCGAATCTTTCCCCCCGGAGGAGCAGTTAACAGCCAGGAAGGAACTTTCGTGCTTAAGTGGTTGCCTGGGATGACGTTCGGAGATTTGAAAGGCGTGTAAACCGGTTTCCAAAACGGGCACTGCCGCCCCTGTTCACCCGCCAAGCGGAAAGCTGCTGTTGTGGGCGATCGGAACGGTTCGCCAAAAATGACTTTGAACGGGGAGGCGAAGCTGGTTTCCGTCCCCTGGATGCAATTTCCCAGCGACGAACGAGCGGCAGATCCGGCCGCAACTACCGACGTAAATTGCTCTCCGCCAAGCAGTTGGAGCGATTCAACGGTTGCGTCATCTTGAGTTAACGACGGCTTCACGGCAACCAGAAAAATAATTTTTCCTCGGCCGTGAACCTTTCTGCCGATCAATCGTCTTATTGAGCACACGTGTCCTTGGGGCACTTGCCAGCAGGGTTCATCCCCCTGCATTTGGGCAGGTGACGGGACAGTGATATACTTTTAAGGAAGTGAAGGGAGGTTTAGCCTCCCGGTTTTTCTCGTTTCTGCGCCCTAGCGCCAGGAGTTATGCCATGCGTTTCGCAAACCAAGCCACCGTAACAGCCCGAGCTCAAGTGATTCGTCAGAATCGCGCGGCCGTCGTCGTTACGACAGGCAGCGACGCAACCTCCCTGGGCTATCTATGCGCACCATCCGGAAAACCTGAACCGAAAGGGCGTGAACATAAAAGTTCATGGCTCAGAAGTTCGGACCCCATGTCGGATCTAGCGATATCGCTGGACTCTTCGTGGGATCGGTTACCCGGCAAGTTGTCGCAATGGTGTTAAGGGAAGCGTCCCGTCGGTCTTAACCGGCAGACAATCCCTTTGCCTCGACAAACTCAGGTACCGCTCAGCGAACGGCAGCATTGTGCTGCGTACATCTCGCTGAAAGTTACTTGAGCACCTTGCCTCGGGTCAGCCGCGATCGGTTTTTTTCCGTTTCGGTCTGGTTCCTGTTCGCAGTCTCCTGCTCCTTGCGAGTGCAAGTGGTTGGAGCTCACCGCGGATCGGGAGTTTTCGAGAGAACCAACATGTCTACTTTGACTCTGGATGAAGAGAAAATGCATATCGTGCGCCTGGTAACCGCTGCTCAAGCGGGGGACCAGGCTGCGTTCAATGAATTGTTCACGCGGTTCGAGCGGCACGTGTTGACGCTGGCGGTGCGCAAGCTCGGTGACTTCGCCGAGGCTGAAGAGTTGACCCAGGAGGTCTTGCTCCAGGCCTGGTTGAAGCTGTCGCAGCTGCGTGAGCCGGAGGCGTTCGCTGGCTGGCTGCGGTCGATCACCGCGCGGATGGCGATCAACCGAATCACACGGCGGCGAATCGATCGGGCAATGGACTCGGAAACGCTCGAGGCCGTTTCGGTCGACGAGCAGACTCCGCTGGATGATGTCCTCGCGGCCGAGGAAGAAGATCGACTGCACGCGGGCCTGTCCCGACTGCGGGAGATGGATCGTGAAACGCTGGTAGCGTTCTACGTCGATGGTCGCTCGCTGTTGGAGATGAGCGACGAGTTCGACGCACCGCTGGGAACGATCAAGCGTCGGCTCCACGTCGCGCGGAAGCGATTGGCGAAGGAAGTCGACGAGTTGGTTGCGGTATAGCGACATAGTTTCGCCGGGGAAAACGTGGCAAACGTCCCCGGCGAACGCTATTTCTTGGGGGTGTTTTTATTTCCGAGGCACGACCGTCAGGGAGTGATAATCCGCGGGTTGAAACGAGTTGGAGGATTGGCTTTTTGATTGGTCGATTGCAAAACGACTGCCGGTGTTAAATCTCGCTCGGATTGCCGCTCCCTGACGGTCGCGTCTCCGCATTTCCGAGGAGTGATAACGCGCGGGTTGCAATGGATCGGCCCAATGATTCAGAATATCAACAGCGTAGGAATCGTCGCTTTGCTGAACTACTGACTACTCTCTGGCTGTCGAAACTTTGATCCCAAGAGTCAACTGAAACGATTTTCATGTCACAAGCACCATGCGAAATCGGTGACCGGCCCCTAGCCTACTTCATCACCTACACGTGCTACGGGACACGATTGCATGGCGACGAAAGGGGAACGGTTGATCCTGCACACAATCAGCCGGAAAGTCCATTTTTGCCAGCGAATGAACAGCGCCGAAAGGTCGAAGCAAACCTCATGAAACAGCCTGCTTTTGTCATGGATCAGGCACGTCGAATCGTTGTCCTCAAAACGATTAGGGAGGTGTGCAATCATCGCCGGTGGACGCTTTTGGCAGCGCATGTTCGGACAACTCATGTGCATTTAGTTGCGCAGGGGAATGCAGTGCCTGAGAAGATCATGAATGATGTAAAAGCCTATTCGAGCCGGCGTCTGAATGAAGCTAAGCTGGATCCGCCCGATCGGATCCGTTGGACTCGGCATGGAAGCACTATCTATCTCTGGAAAATGGATGAGGTAGAGGCCAAAGTGCATTACACGTTGTATGAGCAAGGGGACCAGATGGAAGTCTATCCAGAAGAAAAGAATTTCGAATCACGACCGTGAACGAGTGATCTGCGGTGAGATAGAATCTATCAGCTGATCAATTTGGAAAGCAAACACGAGAACTTCGCCGGTTCTCCTGAGCAATCGGCTTACCACTCCCTGACGGTCGTGTCTCGGTTATTTTCACGCTGAATCACGGAAGACCTATGCCCCAGTGGACCCAAGAACAAATCGCCGGGCATCCGGTCGATGTCTTTACGCCGACCGAGCGGAACCCGCACGGCTATGTCCTGCTGTATTTACACGGAGTGCATCTAAATCGACTGGTTGACCAACAACCTTTTGTTAATCTGTTTGAGCAGCACGGCTTGCCGGTCGTTGCTCCCTTTACCAAGCGGAGTTGGTGGACCGACAAGATCTGTGCCGAGTTCGATCCGGTCCTCACGGCCGAGAAGCATGTTCTGCACAACGTGCTCCCCTTCATCGCGGAACGCTTTGATGCCCGGCCGCCGCAGATTGGTTTGTTCGGCACCAGCATGGGAGGACAGGGGGCGTTGCGCTTGGCGTACAAACATCCCAATACGTTCCCCGTGGTGGCTGCGATTTCCCCCGCGATCGATTTTCACAAGCGATACCACGAAGGGGACGAAACGATTCCGCTGATGTATGCCGATCAAGAGCGAGCCCGGCAAGACACCGCGCTCTTGCACGTGAGGCCCTTGAACTGGCCCAGAAACCAATGGTTTTGTTGCGACCCGCTCGACGAGCGCTGGTGGGATAGCTGCGATCGATTGAAGATGAAACTCGGTTCTTCCGGCGTGCCGTACGTTTGCGACCTGCAGACAACTGGCGGCGGACACGGCTTTGAGTACTACAATCGCATGGCTCCCAAAGCGATTGATTTTATGATCGAGCGACTGGGGGCGGAACGCAGGCGAGTGCCGTAACGCCTGAGAGCAACATAGAGTGGAAAGCCGGCGGCGGTTATTCCGCGGGCTTCTCGGCCGGGGCTTCCTCTTCCTCGGCAGGCTGATCTTCCGCAGGCCGGTTGTCCTTCGGTGGTTGATCCTCCGGCTTCTTGGCCGGGTCTTCCACCTTTTTGACTTCTGGCTTGGGTTTTGGCTTCGCTTCCGGCGGAGGTACTTTGCCGAGCGTCGCCTTCAACTTCAAGGTTTCCTCGCCGCGGCGAACTTCGAGTTCAAGCTCATCACCGGCAACGTAGCGTTGCATGAGGGAGGTCAAATGGGTGGGATCGAGTGCAGGTGTGCCATCCACGGCGACGATGATATCTTTCTCTGCCAACTTCGCTGTTTCGGCTCCGCTCTTCGGGACAATCTTCAAAACCTCGGCACCCGGCGCGTGCTTTTCCAACTGCTTAGTCTGCACCCCCAAAAAGCCGCGCTCGAGCGTTTTGCCTTCCTTGAGCGCCGTGAAAATTTTATGTTCTGGCGGCAGCGGAACCGCAAAACCGATCCCCGAGTCGTACCACTCAGCACCCGCTGCTGCTTCGTTGCCGCCGGGACTGAGCGGAACGCAAATACCGATCAACCGACCTTCGATATCGATCAGTGGTCCGCCGTAGTTGGCGGGACTGAGGTTAGCATCGGTCTGCACTGCTTTGTCCCCCATGCGATGCACTGCCGAGATGATGCCTGCCGAGAGGGCCGCTTCTTTTTCGCCGAAGCCGACGCCCAGGGCGATGGCCCATTGACCCACGCGCAGTTCGTCGCGCGGCACCCACTGCGGAACAGGGAGCGATTCGGTCGTTTCGATCTTTAGGAGGCACAGCTTGCGAGTTTCATCTTTGCCGCGCATCTGCGCAACTTTGCGATCTCCGCTCGGCAACACCACCGTAATGATCGGCGGCTTTTTCAAGAAGTTAAAAGTGCTGGTCAGAATCAGCCCATCCGCACTGACAATGACCCCGGTCGTTGGTCCTTCGCCGGGACGGAAGCCCCCCGCACCGGCGGCTTGCGCGGTAAGCCCGCCGAACGTTTCGATCCGGACCATTTGGGGCTTGATCGCTTCGGCCGCGGCACGAAACGCGCGCGGTGCCAGAAGAGTCCCCTGCAACTCGGCTTGAGGGTCGATGGGTTCCAAGCTCGGCGAGACATCTTGCGCGACAGCAAAACCCGGCAAGCCCAGCGCGAGCAACGCTACACTGAGCAAACTAACACGATGCAACAGACGGCCTAGCATGAAAGGTTCCTATTTGGCGGCCGGCGTGAGTTTGAACATCAACAGTTCTGCGCGACGTTTGACTTCCAACGTGACCTCGGTTCCGGCCGCCAAAGTTTCGGCGACCCGTTCGTAGTCACCCACATCTTTGATGACTTGCCCCGCGACCGAGACGATTAAATCATCGGCCTTCAAACCGGCGACCGCGGCAGGAGAACTGGGAACGACGCGGTCGATGTAAGCGGGACTCTTTCGTCCTCCCAAGGGAAATAAACGAAGCCCCAGATCGCCACGAGTTGCGGGAGATGTCGCTACCGAGTTGCCGGTCGGTTCTTTGCCCGCGAGAAAGTCGGCCAGATGGTCGCGTGGAACTGCGTAATTTAGCCGCGTGTTCGTGCTTTTGCCTTCAATCACTTTGCCGATCATACCGACTAGTTCGCCATGCAGATCGACCACCGCCCCCCCTGCCGCACCGGGATTGCTGGTGATGGCATCGATGAGCAGTACATCGCCATCGTAGGGAAAGTCCTGCAGTCCGCGTCGCGCATCAAGCCGCATGCGGAGGGACAACACTCCCATGTTCACCGACAAGGCTTCCGCTCCTTCCGCCACCTTAAAGCAATTGCTGACGGCGAGAATCCAGTCCCCTTCGGCAGCGGCATCTTCGCGCGGCGTGAGATCGAAAAATAACGGCGTGGCGGCATCGATCTTCAGTAACGCAACTTGCAACGTTTGGCTGCGGCGAACAACCTGCGCGGTATGCTCGCTGCCGTCAGGGAGGACGACTCGCAAAGTGCCGCTCGCCAGCATCGAACCTTGTTCGGTGAGGATCTCTCCTTTATCCGAGACGATGATGCCGGTTGCATAACCGGGGGAGCGACCTATCGTGCCGCCATAGATCTTGACCGTTCGGTTCTGGGCGGCAGCTACTGCAGGAGCAAAGGGGCCAGGCAAACTAGCTTCGTTCTCTGCGGCCTCGAGACTCGCCGTGCAGATCGCAAACAGCAACAGGTTCAACACCAGGAAAGCGATGGAAAGTCGCATGGTTTACTTCTCGCTTAAATGAAACACCGCATCGTCCACGCTAGGCAGCAATTCGGCACTTTGCAGCTTGATTCGCAGCGACGGCAACTCCGACAGCCCACGAACGAACTGACGATCGTGCGGCAACTGGATCTGCTGATCGGCAACGGGCTTCCAGTCGCGATAAACAACAGAGGGAATTTTCTCGTCATCGTCGAGACCAACGCCACTCTTCAACAGGTCGCAAGCCGGTTGGCCACGATCGTTGAATGCGCGTAACCACAAGTAGAGCGATTCGCTATCGTCGGCCGTGCCTGCTAGCCGCGCGGCCGCCACGCCGACGGCTTTATCGCTCCCCTCCAGCAGCCACTTTTCACCGTTGGGTAAATCTCGGGAGACAAGCAAGCGAAAAACCAGTGCCTGAGCGAAGTGAGGGTCGCGGAGGACCTTAGCCCTGGCCACCTCTTTGACGACGCCGTCATCCTGGAGTTGAAAAGTCTGGCCGTTCCATGTTGCCATCCGCAAATGGCCATCCAGTTCGTACTCGGCATGGAACCGGCCATCGGTGTGCAGGATGAACTCCTGGCGACCGACGATTTTTTGATCCCGTTCGAGTACATCGACAACTTTCAGGGCTTGAAAAGCGGGCGTCGCAGTGGTCAGGCTACCGTCTTGCTTGCGCCAGCGATCTAGTTGCAGGCGGGCATGCGTCTGGTTGAGTTCCTGGTCCCGAATCTCACCCGCATTCTTGAGCGAGAACTGCGGACGCACCGGCATCGGCGTGGGCATCGGTTTGGGCTGATCCTCGTCTGACGCAGGAACTTCTTTCGGTTCTTCCGCGGCAGGAGGATCGGCCGTTTTGCTGTCGGGCTCGGCAGCGGGTTGCGGATCGGCTGGCTTCTCGGCGGCAGGTTTCTCTTCCGCCGGCTTGGGAGTTGCCTTCTTTTCTTCTTCCTGCTCCTCTTGTTTCTTTTCCTCGGGAGTTGGCTCGCGCACGAGCGGTTCGTAAGGGAGCGAAGTCAATCGCACATAAGCGGTGATGAATTCGGTGCCGCGGCGGAACTTCACGCAGGCGGGCCAGCCGGCTGGGAGAGTGCTGAGAATGTTGGTGAACTGATTGGCGTCGACTATCGTTTCCCCTTCGAACTCCAACAGTTCATCCCCCAGTTCCAGACCCGCGCGTGCAATCGGGGAATCGAAGTTGATCGTCGAGCACAGCACCTTGCCGCCACGTGTGGTGAAGATTGCATCGAGCGTGCCGTGCTGCGCGATCTTCGTCGCTAGGAGGTCGGGAACAAAGTTCTTGATCTGGTTCGCCGAGATCGCGTAGCCCAGACCCACGTTTACTCGGCCACGCTCTTCGAAACTGCCGCGACCGTTGATGCCCAGGATTTCAGCTCGCAGGCTAAAGAGGGGTCCGCCGGAGTTGCCGGGATTGATGGAGCTATCGACCTGAATGCAGTTGCCGTAGACGAGTTGATTCATTCCCTCCCCCGGCTGAAAACGCTTCACGCCGCTGACGATTCCCAGCGTAACGGTCGGGCGTTGATCTTCGGCCAGCACGAAGGGATTCCCCATCGCCATCGCGAAATCACCCACGCGGGCCAGATCGGAGTTCGCCAGTGGTGCGGTGGGAAACTGGTCTTGTCCCGTAAGGCGAATGATTGCCACGTCGCCACCAGGATCGGTGCCGATCAATTTCCAGCGATAAAGTTTGCCGTCCGCCAGCCCAGCCCAACCTTCCGGCCCGGCGGCTGCCACAACGTGATGATTGGTGAGGACAAAACCGTCCGCATCGTAGAGAACACCTGAACCACCCCCCGCCCGATCGTTTCCATAGATGGCGACGACGGTGGGATAGGCTCGTTCGATGGCCGCGATGCGGGCCGCTTCCGCCTGCTTCACCAGGGCGAGGTCCTGCGGTGCAATTTTCGCTCCCACAACAGCCGCACCGACCTGGGGCAATCTTGCATTTTCAGCCGCAGTGGTGGCAGGCGAATCTTGCCCTGTGGCGAACTGCAGACTTAGAGCTACCGTTCCAACAAACATCACGAACCAGATGCAAGGACGCAACATTGACTATGGTTCCTGGCTCGCTTGACGCAGAAATCGGAGATCACACCAATTCACATGATCGGCCAGGTCGAGGTCTTCGCCGGGCTCCACTTGCAGCGAAACTTTTTTCACGTTGCTGATCACCACACGCAATTCGAGCGGCGGGTCACTGCCGCGCAGCCGACTGGAAAACAGTTCTCGGCCATCCCCTTGGACAACGATCACACAATCCCCGCGGCCCCGTGTGAAAGGATCGTGACCAATCATGCCCAGGAGCAGGTCGTACCCTTCCCCCGTATCGAAATCGAGGCGGGCTTGGGCGTGTGTTCCCCACCCTTTTTCATACGTGGTACTTCCGAGTTTGAGAGGCTGCCGGAGAACGTTTTGATCCGGAAGTGGCGGCAAGGGAGAGGTGACGAGCGGTGTGTGTTCCTGAAAGACGGGCTTTAAATCAGAAAGGTAGGCGACTCGCGACGAGCGGAAATCGATGCGGGTGACGAGGGACCAAGGAAGGCTGATTTCAGTTGCACCCAGCGCCAGCGTGACTTGTTGGCTGTCGGCAGAGACCAGTTTGCCGGGGAGCGCTGCGCCATCGATCGTATGGACCGTTGCGGGAGTTTGATTCATCACTGCCGAAGGGGTCCCAGCGAAGACGATGCCCCAAACGAGATCGCGATCGAGCGTTTTGGTGGTGCCGTTGAAGTCGAACGTCAGCGAATCCTTTGAGAACGTTTCAGTCAAACCAGTGGCAGAAACGATATTGCGGTCTTCGGCTCGAAAGAAGATCGAATCTTCATCGGCGGAAGGATTGGCGAGCGCGGTATCGAACGGTACATGGGTGTCGCCAGCAGCAAGTCGTATTGCACGGACGGCGTCGATCGGTAAAGTCACTTCCCGGCCATGCACCAGGAACTTTAATTTCTCGCTGGCAAGTGAAACACCTTCGGCAAAGAGTCGCCCCCCGGCCGGGAGTTCAGCAATCACACCAGGCTTGCCGGGAGCGACACGAGCACCAATCAACGCGATAGAATGCAGGTCATCCAGCCCCAATGGAGCGGCCAGACCTGGACCTTGTACCTTGCCTTGAGCATCGACGGTTAGTTCAGAAATCTTCTGCGACTTCCCTTCTAGATCCGTCACTTGCCACTGCGAGGGAGCAGTGGCTGGTTCTTGGGCGCTCGCCACCGCGATGAAGCCAGCGAACACAACCCAAGTCGATAGGACAAACCGGCAAATTGCCAGCGGCCGATTAGCCTTCTTCTTCATTCTCAAAGCTCTTGTAATACTGCTCGATCAGTTCCTGATATCGGCCTGGAAACTTTTCTTTCAGGGCGTTGAACACCGGATCCCGTTCCTTATCGCGGAGCTTGCTCCAAGGGCTGGTGGGTCCGCCCCGATGCAACCGCTGGGCGGTATCGGAATCGATCCCCTTACTGCCGCCGCCGGATTGGCCCCCTTGCTTCCCTTCCCCTTGTCCCTTCCCTTCGGATTCTGACTCACCCGCCTTACCTTGGCTCTTCTTCTGGCCTTGGCCTTCGCCGGATCCTTTGCAATTGCATTCCCGTTCCTCGGCTTCTTTGATGAGCTTTGCGAGGATGTCCGTAATTTTGGTTTGCTGCTCGCGGGTATTCTCCCCGGGATCTTCGAGCGACAGCCGACGGCGGCTGAACTCCATGCGGAGTTGAACGTCGGACAAAGTCCCCTCCTCAATGAGCTTCAGCATTTCAAGCTGGCGAAAGGCACCCACACGCATCCGCTCGGGAGCGTCGGGATACTTTTCGATGAATTCCGTAAGCGCGGTAACAGCCTCCTCGCGGCGCAGCAGTTGACCTTCCGCGATGCCGGTGAGAAAAAGCGACTCTCCACCACGGACCGTTTTATCCGCGAACTTGCCCCGGAGTTCTTCAAGTAAAGGAAGAGCTTCTTCAAACCGCTCTTCCAGGATGTACGAGCGAGCCAGGAAGTACGATGACTCCGCAGCCAGGTAGACGTCCTCCGACTTTGCCAGCGGCGACAAAGCGGCCGCGGCGGCAGCGAAGTTTTCTTCGCCGAGGCTTTGTAGAGCATCACGGAACTGTGGATGGATGAGCCGGAGCGCTTCGGCAATTAAGATCGCCCGTCCGTAAGGATCGCTCTGCAGTTCTTCGATGGTCTTTTGCGCTTCAGCAGAAGTATTCGCGGGGAGGTCTTTCCGCTCGCGAAGAGTCTGCAGAAAGTTCTCGACCACTTTCGTTTCGGAGACGACTTCTGCCCCCGACACCAAACCGACCCACGACAGCGCAAAAGCTGCCAGCATTCCTGTTGCGAACCGACGCATGAAGCACCGTTCCTTTCTTGCTATCCTGGGCCGCCGACTTTATTGCGCCGGCGGAAAAAATTCGGACACGTTCAACTAGTTGCCTCGTTCCAGAATCCGAATCGTCATTTCGGCGATTTCGGATTGCCGACGGGAAGTGGTCTGCAGGTCTTCCTTCAGCACCTGGTTTAATTCTCCCTTGGAAGCACGTGCCGAGTCAATCGCTTCGGTCTTGCGATTGATTCGAAACTGGGCTGCCCTCAGGAGCTTCAATTCAGCAGAACCGGGCAAAAGGGGCTCGTTGCCACCGCCACCGCCCCCTCCTCCGCCACCGCCACTTTGAGCTTCCTTCTGCTTTTGAGCTTGCTGGAGAGCATCAATTAGTTCCTGCAGCGTGATTTCGATCTCTTTCTGCTGCGACTGGACGTAATCGTCGGTCTGACGTTGTTCGAGCATTTCGGCCACGCGGAATAAATCCTCCCGCAAACTGCCGACCACGTCGACAAAAACGATGCTCGTGCCGTCGTCGAAAATGATGTCGTAGGCCTGCTGGGCGGACTCGGCCAAAGCAATTTCTTCAACACCCACTTTGCCGACCAACAACCGATCGGCCCGTTTCAGTTCTCCCATCTCGTCCCGCCTCTTATGCAGATCGGCCGTGGCTGCCGAAGCTTGTTGCTGGCGGGCCAGCATTTCCCGGAAGCGAGCTTCCAACCGGGCCAGCTTTTCGAGTTGGGTATCTTCGCGGAGTTGAGCCAGACGCTCTTCAATCTCCTGAAGCGCTTTTTCAAGTTCCTTGATCGACTTCTGCTGCTTGCGAGACGCATTGTTGGGGTCTTTCTCCCGCAAATCGCCCGAGGCTTGCTGCATTTCCTGCTGCGCCTTTTGCACCGACTTTTGACCCGGCGACTGCTTTTGCTCGCCCCCCTCGCCACCTTCTCCTCCCTGGCCTCCTTGGCCCCCCTCACCACCTTCGCCCCCTTGAGAACCCTTGGCCGAAGCTTGCTGCATTTTCTGCTCCAGGTCGCCGGCCTTCTTGGCAGCATCGTCTTGCTTGCCGGCCATGCGGTCGAAAGCTTCTGGAGGAAGCGAAGCGATGCGTTGCTTTTCCTGCTTTAAGTCTTGCAGGGCACGTTCGAGTTCGGCGACGGCTTTTTCTTCACTTTCCTGAGCGGCTTTGCCCTTCCCCTGGGCGAGATCGGCCTCAGCCTGCTTTTGATGCTGGGCCGCTTGCTGCAGATTTCGTTCGCCCGGTTCCGGCGGACGCTTCTTCTCTCCTTGACCCGACGGACTACCAGCAGGCTGACCTCCTGACGATTCGCCACCAGGAGCCCCTTCGCCCGGCTTCCCCTCGCTGGGAGAACCTTCTCCGGGTTTACCTTCTCCGGGTTTACCTTCTCCAGGCTTTCCTTCTCCGGGCTTGACTTCTCCGGGCTTGCCTTCTCCGGGCTTGCCTTCTCCGGGCTTGCCTTCTCCGGGCTTGCCTTCTCCAGGCTTGCCTTCTCCAGGCTTGCCTTCTCCAGGCTTGCCTTCTCCGGGCTTACCTTCTCCGGGCTTACCTTCTCCGGGCTTACCTTCCCCGGGCTTACCTTGTCCGGGCTTACCTTCTCCGGGCTTACCTTCTCCGGGCTTACCTTCTCCGGATTTACCTTCGGCAGGCTCGCCATTGTCCGGCTTACCTTCTCCAGGTTTTGCTTCGCCCGACTCCCCTTCAGATGATTGGGTCGATGTTGGATCTTCACCTTGCTTGCTGATCTCGTCGGCAAGTTTTTCGGTTTCACCGCGGAGCTTCTTTTGATCGCCGGCGAGGGGAGTCAGTCCCAATGGTCCTTCAGCGCGGGCCTGTTCGGTTTGCTTGACGATCCCCCGTTCCCGTTCCAAAATCCCTTCGAGCGTTTGAATCTGTTTCTGCAAGGCATCGAGAGATTGCTCTTTATTGCCGACTTTCTCGCTTTCGCGTTTCAGCCCCCGCTCTTCGGAAATCAGATTCTCAATATCCTTTTTCCATTCCTGGAGCCGGTTGTATTCGTCGACGATTTTTTCCCGGTCATTCTTCTCTTCGGTCAGAATGGCCAGCAGTTTTCGCAAATCGGTCATCACCAACTTCTGCTCAGTCGAAGCAGCATCGAGCTTAGTGCCGTCCAAAAGTTTTGTGATCTCTGCCATCTTCTCCTGCACCAGCATTTGCTTGGCCTGTTGCAGGGCCGCGATCAGCAACTCTGCGCGCTCGGGTTCCGTCTGTTGCAGGGTCTGAGCGAGGCGTTTGAACTTCCGTTCCACCTCTTCCATCATCCGCTCAACGCGCTGCTGACGAATGCCCAGCGGCGTGAGTCCGGCCGACTCCGTGGCTGGCTGCTGAGACCAGGCACCGGGGAGAACGCTGAACCCAACGAGCACGACGAGAGACCACTGAGCGATGTGACGAACCATAACTTTCCTCCTGACAGCGACTCGCGCTGCTTGTTGCTGCACAACCGGCAGGCAATCCTTCAAATATGACGCCTGAAACCCATTCCAGCCAAGCGGATTTACGAAAAATGTTGGTAACTCGCGATACTCAGCAGCCGAGACTTACTCGGCAACCCGTGCACCTGCGATTCGAACTATGGTTTCCCCGGCTCTTTTTCTTGCTGGGGTGACTCTGCCGGTTGTTCGGCCGGCGGCGTCTGTTCTCCAGGTGCGGTCGAATCCGGTGAATTTTTGCCCCCCAATTCCCTCTGCACCCGTTCGGCATTTTCTTTCTGCGTACGATCCAAGACGTCCTGCTGACCCCGTTGGATTTCCAAAATCAGGTTGATCGCTTCCTGGAACCCTTCTGCCTTGATCAAGAAGCTCAGCACCCGCTGCATATCTGCCAGGAGCTTTTCCTGGGCGGCAACTGCGGCTGCCAGGCTTTCCTGCCGGGGCGTTTGATCGGCCGAAAGCCGGCGGGATTCGTCCAGGCGGCGGATCACCTCCGGAACTTCTTCATTGACGATCACAAACAGCGGGACAATCACATCCTGACGCAATCGCTTTTCGAGCGTTCCCCCTTCTTCTTCAATCTTGTTATTCAAGGCCTCCAGGACTACCAGTTCCAATCGTTCGGCAATGCCACCGCTGTTGGTGCCGACTAGCTTTTGCCGTCGCTGAATCTGCATCAGCTGATTCCGCTGTTCGGGCGAAAGCTCTGCCAGCGATTTGGCCTCTGCAGTGAGTGCCCTGGTGTCGGTTAAAAGTTCTTCCTGCGACTTCACCAGCCGTTCGAATTCTTGCCGCTGTTCTTTTTCGCGGCGTAGAATCTCGGCCCGAAGTTCTTCCTCCGTGACCACTCGCAGTTGAAACTCTGAAGACTTACCAATGTTAGGCCCAGAAATGTTGTCATTGTCCGCCGCCGAGAAAACGAGGGTCAGAGCGTCGCCGGCAACCAGCGCGAGCGGTTCGACCTGCAACGTTTCTTCGATGTCAGTATCTTTTTCAAGGGCTGCCTGATCGATCGTCGTGAATGCCACCTCACCATCCTTATTCCGGCCTTCCTCTTCAGCCCGCAAGCGGTACTCCATCACCACTTTCGTCAAACCAAAGTCATCGGAAACTCGAACGGACACGGGCAACTGTGCCTTCACCGAAATCATCCCCATGCTTCCCACGCCGTTAAACTTCGCTTTGACCCGTGGCTCGCGATCGATACGCGGGCGAATGCCAAAGGCGATCGGTTCGAGTGGGTGAAGGCCGAGCGTGTCTTCCAGATCGATCACGTATTGACCTGCCGGCGCATTGGGAATTTTGCCGGTAACGACCGAGCTTCCCTTACCGTCGTCGGCAACCTTCAACGGCTGCTTGGATTGGCCATCAATCGAGACAGCAGCGGCCACTAGCGGCTTATTTGAAGTTCCCTGAATGGTCAGCGTGCTCCCCTTCAAGACCAAATAGGGACCACGTCCCGCAGGGAGCGGCTCGACGGAACCGCCGGCATAGTCGGGCAAGGTCACATTGAGATTAAGTTCGTTGAAGGTTGGCGGTTCCACCAGTTCCACGCGGACCCACGGCGTTACATCGTCTCCCCCGCGGGCACGGAAATCAAACGGTTCCAGCACGTTCGCAAACAGGGCCTCGAATTTTAGATCTCCCGTTTTCTTCATGGGCTGCGGAGTTCGCCCCCGTGCGTTACGGAACTCCAACATCACCGTGGCAGGAATAATCTCACTGCGCTCTTCGACCATCACCACCTGGGTCCATTCGCCTCCGCGGGGGAAAACAACTTTCCCTTCTTCCGCCCCTTCGATGACCAGATAAGTCTTCTGGGGCCACTCTTGTTCGCCGAGCAAGATGTTCCGTTGGAACCACAACTGCAGCGGTGTTTGCGCGGCAATCGCGACTCCGGCGCCAACCAGTACGATGACTGCGCCGCACAACAAGATTAAATTTCGTGTCCAGAGCCCGCGATTTAGCACATCCCCAAAGTTCAGCGATTCGGCCCACTGCAACCCTTGAGCAATCGTCTGCTTTACCATCGGCAAAGACATGCCCCGCTTTTCTAACCCTTCGAGCCGAGAAAACTGCAGCGCGCTAATCAGCGATTGTTTGACCTGCGGATTGTGTTCTTCGACGGCGAGGCAGAGCGCATCATCGTTGATCGGGGCGGACAGCGGCAGCACGAGCCAGCGACGTGCCACATAGGCAATCAGGCCGACCATGATCGCCAGCATGATGAACCGCTGAGCCTGATCGAAACGGACGAAATAATCGATCACCAGGTCGGCCGCCATAAGACCAATGGCCGTCCAACCGACGCGCATTAGCCCATCGACCCAGAACCAGGCCGACAGTTGCCGACGGAGTGCCCCCAAGCGATTTTCGACGAGGGAGACGACGGAATTTGAAGTTGGGGCGACGGACATGAAATTCTCGAGGGCTTACAACAACTTACAACGCTTACGCACGAACCATTCCAGCGACAACAATCCCACCAACGCCACCAGCACGGCCGAGACATCCCACAAGGGACGGGGCCGACTGCGAATTTCGATCACTTGCGTCTTGTAGGGAATCGCAGCGGCGAGTTGGTCCAATTCGTGCAGATCGAAGTACTTGCCCCCGGAGGTCGTCGCCAGGTCGATGAGCAAGGGCTTGTCCAGCCACACTTCGCTGGTTTCCACGCTCGGCAACTCCACACTGAACTGGCTTTCCAAATAGGGGACTTCGCCATCAGGGCCGGCAGGCAGAGCGAGTTTGACAGACTGCACGCCCGTTTTCTTAGCGATAAAGGTCGATTCGAACACCCCAGGTCGATTGGCGACTGGCAACAGGGGCAACGGTTCGGGACCATCGGCGGTTTGCAGTACCGCATCGATCTTGGGCTGTTCGAGCGGATTGTAGGAAGCGTCCTGCAGGCGGGCGGTGACGACAATTCGTTCCCCAATTTCGTAGCGATCCTTCTCGGTCTGAACGTAGCCGCGACGACGCCCTTCTAGCGACCGACCTTCGACCAGAAAACGAACGGTTTGGATCCAGAATTTGTCAAAGAACTCCGCTTGCCGACCGGCCTTACGCCACCGCCAAGAACCATTGAAGCCAAGGTACACGGTTTGCCCGGCACCATAACGACCGGCGACAAGCAGCGGCCGAGCGGCTTCGACAGTACGCAGCGTGGGGTCGCCATGTTCGGCCAAGACCAAAGCCGTCGGCTTGGGTTCCTGGGCTGGGAAACTCCAAAAAATGCCGGGCAACGTTTCCCAACGCTTGAGGGTCTCTTGACGATCGGGATAAAAACTGAGCACGGGATGATCGGAATTCGGAGCTACCATCCGCATCGGCCAGGCCCGAGTGCTGGTAGTCAGCAAGTTCCGCAGTTCTAGTTCCCCCACGTCGCCGAACCGAACCGGCAAGACATCGCGAATGCCACTGGTACGAGCCGAGGTGAGAAACGTTCCCGCATGTTTTGGACCAGCCATGAACAGCACGCCGCCCGCATGTTCACCGGCGAACTGCTTCAGTAGTTCCATCCACGATTGATCGAACTCCTTCGGGTCCGGATCGAATAACAGAATCACGTCGTACCAAAAGAGCTCTTCTTTGGTGACTGGCAGATGCGTGATGACACGCGTCCCTTCCTGAGCCCGTTCCTCATCCAGGGTTTGCAGCCAGCACGACACGGTGATCGTTTTGTCGCGGGCGAGCAGCTTCTGCACGAGTCGGAAATCCCACGAAGGAGAACCGGCGACGAGCAGCACGCGCACCTTCTCTCGACTGAGCACCGTCACCGGTGCCGAAGGGAGCTGATTGTCCTCCTCGGAAAGTTCGTTCTCGATCGCTTCGACCTTCACGCTGTAAACGTACTTCCCCGCTTCGCGCGCGGTGTGCGAAAACTCCGCTCTTAAGCGTCCACCGCCGGCTGGTGCACTGAGCGAAATCGTTTGCACGGCTACACCAGCGTTCGTACTGCCGTCGGTTTCATTAATTCGTTGTTCGAGCAGATCGACGCGGAAGGTTCGTTCTTGATCCCCTTCGGCCACGATCATGGCATCGATTTCAAAAGGCTCATCCTGCCAGACTTGCGGACGGACGTAGACACTGGCGACTTTGAGATTGGTTTGCCGCGTGGGGTCACCGACACCGATCACTAGCAGAGGCACGCCACGTTCGCGAGCTTCACGCGCCGCTTCTTTGACATCATCGCGCCCCGTGTGTTGACCTTCGGTCGCCAGAATGATGGCCGCCGGCGTTTCCCCTTCCAGTGCGGTGCGAATGGCCTGGGCGATGTCGGTCGTCCGACCGTCGGCAGTCCAGGGAGGAAGTCGCGGTGGGGGCAGTGCTTTCTTGTCTTTGGATTCTTTCGCAGCGACTGCTGGATCTGTTGATTTATCCGCTGCCGGCGGGTCTTGATTCTTATCAGTTTCGTCTGGGGCAACGGCACTCAGTTGTTCGACCTTTTGCACATTCTCGGCAAAGTCATACGCTTGGAGGCGTCCCTTCTCGGTCACAGCTTTCAAGAGGGCGCTGTCATTCTTCTCGAAAGCTGTTTGCAGGATGGCGGCGCGAGACACCGGCTTGGCACGCAACTGATCGCGCGTCATGTGCAGGAGGGTAGCCACTTCCTCCGCTTGCTTATCATCCCGATAACGATCGGCCGTGTTCATCGACAAGGAGGAATCCCGCAGCAACTTGATTTCCGGATGGAGTTGTTTGGTCTGCACCGTAACCAGGGCGGGCCCCAGGAAAACGAAAACCAAGACAAGGACCACGAGCGCCCGCAGCACGGCCAAAAAGCGTTTGGCGACGAGCGAGGCGGTTTCCATCTCCCGGCGATAGAGCCAAAAGACGCCGTAAATCGCGGCCGCGACGACCGCGAGCAACACGAATACACCCCAACTCCCCGGAAAATACGACCACTGCAGTTCCACCTCAGCATCGGGAGGAACTTCCTGCAAGTCGTAGCCCAGGCTCCGCAGCATGGGCAGGAACCAGGAAGGAGTCGCGTTGGCAAAGAGTGTAAGCAAGGTGATGTGTTGGGTTAGGTGTGTGGTGTGTGGGGTGTGGCGGGGAGGCTGTGGGGTGTGAGCTATGCGTTGAACGATCGGTTCCGAACGCACAACACTTCACACTTCACACTTCACCCGCCACTCCCAACTCCTCACTCAATAAATGGAAATGCAACTGGCACCGCTGCCGCGACGTTGCCAGACAACCGTTCCTTTAGGATCAACTTCTTGGACTGAATTATTTTCGGCGATCAGTGTGTTGCCATTCGGCAAGCGGCGGGCGTCGCGCGGCGTGTTCAGCCCTTCTTTTTTCCAAACAATCTTCTTGCCGGTCGAATCCATCTCCACCACTCGACCTGTATACATTTCGGCGATCAGGGTGTTGCCGTTGGGAAGACGTTGCACGGATGCTGCGCCGTGAACGTTGCGTGCTTCCCACACCGTTTTCTTATCGGAATCGAGCTCGATCACGCGCCCCTGTTGCGAGAGGGTAATCAGAGTGTGGCCATTGTCCAAACGCTCCACCCCCATCGGCTGACCTTCTGCCTGCACTTGCCACACGATGTCGCCGGCCGAATTGATTTCGACCACTTGATTCGCGCTACTGCAAGCGACCAGCGTGTTACCGTTGGTCAGCCGCTGCAAGCCGAGCGGACCACCGGGCAACGTAAATGACTTCCAGACTTCTTCCCCTTGCTCATTCAATTCGATGACCTGGTGCTGGTTCCCCCGCTGGCCAAACGTGCCGTAGAGACGATTGCCATTCGGGAGTCCCTGACAGACGAAGGCGTTGTTCACCTGCTGCTGCCAGCGCTCGTTGTGGTTCTCGTCAAGCTCCACAAGCTGATTGCGGAAGGCAATCAAAATGCGACCCAGGGGCAAATCGGTTTCTGGGAGCGGGAGTTTCAATTCCCCCGTGGCGGCGGATGCCGTCACCCATTCCTGCCAGCGCTTGATATCTTCGACACGGCCGGCGGCGGGCTTGCTGAGATCGAACGGCAGTCGCTGGCCGGTCGCATATCGGAGCGATTGGTAACTCTTCAAACGAATCGCTGCATCCTCCGAATCGAGCAGCTTGACGAACTCCTGCAGCGCATCGCGATTGCCCAAATTCAGCGAAACCCGGGCAGCTGCGACTTTCAAGCGTTCGTCCTTCGCTTGCAGCAATTCCGGAAGAGACTCAGCCGCAGCTTCTGGCGCTACTTTGGCCAGTGCAGCCAAAGCCACCGTTTGCGTGCGCGCGTTGCCGGTCTTCAACGCAGCGAGTAACGATTCTCGATGTTGGGCCGTAGCAGATTCGGCCAGAACGGAAGACGCCAGCGCGAGCAAGTAATCCTGATCGAACAGCGGCAAGGAAGTGAGGATGGAATCGACCCCCGCAGGATCCTTCTTCAACTTGAGGGCGCTGAGTGCTGCCCCGATTGTTTCGCGCCGGCGTGACGATTGGCTGGCCACCAGTGACACGCCATCCGCCAGGTAAATGCGGTTTAAGACGCCAAAGGTCTCGGCAGGATGTTCACTGGGGAGGTGCAACTCGCGGAGCGATTCCAGGACCAACTGCTGAGCGGCTTCCTCCCCCTCCTTGGCCTGCACCAGTTTGTAGGCTCCGTATAAATCATCTAGCGCGGCGGGAAGTTGCTCGGACTTCGCATACAGACGCATCCGATTCAGCTGGGCGATGTGATTTTTCTCTTCGATTTGCTTGGCCAACGTGGCGAGGCGCTGTTCGAGGTTCGTTAGCGCAATCAACCGTCCAGGCCCGGTGACCCATACTTTTTCGCCATCGACGTAGACATTCCCCACGGGATCGTTCGTGGTGAGCCGTACACCGACCTGAGACACTTCCTTCCCCGTTGCGGAGTCGAGAACGAGGATCGAGTCCTTCACCGGCAGATAAACGGTATCTGCCGTAACCGCCGCCCGGCCGAAGGAATCGTCCGTCATCACTTCCCAGGTGAGCTTGCCACCGGTCAGGCTGTAACGGCGAATCACATTTTTGCCCGCCACAATTAGACCTTCGTTCGAAACACCGACGCAGTAATCGGCAGCCAGCGAACCGTTGGTGCGTGGCGTATCCCAGAGCAAGTCTCCCGTGCGGCGATCGAGAGCAACGATCTGATCGAGGTCCGAAGCCAGCACCAACACCGCGCGGCCATGCACGACCGCGGTGTCTTCGCTCCAGCCGTTGAGTTCGAGCGGAAAGTTGGGAATGCCGTATTGATTCCCCTGCCGGGAAAGCTTCGTAGAACGAGGATAGCGAACCGCCCAATGAACCGAACCACTGGCAGCATCGACAGCGATCACTACCCCCATGCCGCAAACGACGTAGGCATCGCTGCCGTCGACGGCAACGGAAACAGGGGACCATGGAGAAGCGCTGCCGACCGGTTCATCGCACAAGTAAGACTTCCAAATCGTCTTGCCATCGGTTCGTGAAAGGGCATACAGCCAAATCGTGCCACCTTCGGTGACCGGCACCAAGAGCAGATCGGCAAACGGGACCGGAGCGGCGAGGAAGCCTAGATCGGTAGAGTTATCTTTTTCGTTGTCACTCGCGCCGCGATGCCAGACCGACTTCAACGACTTGGCTTCGTAGCAGGCCAGCCAATTTTGACGCACACGTCGTGGAACGGCTCCCCATTGGAACTGTCGCTGCTGAGGTGCTGCTGCAGCGACTTGCTTGCTTTCATCGACCAGGCGTCCTTCCACCGAGAAGATCAAGCCATCGCTGATCGACATGCAGGACTGTACGCGATCGCCGAAGAGGAGCACCTCCAAAGGAGTGCGTGGGCGGTTGTCGTCGCTGCGCGGCACCATGCCATAGTTCTGGCTGTAGAGAGCCATCGTCCAGGACATGCCGTCGAGTTCATACAAATTTCGCCAGGCCGATTGGGCCGGGATATCGGAATAAAGGTCGTCCCGAACCGAGATCAAGCGATCCGAAGTTTTGCAAAACACCTTTCCCTGATCGAACAACAGTTGCGTGGTGGGCCGCCAACCATTGCTCCGCCATTGGCCGATAAGTTGCTCACGCGAAGCCTGTGCTTGCTGCGAGTCTCTCGCGGAACGTCCGCCGCGAATGATCCCCATCCCCCCGAAGGCATCGGCGCCGAAAACTACGACGCCTGAATTTGGATTTTGCGGCATAGCAGCGGAAGCGACCATCGGAAAATCGTAGATCCACATTTCCGATAAAGTGCGACTAGTTACCGCTCGGTCGGTGACTGGCATCTGTCCTGTGTGCTGCGGATTTCCTAACGTGGTGAGCCAGCCGAGATCTCGATCCTGTCCCAAGGAAATCGTGGGCTGCTCGACCACGCGGGAAACGTAACTGGTTACCGCGGCAGCAGGTCGCGGACCAGCGACCGACTTGAGTTCAGTCAATGCTAACTGCGCCGTTTTCTTATCTCCCAGCCGAGCCGAGGCCAGCGCATAGCGGACCAATAATTCCGAACGCGGAATGCTCGGATCCGGGTATTCAAACAGCACTTTCTCGAACATCCGCGCGGCCGAGACGAAGTCGTAGCGATCGAGCGCCTGGCAGCCAAGTTTGTAGGCAGCATCATCGCCGAGGGAGCTCAGGAAATACCGCCGCACCACTTCACCCAGGGCCTGGGCATCGTCGGCCGGAGCGCGACTCAGCACGGCTTGCGCTTCGCCATCCGCGCTGATGCGATAGGTTTGCAGCGCCAGCTTCGGAAGTTTCTTCAGAGATTGCTCGACTTCGCTGCGAACCGAAATATAGAGCCGACCATCCTGCGTCATCAGCGAATCGCCCGCTTCATCGAGCACCTTCTGCCAGAGCACGGCCGCCAGGTCGTAGCGTTGCTCCTTCACAAACTGATCGGATCGACCAACCAGCCGCTGCAATTCTGGATCGGTCTTCAGGGCTGCGCCATTCTGAGCCAGCTCGTCGTTTGGTGGCTCCGCGGAATCGACCCCCGCGGCGACCCTCGGAACGAGACCGCCGCGGAAGATACGGTCGCCCGGTTGAGCCGCAACCGCTTGGACCATCAACAGCGCCGCTATCAGCGTTAGTACGCTACTGCAAGTTGCCAGTTTGTTGAGTTTAATTTTCACCATGCCACTCCTTCTCCCCCTGCGTCCTTGAACTACCGTCGCCGGCCAAACCACCAGCCGAGCAGTTGCTCGACTCCTAGTACGCCAGCCAACGCCCAGAGCAAGTACCACCACATTTCTGAGGTCTGCCCCAAGTCCCCTAAATCGGCCGCCTGGCCTCGGCCGAGAATACGCACGTTTTCGCCCACTTCTTTTTGCAGTTCGGGCCCTTCAATCCGCAGCAGATTCCCTTCGCTCGGATCCACATTGGCAGCGAACAGAACTTTCTCTTCCAAACCATCGCGGCGAGCGAGCTTTAACTCGTAAAACCCTTGATGTTGGGTATTTGGATAAACCATTTTCCAAACCGTGTCCTCCGCCGATCCACTCGCAGGCAAGTTGGCCTGGGTGCTTGTGGGAACGGTGCCAGCGGGGCTCGCCTTGGATTCGCTCTTGGCAGCCGGATTTGCTCCTGCATCACCGGCAGGAACGGCGGCGTCGCCCTCAGCAGCGGAAGTGACTGCCTGCACATTCGCCTTTAATTCACGAGGCCCCATCAGGGTCGCATCGAGTTCATAATTCGCCAGATCGACGCGCTGCTGCAGTGGCTGACCAACCCGCAACATCCCCGGCGTGGCCCGGTCTCCAATCAAGTACCGCACAAGCTGCTGCATGGTGAGCAGATAGCTCGGATCGCTCGACCAGTTGGTCCAATCCGCATCGGCAGGAATCGAAAACGCAATCACGCGCCCCTTGCCGAAGGGCTTCTCTACAATGGCCGGCGATTCATCGGCATCGTTCCAACGGGCGAGAACCGACACATCCTTGCCGAGTTGTTCCGGCTTGATCGTGGAGTGCCAATAGCGAAAGACTTTCACATTGTCGAGAAACGGATTGTTTTGCCCGGCAAAAACACTCAACACCGGATGCTGGGCCTGATCAATCCGGAAATTGGCCCAAGTTGTTTCGGTTTCGTCGCCGCGAATCTCGTCCAATCGAATGGGGGACAAGCCGTTCCCATCGCGAAAAAAGTTCTCGTTGAAAAAGTGCTCGTCAATCTGGTCACCGGGCATCAGCACCAGCCCGCCGCCACGCTGCACCCATTGCTCCAACTTCTTCACTCCCTCTTCGGTCCGCTCACCCAGGCGGAACACGTTGCAAAAGAAAGCAACCTGAAAATTGTTCAAGGAGAGCGATTCCAATTCCTGCTCCGAGGCCACCTGCGGCGTGATGCCCGAAAGAACATTGCCGCGCGGACTGAGAGCCCGCTTCAAGTAGAACGATTCCGACGCCCCGTATTCAGCCGAAGGATCACCATCGACCACCAACACCGGAATGCCGGCCACGATTCGCGCGGGGAAAAATGCCACACTATCGGCAGCCAGATGATCGTCTTCTCCTTGGCGCGCCGTTACCACATCGATCTTCACCTGTTGCGGCGGCAAAGGAGCATCCCCTTCGGCCTCGCCTGCAAAGGAGGTCGAAAACGTGACGAGCTTCGATTCGCCGGGGGCTAGTCGATCGATATCTTGAGCCAGCGGCAACGCTTCCCCGGCAGTGAGACGGACTTTCAAGTCCCGCGCTTCAACGCTCCCCGCATTCAGCACTCGCACGTCAATACTGCTGGAAACCCCTGCCACAAGCGTTCCTTCTGGGCGAACTTCGGAGATAACCAGATTCCGATCTTCCGATTCACCCACATCAATCACATACGAACCGGCACAGAGTTTTCCCAGCCGCTCCATGATCTTGCCGGGGCGGTTTTCGTTATCCTCGGTGCCGGTCCAGTCATGCCGGCGGAGGTCGGAAACCACGTACAGCACCCGATTAACATTCGCCGGTTGCGAAGAGATGTACGTTTCCAACTCTTGCAACGCCACCCCCAGATTGGCGACGCCGTCGCTGGGCTCCCACTTCTCCACCGCGGCCACAACTTCATCAATCGATTCGCTGCTTAGTTGCGTCCCGTTAAACGGCCGTTGCTGCGGATCGGAAGTCAGGATGACGGTTAGCTTGTTGTCGGAAGGCTGCGTTGCGATGCCGCGGAGCAGGTCGATCAGTTGCTTCTTCGCTAGATCCCAGGTGGCATCGTTTCCTTGGCGGACCTGCATGCTCAGCGAGTCATCGACGACCACAATCCGCTCGAACTGGGCTGAATCGATCAGCCCCCCTGTCATCGAAGACGGCAAGAAGGGTCGACCAATCAACAGGGCGATCAAGAAGATCGCCAGGCAGCGAAGCAGGAGCAGAATCAAGTTCTCAAGTTGCACGCGCCGCCGGTTCTTTTTGTCGGCATTGAGCAGAAACTCCATCGCCGCCCAATCGACAACTCGAAACTTCCGCTTGTTCAGCAAATGAATGATGATCGGCAACGACACCGCCGCAGCCCCGGCCATGAATAGGGCCGGATTAACCAGCCAAGAGGCCAGTTCTAGTTGAGCGAGGAAGCAGGTATCGAGCAAATTCATATCAGGCAGCGTTAGCGAGCGGAGGTGCGGCGGCGGGTCTTCTGGCGGAACGTCAGGTAACTGGCAAGCGTGGCATCGATCGAGGTGCTGGTATCGAGCAGCACGTGGTCAATTCCGGAGGAGGCACACACGCGGCGCGATTCATCCAAGAACTTCTGAATGTTCTCCAAATACGACTTCCGCAAGGCCCGTGGCTCGGCATGCAGTTGCACCTGGTCTTCCATTCCTTTGAACAGGGTGTTGTCGTCGAACGGGAAGGTCAGCTCATCGTGATGGAGCACATGAAAGACAATCACTTCGTGCTTTCGCAGCCGGAACTGTCGCAGTGCTTCCTGCATGGTCGGCAGGTCCACGAACATGTCGGAGAAGAGCGCGATGATTCCGCGGGTGCGCGTTTGCTGCGCGAGCTGCGGGAACACTTCGGCAATGTCCGTTTTGTCGTCGCAGGTGGTTTGTTCGAGCTCGTGCACCAACAGCTTCAGATGATTCGGGTGCGAGCTTGCCGGCAGCACCTTGCGAATTTTGGTATTGAACGTGACGAGCCCGACCATGTCCTGCTGCTGCTGCAACATGTAGGCGAGACTCGCCGCGCAGGTGGCCGCATAATCGTACTTCGTGCGGTCCTGACCGTAGTGCATCGATTTACTGGCATCGACGATCAAGGTGCACTTGAGGTTCGTCTCCTCTTCGTATTCCTTGATGTAGAGCCGGTCAGTCTTGGACCAGACCTTCCAGTCGATGTGCCGGGTATCGTCGCCGGGCGTGTATTCGCGGTGGGTGGCAAATTCGACGGCAAAGCCGTTGTAGGGCGAGCGGTGCTGCCCCGTGATGAAGCCTTCCACGACAAGCCGAGCCCGCATATCGAGCCGCTTGATGCGGTCGAGCGTTTTGGGATCGAGATAGGATTTTCCGTCAGGAGTAGTCATGGATTAGGTCTTCTTCCTGCTCCTAATCGTACTCCTGCTTTGAATCCTTTTCTTAATCGTAATCTGCATCTCAATCTTTCTCCGTGCAACGTCGTCTGACAACGGATGCGTTCCAAGAGTAAGAGCAAGATGATGAGTAAGAGTAGGAATCAGATTACGAGCAAGATTCAGAGTAAGAGTACGATTTCATTCACTAGGCAAACGCTCTTGCCAACTCCGGCACAACATCGTCACCGCTCCGCCGCTCGGGAACATCCGTGAGCAAGCGATCGATCACTTTGTCCGAACTGATGCCGGCTGATTCAGCGTTGAAGTTCGTAATCACGCGGTGCCGCAACACGGGATGAGCCACTGCCCGAATGTCTTCCGTGGAAACATGAAAGCGGCCCAAGAGCATTGCGCGGGCTTTGGCTCCGAGGAGCAAAAACTGCATCGCCCGCGGACCGGCACCCCAGCTAACCCAATCTTTGACGAAGGGAGGTGCGTCCCCTTCGAGCACGCGCGTCGCGCGTACCAAACGGAGCGCGTAATGAATGCAATGCGGCGCGACCGGTACGCGTCGAACGAGTTGCTGTAGCCGCATGATATCTTCGCCGGTCAAGATTTCCGAGACCTGCGGCAGGCCGACGGCGGTGGTCGATTCGGCAATGCGGTACTCTTCGTCGTAACTGGGATACTTCACAAAAATCTTGAACATGAAGCGATCCTGCTGCGCTTCGGGAAGCGGATACGTTCCTTCCTGTTCGATCGGGTTTTGGGTGGCCAGGACGAAGAACGGCGGCGTCAGCGAATGTCGCTGGCCACCGACCGTGACTTGCCGTTCTTGCATCGATTCCAGGAGCGCGGCCTGCGTCTTGGGTGGCGTACGGTTGATTTCGTCCGCCAGGATGATGTTGGCAAAAATCGGACCATTGAGAAAACGGAACGTTCGTTCCCCCGTCGCTTTGTTTTCCTGAATAACGTCCGTCCCGGTAATGTCCGAGGGCATCAAGTCGGGGGTGAACTGAATCCGGCTGAACTTGAGTTGCAGCGACTTGGCTAACGTGCTGACCATTAAGGTCTTCGCCAAACCGGGCACCCCTTCCAGCAGGCAGTGTCCCTGAGCGAAAATCGCGATCAAAAGCTGCTCGATCACAGCATCCTGACCCACAATGACCTTCCCCAGTTCCGCCTTCAACGAGGCATGAGACTGACGCAGATTTTCGAGAGCCTGCAAATCATCGGAGGAAACGTCCTGGGCAGAAGTATCACTGGCAGACATGAAAGACCTTCAAAAGGGTGTGTAAGCGGTGGTGGAGCGACAGAGAAACAGACGACCTACTCCGGTTACCGGTTTCCAGCCAAGACTGACTTAACGCGGAAAACGGCACGGAGCGGGCTAGTACACCTTCGGTAATTAGTGCCTCAAGGGGGGCGAAAGTTTAGTCAGGCCAAAACCAGGGAGAGAAAGAGGGAATCGAGAATTGGCCCGGTCGATGACTCATTGTCACCTTCACGGCAGCGGAAAGCCATCCGCCCTATTGTAAATGCCCCGTAACAGGATTCCACTGCCGCTCGGTTTGGATGCCTCAGGCAACAGGAAGGCTTTAGGTTTCCCAGCTAGTTCCGCAGGAAACCGGCAGGCGAATGTGCGGAATGGCTCCCAGACCGCCCTGAATGAAATTTTGTATTTACTTATAAACTAATCAATAATCCAACGGGACGCCGCTAGAATTCCAAGTGATGCGCTCCCCCCGCGATGAATGCTAACCACCACCCGTTTGTGGCGCTAACAGCCTAAGACTTCCATTTACCCGCCCCATGAATGCTAGCAACCCCCCTGTTCGAGGCGCTAACAGCCAGAAACTCACTTCCAGCGACAAACCCTTGCAAAGTAGCGACTTATGAAAAACTGAGGGTGTGTAAACCGGTTTCCAAAACCACCCATAGGTACCCCCTATACCCCTGAACGAAACGTAAATGCGAAATCCACGTGAAGCGGACAGACGATGTCGAAACTATGCCAGCAGCGTAGGGTTATTTATGTTGAGTGTGAAACGAACCCGGTTTTGTAGGCTGATTGCGAACTTGCGGCCCCTTTTTTACTTACGGAAATAAGCCATGGTCTCTCGTCTCAGTTGGCTCTTGGGAGTTGGTGCGTCGTTCCTTTGGTGCTTCGCTTCGGCGAGTGCGTCAGAACCCGCTGCAGTCGCTAAAGAAGTTGGTCGGCTACTTACCGAGGAGATTCAGGCAAAAAGCCCCGCTGCACCCCTCGTTGACGATTCCACTTTCCTGCGCCGAGCCCATCTGGACCTGGTGGGCGAAATTCCCAAGCCGGGCGAAGCGACTGCCTTTCTGATCGATCCCGCCACTGATAAACGAGCCCAGTTAATCGAAAAACTTCTGGCCGATCCGCGTTTCGGCCGGAACTGGGGGCGTTATTACCGCGATGTAATCATGTATCGCAAGACAGAAGAGCGGGCCGCGATCATTCAGGCCAGCTTGCAGGATTACCTGATCAAGTCGTTCAACGAGAACAAACCTTGGAGCCAGATCGCCACGGAGATGATCACGGCGGAAGGGGATGCCCTCGAAAAAGGAGAGTGCGGCCTGATCGTCGCCCAGCAAGGTCAACCGGAAGAAGTGGTGGCAGAAATCAGCCGCATCTTCATGGGGGTGCAGATTCAATGCGCTCAGTGCCACGATCATCCCTGGGATCGCTGGAAAAGAGAAGAGTTTCATGAATTGGCCGCGTTTTTCCCGCGAGTGGCCAGTCGCGTGATCCTCACCCCTGACAATCGCACCGTGACAGTCACGGCGACCGACTTCACGTTTGCGAGAGGTCGCCCCGGGAATAACGCCATGCGCTTTCGAGGGACCACCGAACACTACATGTCGGATCTGATGAATCCTGAATCGCGCGGCACGCTGATGAAGCCGGTTCTGTTTGCGACCGGCGACGAACTGTCGACGGGAGTGAAGGATGCGGAGCGCCGAGGCAAACTAGCGGAATGGATCACCAAGAAGGACAATACCTATTTTTCCCAAGCGTTTGTGAATCGAATTTGGGGCGAATTGTGCGGCGAAGGTTTTTATGAGCCGCTCGACGATATTGGCCCTGATCGCGAATGCTCGGCTCCGAAAACCATGGAATACCTGGCCCAGGAGTTTGCGAACGCCGATTACGACGTGAAGTGGCTCTTCCGCACGATCATGCAGACGGAGCTTTATCAACGGCAATGCCGGGCTCGACGCAATCCCGAAGAACTGCCCTTTCAGGCGAACGTCGCCCAGCGGCTGCGTGCCGATGTGGTACTCGACAATTTATATTCGGTCCTCGGCATTAAGGCCGCAGAAGAAACCCCCACCGGTTACATGGCGTTGCGGGGAAATGCTCGCAACACACGAGCGATTTTCAATGCCGTGTTTGGTTACGATCCGAGCCAGCGCCGTGACGAAGTGCTCGGTAGCATTCCCCAGTCGTTGGACCTGATGAACTCGCCGCCGCTGCAGAGTGGTCTCTCAGGCAAGACGATTTTCACTGACCTCGGCAGAACCCTGACTCGCGTGCGCAACGATTCGGCCATGGTCGATGAGTTGTACCTTGGCACCCTGGGACGTGAACCGAGTGACAAAGAACGAAGCACCTGCCTGGCATACGTGAAGGAAGTTGGCAATCGCGTCGAAGCGTTCGAGGACCTCCAGTGGTCGCTGATCAATTCGACCGAGTTTTTATATCGGAACTAGAAAAGTACGATGGCCCTCCGAGGCCGTCGATTGCGTGTTCTGACGAGTGGACCGTGGATTTTCACACTTAAACGCGGTTCAAGTCGGTCGGAAAAGTAAACGATTAAGCGGAACGGGATAGTCAACACATTCGACGGCCTCGGAGGGCCATCGTACAAGGAATCCAATCATGCACACGCTTCATCATCAAATGAATGTCCAATTCACTCGCCGCGGCTTGCAACGGCGGGACTTCTTGCGGGCCATTCCCTTGGCTGGATTGGCCGCGGGGAGCTTGAGTTGGACCGATATGGTCACCGCCAAGGCAGCCGACCTGCGCAAAGAAGGGATGGCCTGCATTCTCCTCTGGATGCAAGGTGGCCCGAGCCAGTTCGAGACGTTCTCTCCCAAGCCCGATCATGAGAATGGCGGCGGGACGAAAGCGATCTCCACGGCCGTCAGCGGGATCGAGATTTGCGAGCACTTGCCGCAGGTCGCGAAGCAGATGCAGGACCTTTGCTTGATTCGCTCAATGAACAGCAAGGAAGGGAGCCACCCGCGGGCGACCTATTTGATGCATACGGGATACTTGCCCACGGCGACCGTGAAGTTTCCCACGCTGGGATCTATCGTCGCCAAAGAGATCGGTAATGCGGCCGCAGAATTGCCCAGCTTCGTCCGTATCGGCCAGGGACGTTTCAATGATGGTGCCGGTCTGCTTGGCGTGGACTTTGATCCATTCGTAATGCAGCAGGCGGGGCGATTGCCGGAGAACACCACGCTTGCGACTTCCGAATCCCGTTTCAACCGCCGCCTCAGTCTGCTCGGCCGGTTGGAAGATGACTATGCGGCAGCCGGCGGGCGCCAGGAAGTGGAAGACCACCGGAAGCTCTATCAGCAGACTTCGAAGATGGTCCTAAGCCCGCAGATGAAGACCTTCGATATCGAACAGGAGCCCAAGCAAGTGCAGGACCTGTACGGAACTTCCACGTTCGGCAAAGGCTGCTTGCTGGCGCGGCGACTGGTGGAATCGGGAGTGACCTTTGTGGAAGTCTCGCTCGGGAATTGGGATTCACATCAGAACAACGCGGATCAAACCAAGCGACTATGTGGCGAACTCGACCAGCCTTTCGCCGCCCTGATTCAGGATCTGAAACAGCGCGGCATGCTCGATCGGACTCTTGTTCTATGGGCCGGCGAATTTGGGCGCACGCCGCGGATCAATCCCAATGGTGGCCGGGATCATTACCCGCGGGCCTTCAACGTGGCTCTTGCTGGCGGAGGTGTGCGGGGTGGCCAGGTGATCGGCCAGACATCAGACAGCGGCAGCGATGTGAAGGATCGCCCCGTGGGGGTGACGGATCTGTTTCAGACTGTCTGTCACGCACTGAAGATCGACGCGAAAAAAGAAAATATGAGCAGCGTCGGTAGGCCCATCAAAGTAGTCGACGGCGGCACCGTGGTGCAGGAAGTCTTCGGTTAAGAAGAGCAACTTCTGCTGCGGTTACGGATTCACGCACGCGCATCGCAAATCGAGCGATGCGCCCGACCGCTTTAGATCACGCCGCCGTGAGTACGTCGCGGGGTCAGGTGGCTTGGCTGATCCAAGAACCAGATCCGCTCCCACTCTTCCGACATCATGCGCAGATCTTCCGAGGTGAAGATCAACTGCTTGGCGCGGGTGGCCGGGTCTCCCGAATAGATCGGTATGAAGCAACCCGTGTGAGCCACGGCACTTGCGACGATCACCGCGACCCAGATGTAACGCCCCATGACAATCCTCCTTGAAGGTGCGGTTTGTACTGCCGTTTTCAGGCACGCCGCAAGTCCAAATTCCTGGCTCCGCCAAGACTTATGTTCTGCTATCAACCTCTAGGAAGCTCCGTTTCCGTCGGAGGAGGGAACTGGTTGTCCGCTTGCCTGGGCAGCCCTTGCTGCGTCCTGGGCGTTAGCGCGTTCTTCCAGTTGCCGCACTTTTTCTTCCATCTCCTTACCCGGCTTGAAGGTAACGACGAATTTACGAGGCACATCAACCCGGTCGCCCGTGCGTGGGTTGCGTGCCTTTCGCGGAGCTCGCTCTTTGACTTCAAAGACACCGAAGTTCCGCAATTCTATTCGCCCTTCGTACTCAGGCTTTCCGTCTTTATCAACCCATTCGCCGTTCACCAACGCTTCGACAATAGCGTCGAACGTCTTTTGAACGATTTCCTTGGTCTTCAGCTGGGTTAATCCGATTTCGTCGGAAATCGTCTTCACGATCTCTTTCTTGGTCACGATTCCTCTCTCCCAAGTGCTTGTCGCAACTCGATCCGCCCGGCTTCGATTGTTCCGGGCGACTCGTTCCAAGTGTAGATGCCACAAGCACTAGAGTCAAGTTAATCGATTCCCGTGTAACGACTTAGGTCAAATTCACCGCTGAAAGCCAAAGACTTCTTTCTGGATTATCGGCGTTACAATCGGCAGACTTTAGCTAGTCCCAACAATCCGGATATTTTCTCGCCCGATTCCCCAAAATTGGGGCTTACCAGGAGCTAGCGAGAATCAGCCAGCTTCGACTTCCGAGCACCATCCGGCGGAAGTCCGCAGGCGGAGCGTCTGTCCCAAGGTTATTCCCCGGCAGGTTCCATCGGGACTGGCTCGGCTTCGGGCAACGGAACCTTGAAGTCGGTTCCCCCTCCGCCGCCGAACTTCATCCCGGCCGCGACAGCGTAGCCGTAATCCTTGTACTTTTTCAGGTCTGCCGCTTCCTCTCCTTCCACGAGTAAGTCAACCGTGTAGAGCCTGCCTCCACGAATCGTCTGCAGAGACTGAATCTGGACCATGCCCGACGAACTCTTGGCCAGCCGTACGTGACGAGCCCAGGCCGAGTCCCCGAAGATGAGCGGCAAGCAGGGTTCGATCACCTTGCGTCCCCCCTGCGTCGAAATCGGTGCCATTTCCTTGGCAAACTCTGCCACGTTCTCGGAAGTGACATCGCCGACATCATCTAACGGATTCGGAGCCGAACTAATTTCGATCCGGGGCAGCTTCGTTTTGTCTTGATGGAAGAAGCGGATCAAAAACTTCTCGCTGCGTGGGAGTGGAGACCAGCCATTTGGCGGAGCAACTTCTACAGTTCCCCCTTCCAGCGGCGGTTGATATTCCGCCAGCTTCGGCAGCCCGGCGACGGAGACTGTTTTCACATCGCCACTCGCGCTATCACTGCTCCCCGTATCTCCGCCGGTTGTCGTTGGCGTTGCGCCGCCATCACTGTCAGACTCCCCACCGCATCCGCAGAAGACAGTCACGGAAATCAACAGCAGGGACAAAGCCAGCAGGTTCCTTCGTGTGATCATGTTCAAATCTCGTCGGCAAAGGTCTCGGGGAGAACTAATCTTTATCATAACCATCGTCTCACGATCCAACAGTCGCGACTGGAGCGCCGTATTGCCTGACGGCCGCGGACAGCTCACCTGCCAGAAAGAACGAGCCGGTGACCACCACCAATTCCGGTTTCTCGCCCCACTCACAAGCCATGCGAAAAGCTCGGTGGGGGTCCTCGACCGTCTTGAGTTGTAGCGCACTTGCTCCATTCCCAGCATGCACCAACTCTTCAGCCTCCGTTAGCAATTCCTCAGGGGGAACGGCCCGGGGGTTATTCAAATACTGCGTCAAAAAAATCACGTCAAATTCAGGCACCAATAACGCCAGCATACTGCGCGTATCTTTGTCGCGACTGGCAGCAAAGACGAGCACTCGGGGCGCTCCATAACCAACGTTGCGACTGCCATTAAACACACCTGGCCGCTGTGGAAGTGCCTGTAGTAAGGCCCGGATCGAAGCCCCGTTATGAGCCGTATCCAGCACCAGCGGCGGAGAACCGGAAATCCATTCCACCCGCGCGGCGGCACGAGCATTTGCCAGTCCCGCCTGAATCGCCTCGTTTGAAATGGCATAGCCTTGCTCGCCGAGTCGTCGCACGATCGCAACTGCGGTCGCGGCATTCGCCCCTTGATGCTCCCCCAGCATGGCCAGGGAAGCTGGTGGTAATTCAAAGCGGTTCTCTCCCATCTTTTCACGATAAGCCATCTTCCCGGGAATTAGTTTGGTTCCATCACTGCTGCCGAACACAGCCGGGGTGAAATCGAAATCAAAATCTGTTCCCCGCTGCCACAAGACTACGCCAACATCGTCCGCCACTTGGGAAATCACCTCCCGAGCCTCCGGATCGATCACGCCGGAAACGACGGGGACGCTTGGCTTAATGATCCCTGCTTTTTCCCGCGCGATTTCCGCCTTCGTGTTCCCCAATTGCTTCATATGATCCAGACTGATGCTGGTAATGCCGCACACTAGGGGTCGGCAAACGTTCGTTGAATCCAGCCTGCCCCCCAGCCCAACTTCCAGCACAGCAATTTCGACATCGCAGGCCACAAACATCAGAAACGCCAGCGCGGTGGTCACTTCAAAAAAGGTGAGCGATCGTTCGCCGGTCTCTTCTGCTCGTCGATCAAAATCTTCGACCAGGGGCTGCAAGTGTTGGGTCCAGCGCACTAGTTCATCTGTGTCGACCGGTTTTCCTCCGATCACGAACCGTTCTTCCAACCGCTCCAGGTGCGGAGAGGTATACAGCGCTGTTCTGCGTCCCGCCGCAGTCAAGATCGCCGCGACCATGGCAGCCGTGGAACCTTTGCCCTTGGTCCCGGTGAGATGAACGGCTGGCAGCTTTTCCTGAGGGTTCCCCAGCAATTCCAAAAACTGGCGGAAGCGATCGAGTTTGAATGCGCCCGAACCGTAGGGCACGGTCAACGTCCGCTCGTAGTTGATCCGACCGTAGAGAAATGCCAGGGCGGAAGAATAATCGGTTACGGCGTGACTCATGGGCCTGCCAGCGAACTGCAAGGGGCGGATCAATAATTTATACCAGTCCCCGCCATCGATGCGGGGGAGTCTTCGCGGCACTTTCATTGCCGTTCGAAAAGCTGAACACCTGCTGGCTCCTGCTCTCAATTCCAGCCAAACTGATAAATCCTGCGGCTTGTTGATCGAATAACCCCCTAATCGGTGCGGAGAATTGCCCCCAGCACCACGCACGAGGATTTCCCCATTTCGCCCGCCGACATTTTTGGGACGAACGAAGCCTGGCGCAGGAACTGGCCCGCTCGGATCGCAGGGGTTTGGATTTTCGTCGACCTGCTGCTTCTGCGCGCGGGGGGCGTCACCAATGGGTCCGATCCAAGTGAAGGGTGGTTCGCCGTGGTGCTCGGCATGGTCTTCGCCCAACTTAGCTACGGCGGATTCTGGCTGGTCTTGGGGCCTGGGAGAGCAGCGGTCCGAATTCCCCTGGTCCTCGCCGGCACCGCGTTCGCCTCGGCCGCCTTTTTTCGTCAGGTGGTGGCGCATGATGAACTCGAACTTCGATTCATTCTGTTCTTCGTCCTGCTCCTGCTGTTGTTTCAGTTCTGCCTGATCGGTTTGACCACCCTCTTCCGCTGGTTGTTGCGCTGGGAAGTTCACTGGGCAGGAGACATTCCCCGGGACAATGCTTCGCAATTTGGCTTGCGAGATATTTTGACTTGGATGGCGGGGGTGGGAATCTTGATTGTGTTTTTTCGAGATGCCTTTGCGGAAGTAAACATCAGCAACGCCGACCACGGCGATTTGATTTACGACCTGGTGATCGCTGTCATTCTGTTGACATCCACGCTCGCCCAAGCGTTTCTCGCCGGCTGGGCGAGCTTCGGCACCAGTCTGAAACATCGCACGCTGATCGGCTTTGTCGGCAGTATTTTGTTGGCCACGGGTTGCGCGGCTCCGCTGGGGATGAGCGGCGACATGGCCATCGTCGTGCTGATCTTGTTCGCGCAGTATGCTGTCCTGTGGTCCATGCTGGCCTGGCTGCGCCGGCAAGGCTTGCGACTGGTTCCTGACCAGCCTCTCGTGTTCGTTGACCATGCGGCACCTCCCCAAAAATTGCTCTGATTGCTGACTATGAAATCTCTTCGTGTTGCTACCTGCCAGTTCAGTGTCGAAGCCGATGTCGATCAAAATCGTCGCTGGATCCTGAAGCAAATGGCGGAAGCTGCCGAACAAGGAGCGCAGGTTGCCCACTTTTCGGAATGCGCTCTCACCGGCTATATCGGCGTCGAACTCGCCAGTGGCGACGAACTCGATTGGCCCCAAATTCGCGCGGCAACCCAAGAGATCATGGCCGCGGCAAAGAAGCACAAACTGTGGGTGCTGCTCGGCTCGACACACTACCTCTCAGATAAAATCCGCCCGCACAACAGTGTTTACATCATCGACCCTCGTGGCCACATTGCCGATCGCTACGACAAACGCTTCTGCACCGGCTGTGAGGGGAAGAACGCCAGGTTCGACCTCGCTCACTATTCTCCCGGCGATCACTGGACAACCTTCAAAATCGCTGGCATCACTTGCGGCGTTGCCATCTGTTACGACTACCGCTTTCCAGAACTGGGTCGGGCGTACAAAGCGCTCGGCACGCAAGTGATGTTCTACTCCTATCACAACGCCCGCAAAACGGTCGTCGACGATCCCAACTACAACATCTGGAAAGCAATCGTCCCCGCCACCATGCAGTGCCGAGCGGCCGAAAATCACTTCTGGATCAGCGCCAACAACAGCACCGCTCGCCCCTCGATGTGGGGCAGTTTTACCGTGCAGCCCGACGGAGCACTCGTCGGGCAACTCAAAGTTCACAAGCCGGGCGTGCTCCTCACCGACATGCGCATGGACCCCGCCATTTTCGACGCCACCGCCCTGTGGCGAGACTCGGTCATCAACGGGGCACGCAACACGGGAAACCTGGTGCATCATCCTCGCTCGGCCGCCCGGACCGAACTGTAAACCGCGCTTTCAAAACGTCGGCCTCTCCCCATAACTGAAAACACGAAAGCGTCGGCTGAATCGCTTCACTAACCCCCCGTTCGAGTTCTTTTGGAAACCGGTTTACACACCTTTTGATTCTCCCAACCACATCCCCTAAAACAACTTAAGCACGAAAGCTCCGTCCTGGCTGTTAACTACCCCACTGAGGGATAAGAAGCACGGGTGAACAGGGGCCAAAAGGCGTAGCAAGTCCGTCGTTAGTGCGCCTTTCTTTTCCGTTGCTCCTCCTGCGCCGGTCGCGTCTTCGTCCACCAACCTTCGGCGCTGTCAAACTTGAAGTGTCCGCTATCAGCGGCTGAATTTACGTGAAGATCCACCGCCGGGAGGTTTGAATGAGGTTAGTTCCACAACTCTTCAAACGGAGTCCCGGCGATGGAAAAGCAACGGCAGTATCATCAT